>NZ_JAMZAN010000004.1:0-455789 GCF_024181865.1 Vibrio sp. Y58_MX_L22
AAAGTTAGGTGTCCCTTTAGACCAATCTAGTCGACCATGCTTACGAAGCCAAACCAAAACCGTAGAGCAACCTTGGATGCCATACTTCTCTTGGGCTTGTTTGTAAGTGAGGCTTCCTTTTTCAACCTCATCAACTACAGTGAGTTTAAAAGCGAGGGAGTAATCGCGCTGAGTTCTTTTAGTTGTTGATTTCATAACACTCTCCAATTTTGGGGGTGGAAAGTGTCAACCTTATTTAGGACGGCACAGTATTTACCATAAAAGCTGCGCTTTGAGCGCAGCTTTTTTGTATAGAACTAGTCACTGATATCTGGCAGTTGTTTGGCCATTACCACGCCAGCAAAAGTAATAAAAGAGAACACTAACACCACAGCTGAAAGGCTCAAGAAGTTCGAAATAACACCAAGAGAGCTCATTAGAAGCAGCATTATCCCAACCACTGTGTTACTCACGGCTACATAGCTCGTCCGTTTGTCACCTTCTGCGATATCAACTAAATAGGTTTTTCGTCCGACTCGTATTCCGTCGTGGGCAATACAAACACAAAAGTAAAGCAGAGGAATCACGAATAGGCCGCTTTGGCTAGCGGTGACCCATGTATCGTAAACAAATAACACAACACCAAGTAGCGCGCTCATCATTGCGCCTATGACCATCACACTGCGGCTAGAGCGATCGGACATTCTTCCCCAGAAAGGACCTGACACAAAGGAGGCTAAGCCACTCGCAAACATAAAGAGAGCTAGCACCCAGAGCTGTCCACCCAGAGATTGCTGTGCCAGCACAACGTAGTACGGTGCACTCAGCGCAGAACATAAAAATAATGTCCGCGTGATAACGAATCGACGAAAGGTCACGTCTGTCTTAAGTAACGCGAGTTGTTTAAATGCTTCGAGGACGCCATTTCGACCACCGTCTACCTCACCGGCATACTCATTAATTCGCGCATAGACGAATGCCGCGATGAGCCATATGACGCCCGCTAAGCCTAAACTCAGACCGTAAAAGCGCTCTGTCGGCTCTACGTCCCATAACCAGGCTAGTGCCAGAAGGCTAGCGAAAAGCAGCGTAACCAGGCCAGCAGCGCTTGAAGACCAGCCGTTGACTTGACCTCGTTGGTTTTTAGGGATGGTTTTGCCCAATACATCTTTTGATGCGACGGAATTTAAACCGCGTGAGAGGCTGAAGATCACAAGACATGCAATCACACCATAACCCGCAGCTGCTCCTGTTAGAGTTAATGCGACCAATCCGATTGCAAATATGGAAAGAGCCTGCAAGATGCTGCCAATTACCCAGACCCATTTTCTTACTGGAATGCGTCGGATGTAGTGCGCGATGCTAAGTTGTGGGATAAGGGATCCTGACTCACGAATAGGAACCAGCCAACCAATTAAGTAAACCGGAGCCCCGAGACTTTGTAGTATCCACGGCAACGTGACTTTAGGGTTGATTAACGCATCGCCGACCTTCGTTAAAAACTGAGCGAGAATGATTTTAAGAAAGTTGCCGGGAACTTGATGACAAGCTGATTCAGGAATCGCCTTACAGGCACGGGCATCTTCGTCATTAACGATCTTTTCGTAAATGCTGTTTTGTTTGTCCTTGTTCATCAACCTGCCTATGTTCAACTTATTCATTTCGCGAATAAATTAACATTAAACCCAGTTTGATGTTAAGTGAAGCACGTTATCAAGCCCCCAGAAAACCGGTTGTTATTCGCAGGAGCAGATTGTGCTAAAGTGGCGTAAACAAAATAACAACGATATTCAATAAGGATTCTTTCATGGACGCTCTCGATCTTTTGCTCAATCGCCGATCTATCGCGAAGTTATCCGCGCCTGCACCAGAAGGTAAAGCACTTGAGAACATCATTCGTGCAGGCCTTCGTGCGCCTGACCATGCGGGATTAACCCCTTGGCGTTTCGTTATCGCACAGGGCGATGGTTTGAAAAAACTGTCAGATATCTTGGTAAAAGCGGCAGAAGCTGAAAATAGTGATGAAGCGGTGGTAGAAAAGGTAAAGAATGCCCCATTTCGTGCACCAATGGTGATCACTGTTATTGCTAAAGTAACAGAACATGAGAAAGTACCAGCACTAGAGCAACACTTATCTGCGGGATGTGCTGTACAAGCGATGCAAATGGCAGCCGTAGCGCAAGGCTTTCAAGGGTTTTGGCGCTCAGGTAAGTGGATGTTCCATCCAGAAGTTCATCAAGCATTTGGTTTAGAAGGTGACGATGAGATTGTTGGTTTCTTGTACTTAGGCACGCCTGGTTGTACACCGATGAAAGTTCCTGAGCGTGATCTTTCTCAGTTTGTTGAGTTTCTATAACTGAAAACTCGAATATACTGACTGTTTATTTATACAGTTTTCTTGATTTATTAGGGCTACATTCGATAATGTGGCCCTAATTATATTTATTTCCAAAACGTTATGTCTCGTCTGTTTATTGCTGAAAAACCAAGTTTAGGCCGTGCGATTGCCGCTGCACTGCCAAACCCTCAAAAGAAAGATCAAGGATTCATCCGCTGTGGGAACGGGGATATCGTTACTTGGTGTATCGGCCACTTACTCGAACAGGTCGAACCCGACGCTTACGATGAGCGTTACAAAAAGTGGAATATGGCAGATTTACCAATTGTTCCGCAGCAATGGCAGCTCAGACCGAGGAAAAGTGCAAGTAAGCAATTAACAGTGATTCGTAAATTGCTCAAAGAAGCTAAAGAAGTCATTCATGCAGGAGACCCAGATCGAGAGGGTCAGCTGTTAGTTGATGAAGTTCTGGACTATTGCAAGTTATCTAAAACCAAGAAGGAATCCACACAGCGTTTGCTGATTTCCGACTTGAACTTACCTGCGGTGAAACGCGCACTCAGTTCTATGCGCAGTAATCGCGAGTTTATCCCACTTTCAGTTTCTGCATTGGCTCGCTCTCGGGCTGATTGGTTGTATGGCATGAACATGTCTCGTGCTTATACCTTGCTTGGTCAAAAAGCAGGGTATCAAGGTGTTCTCTCGGTAGGGCGAGTGCAAACGCCAGTTCTTGGCTTAGTGGTGCGTCGTGATGAGGAAATCGAAAACTTTGTCCCGAAGGACTATTTTACCCTACATGCTCTGATCCCATATCAAGACGCCAATGGTACTTTTGATATTCGTGCTCGTTGGAAGCCAAGTGAGGCATGTAAGCCTTGGCAGGACGAAGAAGGTCGAGTATTAAACCGTAAGTTGGTGGAAAATGTTGCAAACCGTATCGCAAATCAACCCGCAAAAGTAACAGAGTCGGAACAAAAGCAAACCAAGCAATCAGCACCATTACCCTATTCGTTATCTGCTTTACAGATCGATGCCGCGAAGCGCTATGGTATGAGTGCGCAACAAGTACTAGATACTTGTCAGGCATTGTATGAAAAGCACAAGCTGATCACTTACCCGCGTTCAGATTGTCGCTATTTACCAATGGAACACTACTCACAAGCAGGGACGGTGACAACTGCTATTGCGAATAACGCAAAAGAGTTGCAAGTTGCCGTTCAGGGAGCAGACTTAACATTAAAGTCCAAAGCCTGGAACGATAAAAAAGTGGATGCGCACCATGCGATTATCCCTACACCGAAGCAAGCTAATGTGAATGCGCTTTCCGGCAATGAGATGAAAGTGTATCAATTGATTGCGCGCCAGTACCTCATGCAGTTCTATCCGGCGGCGGTTTACGCAGAAGCTAAATTGGTTTTCGATATCGCTGGCGGTACGTTTGTCGCGAAAGGTCGTCAGTTAGTTTCGCCGGGTTGGAAAGCGCTAATGGGCAAAACTGACAAGGAAGATGAAGGTATTGATGCCGTGCCACCGCTACCCGAAGGCACCGTGTTAACTTGTCGTGAAGGGGAAATAAAAGACCGAAAAACCGAGCCACCAAAGCATTTTACCGAGGCATCGCTGTTGCAAGCGATGACCGGGATCGCCCGTTACGTTGCGGATAAAGAACTGAAAAAAATCCTTCGTGACACTGATGGGCTAGGCACGGAAGCGACTCGCGCTGGTATTTTGGACACGCTGTTCAAACGCCAACTGCTTACGCGTCAAGGTAAGTCAATTCTCAGTTCTCCTGCGGGAAGAGGTCTCATTCATGCCTTGCCAGAAGATTCAACATACCCTGATATGACGGCTCATTGGGAGCACCAGTTACAAGGTATGGCAGAGAGAAATCAAGCATATCAGCCGTTCATGCAAGCACTGGAACAACGCATTGATAGCTTGATGGCACAAGTAAAAGCAGGCCCTATCCCTGATTCATTACGTCATCTACCCAAGGTGGAACGTCCTGCGTTTAAACGTAAAAAGCGCAGTTATTCAAAGAATGGTGGCGCGACTAAATCTCGTGCAACCAAAGGTAAGCAGGCATAGGACAAGCGCGGTGTAATTAAACACCGCGCATGCTTGAAAATAGATTACTCGAACAGGTCACCGTGGTTTTGGATCGCGCCTCTTACTTCACCTTGAGTTAACACGCGTTTGTCCAGTACCTCTTTCACCTGGTTGCCCAAGTCAACTAATGTATCTCGATTCGCTTGAGTTTGGCGTTTACCAGCACTTCTCAAGCAGTAATTTAGTTCGTGCTCTTCGCTAAAATTAACCAAATCCCTATCTGCTGCCATCGTGCTTTCTCCTTATTTGTTCTACTTTTTCCTAAGTCTGGATTGGATGTAGATAAATTCAAGTTAGATTGCGCGAATTATGCTGGTGGATCACTGATGAACATTATGTTTGCCAACCAAGTCACGATTATGAAGCCTGGCTTTGATGGTATTTGGTTTAGTGATGGTTGTGTCTTAATGCTGCTACCAAGGTAACTCAGTACCATCGTAGTTAATAAATCGACCTGAAAGTTGCGGTGTACTCAGCTCTATCACGTTCGCGAGGCCCTGTGCGGAGGTTTGCGTATCTATCAATGCATTTGGTCCGCCCATTGCCGTTTTTACCCAACCAGGGTGAAGCGCTAAAACGGTAAATCCTTCAGGTGTTAAATCATTACTTAAGCTTTTCACAACCGAGTTAAGCGCCGCTTTCGATGAGCGATAAATATAACCGCCACCGGACGTGTTTTCGGTCATGCTCCCCACTTTTGATGAGATACAAGCAATCTTTTTTATCTTGCCTTGTTGTAAGCGAGGGTAACAGTGCTCAACCAGTTTTAACGGAGCAATGGTGTTTACTTCGAAGACTTTACGCCATGCTTCTACGTCAGTATTTCCAAAGCCATATCCCTTGGGGCCGTAATATCCTGCATTATTGATGAGTAAGTCGATGGCAGGGAGTTTATCGGCAAGCTTAGCGACTTGTTCGTAGTGCGTGACATCCAGTTCGTGCAAAACTAGATTGCTGAATTGTGAGGCTAGAGTTTGTAGTTCTGAACTGTTCTCTAAGGAGCGGCTAGTAGCATGTACTTGGTGGTCTTGGTTCAGGTACAGCTCAGTTAAGCTAAGGCCAATGCCGCGATTTGCTCCGGTAATAAAGACGGTTTGACTCATACAAACACCTATGTTTTTTTGATTTCAGTTGAAAGTCATTGTGTTAGCTAAGCACAATAAAATCAACCAACCACCACGCACCAACAACGAGAGATGAAAATAGGGACAGAGCACAAAGAGAGCCAAACAGTGCGCCGAGAATAGCAAAGAAAGTAGAATTCATATGTATATTAAATTTAATTGATATTGAAAATCATTATCAATTAAATTGCATTTTATTCAACCCTTGAAGTTGATACTATTTCGTTACCATTGTTATTAAGAATTTCTCATGCTGCCATTTATCTACCACCCGATTTATTCTCAACTTGAGTTGCCAGAGGGGCATCGTTACCCAATTATGAAATACCAGTACCTCTATGAATCGGTATTGGTGCACATGGAGAAAGATAACTGGAAAGAGCACACGCAGTTTTTCCAGCCCGAAGCATTAACTGTTGGGGAAGTAAAACGTGTTCATGACGAGGAATACGTCGAGTTGCTTGTTAGTGGAAACATGCCAGCTGCGAAGATGCGCCGAATAGGTTTTCCTTGGAGTGAGTCTCTCATTACCAGAACGCTAACTTCAGCAGCGGGCACGGCTCTGACCGCAAAAAAGGCACTTGAGTACGGAGTGGCCATTCATTTGAGTGGTGGGTATCATCACGCACACAAAGAGTTTGGTAGTGGTTTTTGTTTATTTAATGACTTAGTGATCGCGGCTAGGCAAGCACTCGAAGTTGAGCATGTCGATAAAGTATTGATCATTGACAGTGATGTTCATCATGGGGATGGAACAGCAACTTTATGTGACGATGAGCCAGATATTATCACGCTTTCTTTCCACTGTGATAAAAACTTTCCAGCGAGGAAGCCTCAGTCTGACCTCGATGTGCCTTTGGTGCGAGGAACAGGTGATGAGGATTTTTTAATGGCGTTTAAAGAAGTGGTCGATATGGCACTTAATCTTCATCGCCCTGATTTGGTTATCTACGATGCTGGTGTCGATATACATCAAGACGATGAGCTTGGATATTTTGATGTGTCGACGCAAGGGATTTTAGAACGTGATAGATTTTTAATGCAAACAGTGAAATCTCGAGGTATCCCTGTCGCAGCTGTCGTTGGAGGTGGATATCGAACGAATCATGCTGACCTCGTCCCAATCCATTTGCAGCTTATCAATGCCGCTAAAGAAGTCTTTATTGATGAGTAGATACAACTAGACGTAAATATCAAATTGATTCAACACTGGAACGAACGAAAAGGGCATTAATTTTTTGTGGGTTCTTTCTGAGTGTGGCGGAGTGCTTAGTTGCGTTCAAGAAGTGGTAAGTGATTTGTACAAATCTTTTTAAGTCTGGAGATACGAAAAAGCCCGCTAATTTCTTAGCGGGCTTTTTCTAAAAGTGGCGGAGAGATAGGGATTTGAACCCTAGATACGCTATTAACGTATGCCGGTTTTCAAGACCGGTGCTTTCAACCACTCAGCCATCTCTCCGTTGTTGAGGCGCATAATATAAGGCTTTGAAAATGTTGTAAACCCCTAGTTGAACTGATTGGATGTTTACTGCGCAAATTTGTGGTTTGTGTTGTTTAAATAAACAAAAACTCCCCAAAAAGGGGAGTTTGAATAGTATATGGATTGCTAGGTATTAATCGTTTTTAGAATAAAAACGCTGTAACTCAGTTAAACCTTGCATCAAAACTGGCAACTTCGGTGCATCATCTCGAAGTCGTTTGTAGTTTTTGTCATACAGCTTGTAGTTGCCAAACTTATCGATCACTGTGGTTTGTGAGCTAGTAATTAAGGCAAGCTCGCGAGTATCGCCCGCCAAGATCCAGCGACGACGACTTTCATCGAATAGGTTGCGACCACTACTGTAATCATATGGGTTGGAAGATACGCCGAGCATATCTTGCAACAGTGTAACTGAGAGGTCCAAGTGACTTGTGCTGTGATTAAATTCGCCAGCTAGCATTCCAGGCCAATGGATCACCATCGGAACTTGTAATTGATAACGGCTGTAGTTGCTGTTTGCTCCCCAGCTGTTCGTATTGGTTTCGTTAAATTCACTACCGTGATTAGAAGTGATGATTACGATGGTGTTTGTCAGTTGTCCCGTCGTTTCTAGTTCATCAATAATACCGGCGATAGTTCTATCCGCCGACTTCACTGCATATTCATAAGCTTTTTTGAATCGCTCACTTGCGGGCATTTCTTCGTCATTATTTGAAGGAATCGATTCAAAATTATCAACGGTGGTGACTTCGATGTAACTAAACCATGGCTGACTTGCTTTCTCTGCTAACCATGTATTCCAGTTTGCGATAGATTGTTTATCGGTATGAGCTTGCGTGCCATCTAGGTCTTCCGCTAAGTTCAAGTCGCGGAAAACAATTTCTGAGTAGAGATCATCTTCAAACCCACTGCCACTGAATAAACCAAAGTTGTAGCCCTGATCTTTCAGTACATCGAGCAATACTGGGGACGCACCTTGCGCCTTGATGCTTGATGCATAACTAGTCGGTAAGCCGTAGAACAAACCAAAGGCCCCGTATGTATCATTACTTGAGCTGTAATGATTACGGAAGTTCTGATTGTTTTCAGCAAACTCATAGAGGTTAGGCATCTCTTCTTGGTTCAGCGCATCCGCTCGTAAATTGTTTATGCTGATCATCAACACATTGAGCTTATTAACTCGGCGGTTAAACTCAAGCTTTTCAAGAGGGTAGTTGACTAACTCTACGTTGCCTTCGTTTTCTGCTAAACGTTTTAGGTATTCCTCACGGTCAAGTAGACCATGTTTTTCCATAAAACTCTTCGCTGTCATCGGGTAAGACAACGGGAAGTTTGAACGCTGGCTAGTAATTGGGTTGTAAAAATACGCATCTGCCCAAATGTAAACCAAATGGCTGGTCATAAAGCTGAGGAAAAAGACGGCCGCGAGAGGGCGTCCTACGTGCTTATGAGATAGTTTGCGCTGTTTTCGCCATACCCATTCGGATAGTGCGAGTTGAATAAGGAAGATCAGCGGCATCACAACAAATAAATGTTGTAGGTCAGTGCTGAGCGCACTTTTGTCTTCGCTGAATAGTAACTCCCAGACAACGGGAGTTAAGTGCAAATTGATCGACTGATACGCTTGGGTATCAATTAATAATATGGTTTGCCCAACGGTTGCGAAAATCACTGCCACCAAACGGAACAACTTCCGCGATGGCAGGATAAACGTCAACGGGAATAGAACAAGCAAGTAAAGTGCGAAAACTAGAAAGCCAAAGTGACCAACCCAAGAAACCGCCAGATAAAACTGACCAAGTAACGTCTCGGGCCAAGGAGACTGAACAATGTAGCGTGTGCCTATCAACATCGATGCAACGATATTGAAGAATGCAAACCAGTGACCCCAACCAACTAGTCGAGATACACGTTCGCCGTATGAGTTTCCGCTGTCTACCATGTATGTGTTCTATTGTCCGTGATTAGTGTGTTTTTGGTGTTTCTAAAGAAGACATCAGCGCCTGAGCAAATTTTTCAGCAATCGCTTTGCGTTGTGAAGCAGCAACACGTTGATTTAAGACATTGGTTGCGATATTTCCGGCAATCATTAGCGTCAACTCAGGAGAAGCAGCATGTTTTTCAAGAACTGTTGCTACTTCAGCAAGAATTTTTTCTACTTGCTCGTCAGTATATTTAGATGTAATCGGCATAAAGACTCTAATAATGATAGTAAAAGCGGCTTATGATAACCTACAATGCCCATCAACTAAAACCTTGTAGCAAGATAAAATCACTATGAGTCTTCATCTTTCAAACGTTATTCTGCATCAACTGTGCAAAAACGATCAGGACGAGCTGGTTGTAAACTTTCGTCCAGCATCATTAGAGAACGATGCATCTACAGAAAACTTAGTCGCTGAGCTTCACCGAGTATTCCATTCTAAAGCTGGTAAAGGTTTTGGCGCTTTCCAGTCAGACAGCGAATTTCAATTTTGGCTTCAAGAAATGCGCAAAGGAGAGCGAGATTTTTACGACTTCTCACAAATTAGTGCAAATCGCTTGAAAGAAGAGTTGATTAAGTACCCATTTGCGGATGAAGGTATCTTGGTTTTCGCTGAGTATCAGAGTTTAGCAACGGACTACTTGTTCATCGGTATCTTACCAATGAATCAGAGTTTAAAAGTGACCGAAGGTTTGGACATCAGTGCGACAGATTACTTAGATATCACCAAAATGGATATTGCCGCACGCATCGACCTGTCGAGCTACGAGACCGACAAGGAATCCAATCGTTATCTGCAATACATTAAAGGACGTGTTGGCCGTAAAGTGGCGGACTTCTTCCTAGATTTTCTGCAAGCGGATATTGGCTTAGATACTAAACAACAAAACTTAGTGTTGATGCAGGCGGTGGATGATTTTTGTGCTGACTCGAAGCTAGAAAAGCAAGAAGTGAACGAGTACAAGAAACAAGTTTACGACTACTGCAATGAGCAAATTAAATCCGGTGATGAAGTTCAAATCTCAGAACTTTCCGGAGAGCTTCCTCAAAGCCAAGATGGCACGAGCTTTATGGATTTCACCAAAGAGCAAGGGTACGAACTTGAAGAGTCTTTCCCAGGTGATCGTGCGACGGTTCGCAAACTGACTAAATTTGTTGGAGCTGGTGGTGGTTTGAATATTAGCTTCGATAGTCTCTTACTTGGCGAGCGTATTTTTTATGATCCAGAGACGGATACCTTAACGATTAAAGGGACGCCTCCAAATCTAAAAGATCAGTTAAGTCGCAATTAAAATCATATCGTTAAATAAAGAGAGCAAACGGCTCTCTTTTTTTATGTGAATAAGAAACATCCATAGTATATGCTTGTAATTAATGGAGATATGCGAGGGGCAAGTGTTGCTGAAGCTAAAAGAAGGAATACGGCGGTTTGTTTGGTTCTGGTTCGTTTTGTGGTGTGTTTTAGCACTTGGCATTTGGCTGCAAGCCAAACAAACGATTCAAACGATTTCGACTGTAAATGAGTTAGGAAGTAAAGTTGAAGAAGTCAGGCACTTTTTTAACTTCGATCTGCCTTACCGTGTTAAACACGTCGACCAAATTTCACTGAAACTTCAGTTGGCTTATGCAGTTCGATTACAGCTTGAAAGTGAGTTTTCTGAAGGGAAAATCACACCAGACATCACTCAATTACTTTATACGACCGACCGATTTTTAGAAAGTGCTCGAGCTTTTGTAAGAAGTGACAGTGAATTGGTTTCGTTAGCAGAACAGTTACGAAGCAGCCGTGCTCGAACAGAAAACTCTGAGCAAATTCAGGCAATGTACTATCGCTTAGGTGCGCTTGTTTTTGAGTCTGTCTTTAGTGACTCTGCAACGAATAGCGATACTTACCGTGACTTAGACCGACTTTTTATTGAATCAGAGACGCTCTCTCCCGAAGAGCGAAGTGCTCTTCAGCGCCAGCTTGCTCAAACCTCAAGCGCACTATCTGCTCAGGCACAGGGCAGTTATTTATCCAATCAACTGCTTAATCCAGATTTCCCGAACCAGTTAACTTCGATAAATGATCAGTTGGAACAGAAGCTAATGACTTTTATTGTTTGGTTGTCTGTAATCAGTGGTTTGCTCCTTTTCCTCATTTCATGGGGAGCCTTCTCCCCAAAAACGATTCAACCGATACCACTACCCAGAACCGATGATAAAAAGTCAGAGCAAGTTGGCGATGATGAAAATGGAGCTAACACTGTTCCCTCAGCTCAGTCAGAAAACTTTCAAAACGTCCAAATGAACGAAGAAAGTTGTAATGAGGTGAATTCATCACAAGTAGAAGTAGTGGAACGTGAGCCGTACATAGATATCAATAAAATGTTAGATTCTCTGTCTGGTGACGAGGGCGCTGTGCGGATGTTACTGGAGGTCTTTATTCAGGACCACTCTGGCGATGGCACTAAAATGTATCAGCTGTTAGAAGAGGATAAAGAGCAAGCGCAAAGAGCCGCACACAGCCTTAAAGGGGTCTCAGGGAGTTTAGGTGCAATGCCATTGCACTGTATTTCGGGTGATATTGAACTGTTGATTAAACAAGGGCAAAAAGTGCCGGAAGAGAAGTTGGCATGTTTAGATGATGTCCTAAAACAAACCATACTTTTTGCTAATAATGTTATCAATAGTGAAAAGATAACAGAAGCGCTAACAGATTGATATTGCTCTGACTTAATGTCATAAGAGTTGAGGTAATAAAGGTTCGAACTATATGACTTAGTTCGCTTTATTCCTGTTCTATACAATTTGTTAAAGGTGTTTTCATGTCCGTTCGCCGAATGTCTTCAATGATGTTGATAGGGCTGGTTATGATGCTTTCAGGGTGCTCCCTGCTCGAAGTCAAGATCGAGAGTCAAACCGTCCCTCTTACCAAACAAGAGCTCAATATGCGTCTTTTGACTCGTGAGTATGCGCAGCAGTTTTTTGCTCAGGTTGAGCAAGCAGCAGACGCACTACACGAACAATATGAGCCTCATGATAAAGTTCATCAATCTTATATTTTACTTTGGAAGATAAATGCTGAAGAAGGCATCCAAGCTTCTGCATACCAAGTGTCCCCAATGGCTGCACTGATTGATACATGGACTTTCACGCTACAAATGGAACAGTTCTTTACTACCGCTTCTGGTAATGAGCTCTTTGCGTCTGATGAGGCTAAGTTAGTTTCCGTTTATTTAGCGAAAGAGGTAGATAAACTGGCTCAATCTTTATTGAAGAAAGAAGCATACATCAAGACAAAAACGTTTGTTGCAGAGTTCGCCAAGCAGCATCCATTCGCTGATTTAAGCATGATTAGGACTCCGGCTTACCGTAGGTGGTTAGATGCAAACCAAATTAGCGAAGAGGAAGCCGTTACAACGCTAGGCACGATGCCAGAAGCACTCGGGGATGTCTCTGATCGTCTAAGTCTGGTATCAGAGCAGACACCAAAAATTATGACGTGGAAAGCGCAGTTGTTGGCCTTGAATAGCTCTGCCAGTATCGAAAAAGTCAATGCGGCGCTCAATAGTTTGCAAGTTACCGCTGATTCGATGAGGGATTTTATCGATAACAACCCAGAGTACATGCGCTATTTGGCAGAACAAATGGCGCTGGAGTTACAACCCTTGGTTGACGATATCGATCAAAGGACGGAGGCGCGTTTATCTCAGTTGGGTGAAGAACGCCAAGCTATAGAGCTGATGGTTGCCAGAGAGCGCCAAGAAATCGCACAGATCATTACCCATGAGCGCGAGAAGTTTGCTCAAGATATGGATCGAGTGTCGCAAGAGGTTGTGAATCTCGCCATGACTAAGCTGATTGAACTTGTCAAAAGTACCATCATCTACTTTATTCTGTTCATTGCCGTTATATTCTTTGCACCGCTTGGATTGGGCTATTGGTTTGGGAAGCGTGCAGCCGTGAAAACGCCAGTCAAACAAAGCTAACGATTTGTTTTGGAAATAAAAAAAGAGCGCTTTAAAGCGCTCTTTTTTAGTATTGAATTCGGAAGGTAGGTTCTTCCTATCTCTGCGAAGTTAAGCGGTTTGCTGCTTTAATTTGCCTTCAGCTTCTTCAACTGCTTCTGCTGTTGGTTCGCACTTATCAACAAACCAACCCATGTAAGAAGTGAAGATCGTTACGATGATACATACAAAACTCAGCCACATAAACGGGGCATAAGACAGTGTAGCAACACCCAAAATACTGGCCATGTAGATACCGTTGTCACTCCAAGGGACCATACCTGAGGTTAGCGTGCCGCCAAATTCTGCGTTACGAGACAAATTCTTACGTTTGTAGCCTAGACGGTCATAGTTCTTCGCACAGATTTTTGGGGTCAGAATAAGTGAAACGTACATCGCTGAACCAAATACGTTGCCCATAAAGGCCGTACCAATTGTGCTTGTTGCCAATGAACCTGCACTTTGAACGCGTTTTTCAAACAGCTTCGCGATAGTCTCTAGCACGCCTACTTTATCTAGTAGACCGCCAAAACCAAGGCCGAATACGATAACCGCTACCGACCCAAGCATTGAAGACATGCCGCCACGGTTAAGGATTGAGTCAATGAAATCTACGCCAGATGAGATTGCAAACGGAGCCCAAGCCGTGTTGAACGCGGTTAGGAAATCGACATCTTGGATCATCACTGCCCAAATAATACCTAGCAGAGAACCAAAACTGATCACTGGGAATGAAGGCATACGCATCGCTAGAAGTGACAATACGATGATCACAGGAACAAATGAGTAAGGGGTGATGTAGAACTGCTGTTCCATCGCTTTAATGACAGAGTCTACCTGGCTCATGTCAACTTGACCTGCGTAGTGGAAGCCAAATGCAGTAAACATAATGCCTGTAATAATGTAGCTAATGAGTGCTATCGGCAACATGCCTTTAATATGTTCCATCACTTCAACGTTAGACATAGATGAAGCAAGGATTACTGAATCCGATAGAGGCGACATTTTGTCACCAAAGTAACAGCCTGAAAGTACGGCACCTGCAGTGATTGGCGCAGGAACACCAAGACCTTGACCGATACCCATCATTGCAATACCTGCCGTGCCAGCCGCACCCCAAGACGTGCCAGTCGCTAGCGCAGTCAATGAACAGATGATCATGGTCGCGAGCAAAAAGATGGAAGGGTGGATTGCTTTAAGGCCGTAGTAAATAATGGTTGGAACAATACCACCAGAGATCCAAGTACCTACAAGCGCGCCAACGGCCAAAAGGATTAAAACGGCTCCAAGTCCATTGGAAATGCCATTTAGTGCTGCTTTTTCCAGATCTTTATACTGATGGCCAAGCTTTATGCCCAATATCATGACAATGAACCAACCGATGTATAGCGCTAGCTGAATCGGTAGGTCTAGCTTGGCTGTGAACGAAAATGCCAGCAGGAGAAATAAACCGAGCGAGATAAATACCTGTATCAAGCTTGGTAGGCGTGGTGTAACTTGCTTCATATGTGCCTCTGTCAATCTTGGAGCAATAGAGGAAGGCGCTCCTTGTTGTAATCGCGCATAACATACATTAACAAAAATTATATTTCGAACATTTGGTGTTTTATCTTGATGTTCGTCGGTAAAAACGTTTGCTTGTGAAATTAACTGTTAGTTTGTTTTAACTTTTTTGGTTTTAAATGTTGTGTGATGTGAAATTATTGTGCTTCATGTGTTATTTTCTCATTGAGTGGTAAGACCAATTAGGGGGCTAAAGTGCTTTCCCTACTTGAAAAATGGTTAAAACCGCAAACCAAACACTAAAAAATCTCGTGTAACCCTGTTTTTCAGAGGAAAAGGTTAAAAAACGCGCTTATTTACAAAATAGGGGTTGAGATTTTGCTGTGAAAAATTAACTATGGGGTAGGTTTTTTAATACATGGAGAGTTAATACGATGAGAGTTGGTTTAGTTGGTTGGCGCGGTATGGTTGGTTCAGTCCTTATGCAGCGTATGGTTGAAGAGAAAGACTTCGACCTAATCGAACCAGTATTCTACAGTACTTCTCAAGTTGGTATTCCTGCTCCTAACTTAGGAAAAGACGCAGGCTTACTGCAAGACGCGTATGATATTGAAAGCTTAAAACAGCTTGATGCGGTAATCACCTGTCAAGGTGGTAGCTACACAGAAAAAGTTTTCCCTGCACTTCGTCAGGCTGGTTGGAAAGGCTACTGGATTGACGCGGCCTCCACGCTACGTATGGCTGAAGATTCGATCATCACACTTGATCCAGTGAACTTAAAGCAAATCCAACAAGGCATCCACGGTGGCACGAACACATTTGTCGGTGGTAACTGTACGGTTAGTTTAATGCTAATGGGGCTAGGTGGTCTATTTGAGAAAGGCCTTGTTGAGTGGACAAGCGCAATGACTTACCAAGCCGCATCTGGTGCTGGTGCGCAAAATATGCGTGAATTGATCTCGCAAATGGGCGTTATCAATGACTCTGTTAGCTCTGAACTTGCAAACCCATCAAGCTCTATCCTAGATATCGATAAGAAAGTCGCGGATACAATGCGCAGCGGCTCTTTCCCTACAGATAAATTCGGTGTGCCACTAGCTGGTTCGTTGATCCCATGGATCGATGTGAAGCGCGATAATGGTCAGAGTAAAGAAGAGTGGAAAGCGGGCGCTGAGGCGAATAAAATTTTGGGTTCTCAAAGTTCACCTGTTCCAATTGACGGTACTTGTGTGCGTATTGGCGCGATGCGTTGTCACTCTCAAGCACTTACTATCAAGCTTAAACAAAATGTACCAATGGACGAAATCGAAGAAATCATCGCCACTCATAACGATTGGGTGAAAGTGATTCCTAACGACCGTGACATCACTGCTCAAGAGCTAACGCCGGCAAAAGTTACGGGCACAATGTCTGTACCAGTGGGTCGTCTACGTAAGATGGCAATGGGTGATGATTTCCTAAATGCTTTCACTGTTGGTGACCAACTGCTTTGGGGTGCTGCGGAGCCATTGCGTCGTACTCTGCGAATTATTTTGTCTGAGAAAGCATAATCACATCAATCCTTTATTTGATGACAAAATAAAAGAGCTCCTTAGGGAGCTCTTTTTTCATGCGTCGTCTTCCGTTCGAACGACTCTTTTGTCTGGATCGGCCAGTTCACTACCACAATGTTTACAGTAAATTGCGTCAGAGTCGTGCCCTGCGTGGGAGCAGTTTGGGCATTTCACCAATACTTTGTGCGATTGCATCTCTTGGTGCAGTTCGGCAGTGAAAATACCTGTAGGTACCGCCAAAATGGAATAACCCAGTAACATGGTGAGTGATGCAAGCCCTTTACCTAGGTCTGTTTGAGGGACCAAGTCACCATAACCAACCGTTGTGATGGTCACGATCGCCCAATAAATACTTTTAGGAATGCTAGTAAATCCGTTTTCAGGTCCTTCAATGATAAAAATCAATGAGCCGAAAATCGTTACCATAATGGCGACGGAACTAAAGAAGATAAAAATCTTTCTGCGCGCCATAAGCAGTGAACGTAAGAGGATATTGGACTCTTGGAGGTATCGGACTAACTTGAGTATGCGGAATATTCGCATCACTCGCAGCGCCCTGATCACACCCATAAACGAAGCGGATGGGAAGAAGAGTGCTAAATAGGTGGGCAAAATCGCAAGTAAATCGACGACACCATAAAAACTCTTTGCGTAGGCGGCAGGTTTAGGAGAGCAATAAAGCCTTAGAAGGTATTCAATCGTGAATAGGCCAGTAAATGTGTATTCAATAAACTTCAGCTCTTTTTCCCACTCGGCCCGAACGGAGGGTATCGAATCTAACACCAGTACGATTAACGAACTGATGATCGCGATAATGAGAGCAATATCGAACGTTTTACCAGCTTTGGTATGAGTACCAAAAATGGTGACATATAGAGTATGTTTAAGAGAGTCAGTCGTCATGACAAAGCGATCCATTGTTGAATCGCTCTATCATACAATTTTATAGAAACTCAGGCTAATCCTGGAAATAAGTTGCGTAAGCCATTCGCAATGAACTCTATGCCAAGCGCGCCCAATATCAAACCCATGATACGAGTAATGACGTTGATTCCAGTTTGACCTAAAAATCGTACGATCAATGGGGCAGAACGGAATAATAGCCATGAACAAAGGCAGAACAAACCAATCGTAATACTAATGCCCACGGTATCGAACATGCTTGGGTAGCGTGCACCATAAACAATAGTCGAACTGATTGCACCAGGACCTGCCATTAAAGGCATTGCAAGAGGGACCACACCAATCTGTTCACGACTGACGTATTCCGTTTTCTCTTGTTTGTTCTGCTTATCTTCCCCCAGTTTACCGCTCATCATCGAGAATGCGATGCTAAGTAATAGCAACCCGCCAGCGACACGAAACGAATCCAGAGAAATACTGAACATGTCTAACAGTAACTGACCAGCAAAAAGCGAAATGATCAGGATGACCGCAACAGCCACATTTGCTGTTGTTGCCGTATTGCGCTTTTCGTCTGGTGTCATATGCCCGGTTAGTGACACAAACACAGGCATGATACCAACAGGGTTTACTGCGGCGACCAAACCGAGAAAAAACTGCAAGAAGATAGCAAGTTCAAAAGTTTGCATGTTGCGTACTCATCAAAGTTCACATTAGTGAAAAGGAGAAGGGGTAATTTGGGCGTAATGTAAGGCAAAAGTTAGGTTGTAAGAAATGAAAAAAACTAACGCATTCCCTGCCATTTAAGTGAGAAAAACTAATTCTTTAATAAACTGTATCTAATCTGGAAAGGAAATGTTACGTATAAAGTTGCTGATAAATCGCACTGTTTTACATAAACGTTAACATTCGCACATTTTTGATAAAAACCAAGGTGGTTTGTAGAGAGATGTATTCGGTTCGATATACTCTCAGTAGCACAAAGAATTGGGCCTACATGTAATTTTGTTGGTCAAAAATGAAACTTTTTTACAGGTTGTTGTAGTTTCTTTTATTTATTTGTCCATTTGCTTCTTTTTTACTCAATAAAAAATGAAAGTTAATTTATTTGTTTATCAGTGATTTATGTCATTTTGGTGTGATGAGGCACCACTTTGGTAGTATTTAGGTGGTGAGAACTGATCCAAGTCAATTTTTTTCACACTCTGAAATATTATACTCAGTCCTGAAAGCAATTTACTAAGACGTTTGTTTTCTAAGTGACTGATAAACAGTAAAAACGATAAGTAATAGCCTTAGTAAAAAGTTTTTAATATTTGTTAATTTTAGGAGATTCCCTATGCCTGTAACTAATATGGCTGAACTAGATGCAATGGTTGCTCGCGTTAAGAAAGCGCAAGAAGAGTTCGCTACTTACTCTCAAGAGCAAGTAGATAAAATCTTTCGTGCAGCATCGCTTGCAGCTAACCAGGCCCGTATCCCGCTAGCTCAACAAGCGGTAGAAGAATCTGGTATGGGTATTGTTGAAGATAAAGTAATCAAGAACCACTTCGCTTCTGAGTTTATCTACAACAAATACAAAGACGAACAAACGTGTGGCATCTTAGAAGAGGATGACAACCTAGGTACTATGACTATCGCTGAGCCTGTAGGCATCATCTGCGGTATCGTACCAACGACTAACCCAACTTCTACAGCGATCTTCAAATCTCTAATCTCTTTGAAGACTCGTAACGGTATCATCTTCTCACCACACCCACGTGCGAAAAACTCAACTAACGATGCAGCTAAACTCGTTCTAGATGCAGCAGTAGCAGCAGGCGCACCAAAAGACATCATCGGTTGGATCGACCAGCCTTCTGTTGAGCTTTCAAACGCTCTAATGAAACACGATGACATCGCGCTTATCCTTGCAACTGGTGGTCCTGGCATGGTTAAAGCCGCTTACTCTTCTGGTAAGCCAGCAATCGGTGTAGGTGCAGGTAACGTTCCGGTTGTTATCGATGAAACAGCAGACATCAAACGTGCTGTTGCTTCTATCCTTATGTCTAAGACTTTCGACAACGGTGTAGTATGTGCTTCTGAGCAAGCTGCAATCGTAGTTGATGAAGTATACGACGAAGTGAAAGAGCGTTTTGCTTCTCACAAAGCTTATGTCCTAAGCAAAGCAGAAGCTGATAAAGTTCGTAAAGTGCTTCTTATCGATGGCGCGCTAAACGCGAAAATCGTAGGTCAGCCAGCAGCAGCAATCGCTGAAATGGCAGGCGTTAAAGTTCCAGCAGACACTAAAGTTCTTGTTGGTGAAGGTCTGGGCAAAGTATCTCACGATGACGCATTCGCTCACGAGAAACTATCTCCAACTCTAGGTCTATTCCGTGCTGACAACTTCGAAGACGCGGTTGCTCAAGCGGTAACTATGGTTGAGATTGGTGGTATCGGCCACACATCTGGTCTTTACACTAACCAAGATACTAACGCTGATCGTATCCGTTACTTCGGTGACAAGATGAAGACAGCTCGTATCCTAATCAACATCCCGACTACTCACGGCGGTATCGGTGACTTGTACAACTTCAACGTTGCGCCATCTCTAACGCTAGGTTGTGGTTCTTGGGGTGGTAACTCTATCTCTGAGAACGTAGGTCCTAAACACCTAATCAACAAGAAAACTGTAGCGAAGCGAGCTGAAAACATGTTGTGGCATAAACTACCTAAGTCAATCTACTTCCGTCGTGGTAGCCTTCCAATCGCACTGGGCGATCTAGAAGGTAAGAAACGTGCATTCCTAGTAACTGACCGTTTCCTATTCAACAACGGTTACGCAGATGACGTAGTAAGCCTACTAAAAGCTCAAGGCATGGAAGTTCAAACATTCTTCGATGTTGAAGCTGACCCAACACTGTCTGTAGTAGAAAAAGGTGCGGCTCAAATGGCTAGCTACCAACCTGACGTTATCCTAGCGCTAGGCGGTGGTTCACCAATGGATGCAGCGAAAATCATGTGGGTAATGTACGAGCACCCAGAAACTCACTTTGAAGAACTAGCAATGCGCTTTATGGACATCCGTAAACGTATCTACAAGTTCCCTAAAATGGGTAAAAAAGCTGAGCTTGTATGTATCACTACAACTTCAGGTACTGGTTCAGAAGTTACTCCATTCGCGGTTGTTACTGACGACAAGACTGGTGCTAAATACCCACTAGCTGACTACGAAATCACGCCAAACATGGCAATCGTTGATGCGAACCTAGTAATGAACATGCCTAAGTCTCTAACAGCATTTGGTGGTTACGATGCAGTAACTCACGCTCTAGAAGCTTACGTTTCTGTTCTTGCTAACGAATACTCAGATGGCCAAGCTCTTCAAGCACTTAAGATGCTAAAAGAGTACCTACCATCAAGCTATGCGAACGGTGCAAATGACCCAATCGCTCGTGAGAAAGTACACAACGCAGCTACTATCGCTGGTGTTGCATTTGCGAACGCATTCCTAGGTGTTTGTCACTCAATGGCTCACAAACTGGGTGCTGAGTTCCACTTGCCACACGGCCTAGCTAACGCACTACTTATCTCTAACGTGGTACGTTACAACGCGAACGACAATCCAACTAAACAAACTGCGTTCTCTCAATACGACCGTCCACAAGCACGTCGTCGTTACGCTGAAGTTGCTGACCACCTAGGCCTAAGCCAAGAAGGTGACCGCACTGCTCAGAAGATTGAACGTCTACTAGCATGGTTGGATGAACTAAAAGTTAACCTAGACATCCCAATGTCTATCCAAGCGGCAGGTGTTGCTGAATCAGATTTCGTAGCGAAACTGGATGAGCTAGCGGTAGAAGCGTTCGATGACCAATGTACTGGTGCGAACCCACGTTACCCTCTAATCAGCGAACTTAAAGATGTGTTGATGGCTTCTTACTACGGTAAAGCATTTGTTGAAGGCGAAACTTTCGAAGGTACAACTGTTATCAAGAAGAAAGCAGACCAAGAAGCAGCAAAAGCAGCACCTAAAGCAAAGAAAGAAAAAGCTGACGCGTAATTAAAAAATCGAGTGAGCAAGGTTTTCGCTAGCACGGAACCTTAATCGGGAAAAGGTTAAAGCCCCAGTAAAATGACTGGGGCTTTTTTTTATTTTGGTGCAGGAGTTACATCTGGCTTGGGAAAACAGAGTTGCTGTGTATGCTTACACTTCGGTCGCAACTACTCGGCCACTGAAGTATTCATTCGCGACGATGTATGCTGTGTTGCGGACTAGTTCGTCTTGGATCTCAGCCCAGTGCCTCTCGTTGAGCTCTTCTTTTGTATGATTTACCGAGGGAATAACGCCGCCCACTCGAATGTTGAATGGTGTGAGTTCTTTTGCCCAGCTGTGAGTAAAACCTGACACCAACGCCGCCATGCTTTCAACTCCCGTAAAGTCTTCATGGTTGTCATGAGAAATGACGTTAACAATGACGCCTTTCTTGTTTCTGGCTCGAAAGCGCTCTGCTCCTACTTGGCCGTAGGTATAAAGGAAGCGTGCCGCAGACGACAAGTGATCAATGTAAGTACTCATTGGTTCTGGCGCCATTAAGCCAGGCATAGGGGAGCTGGTCCAGCAATTAACAATCACATCTGGTGTCGCACGTAGCTGTGATTCTATCTGGTCAAACAATAAGTTAATGGACGTTGTGTTATCACTACACACATTCATCGCATACACTTTGTCAGTGAAAGCGCTGATTTGCTCATAGCTCGCTCTCAAAGCGCTAGAATTTTGGTCACAAAGAATCAACGTTGCTCCAAGGTGAGCAAAGTGATTTGCACAGGTTCTTCCTATAACTGAACCTGCAGACGTGACGAGAATAATTGATTCTTTGATATCCATAGCACCTTCACTGTATCCATATGTGAAAAACAATACACCAGTGGTTTGTGCTAATAGCATGGTTGAAATTCGTTGGGTTCAGTGTGAAAGGCTTCAAACTAACGCTTTCGAGTGAGGACTATTGTGCGGTAATTTGTAAGATGTCACATTTCTGACGTGTAGGTATTGCAAGCTATTGGATAAAAAGCGGATCTCTATGCTTTAGCTTGAATTTGATGCTGACGTTGAGCCGTCACTAGCTGATTATATAGCCCAGCATCTGGGATCAGTTGTTTGTTGCGTTCGCCCAATCTGCGTCGCTCATGACCAGATAGGTTGTGATAAACCTCCTCTGGTAGGTTGAATGTGTCTTCAGGCAGGTAAGTCAGCGCATCTGGTTTTAGGTAATGGCTCAGCTTTGCGGAAGGCAATCCTGCATCGTGAAACTGTTTCGCTTGTTCAGCTGCGAGTTCATAGCTGCTGCTATTAGAACGAAGAGCTTGAGGTTGCGATAAACCCAATTGTTGGCGAAGAATACTGTCACTGGTGATGACTTCCTGGACCTCTTCAACTGGGACCACATCGCGAACATCATTAGAGAACATAGACAGAATCAGCGAGAAATCCGCACGACGACCTTCGTGTACGGCATGGTTAATACCATTACCGAACTGAAGTTCGTTGATAATTGCAGCTTTGTCTAACGTATGAATTTGCATGATGTTCCTCGCTCGATGCTCTTTTAACGGCGTGGATAAGAAAAACTTTAGTAAAAGAGGGAATTATTTAAAGGTGCTAGGGAAGGCGAAACAAAAAAGCCCGCTAAATAGCGAGCTTTTGAATAAGACTAAATTGAACTTAGGGGGAAGTATATTACTTCGCTAGGTTCTCAGCTACGAAGTCCCAGTTTACTAGAGCCCAGAAGCCGTTCATGTAATCAGGACGTACGTTGCGGTAATCGATGTAGTACGCGTGTTCCCATAGGTCAACAGTTAGAAGTGGTGTTGTACCTTCTTCTGTTAGAGGAGTAGCAGCGTTAGAAGTGTTAACGATCTCTAGAGAGCCGTCAGCTTTCTTAACCAGCCAAGTCCACGAAGAACCAAAGTTGTTGATTGCTGAATCAGTAAACTTCGCTTTGAATTCTTCAAAAGAACCGAATGCTGCGTTGATAGCGTCTGCAACTGCGCCAGTTGGCTCGCCGCCCGCATTTGGAGCAAGACAGTGCCAGTAGAACGTGTGGTTCCAGATTTGCGCTGCGTTGTTGAATACGCCACCAGTAGAAGTCTTGATGATCTCTTCTAGAGTTTTGCCTTCGAACTCAGTACCAGGGATAAGACCGTTAAGCTTAACAACGTAAGTGTTGTGGTGCTTACCGTGGTGGTAGTCTAGAGTCTCTGCTGAGATGTGTGGTTCTAGTGCGTCTTTCGCGTAAGGAAGAGCTGGTAGTTCAAATGCCATTACTCGATTCTCCATTGATTTGAAAGGATGACCTTTCGATTGCTTCCAGTGTTTTTTTATAGCTATGTCGCCTTTAAGGCTGACTTGGTAAGTATTTTAGCAAGTTTTTACTTTATTAAAACCCCGATATGAAAATATTTTAAGAGGTTAGCAGTGGTGAAGTGCTGCATTGCTCGCCAATGAGCAACCTAAAATTAAGCCTTATTAATTATATGGTTTTTATTCTGTCGTTATTGAGTAGAATGTGGCAAATAAATAAAGTTCAAACCCATGAATGAGGAAGCGATGGAAACTATCGACAAAATCAAACAGCAGATCTCTGAAAACTCAATCCTGCTGTACATGAAAGGATCACCGAAACTACCTAGCTGTGGTTTCTCTTCTCAAGCGTCACAGGCACTAATGGCATGTGGTGAGAAGTTCGCTTACGTAGACATTCTGCAAAACCCAGATATCCGTGCTGAGTTACCAAAGTACGCGCAATGGCCAACTTTCCCTCAACTATGGGTTGAAGGTGAGCTTATCGGCGGTTGTGACATTATTCTAGAAATGTTCCAAAAAGGTGAACTGCAGCCTCTAATCAAAGAAGCAGCAGCGCGCGCTGAAGATCAAGCTGAGTAATTCGTAAATACTCACATTTAGCGATAGAATACGAAGGAGCCGTACTGGCTCCTTTTTCTTTTTAGGTTAGTGGAATGAACATAAAGCTTTGTTCTGACTGCCTATCTCGTAAACCTCGCGAAGCCATGTAAATTCCGCCTAGTGTATACAAAAACTTCAATATGCATTTTAATGCATTTTGGCGCGTAATTACGATGTATGCCGCCATCTATTTCGTAAAGTCGTTTTCAAACATCATTGCTTACAGGTCTTGACAAGGGAGTTGCTACAAATGGTATTTGGTTAAGGAATTACACTAAAGGCAATTTAAGTCCCCCAGAATTTTGAGGCCAACTTATTTCGGTACAAAATGCACTCGAAGAGTAAGCCCCATCATAAATCGGCATTGGACGCTAAAAATCAAGTTTTGGAAGGATTATGACAGTTTACAAGATAATAGATAATTTAAGAGAATTTCAAACGATCTGCTCTGGTCCCGATGAAATCGCTAGCCAGTTAGGTGACTTCGACTATTTTGAGAGGATCTTGTTACAGGCAATTAAAAATCAATCTCTGCAAGATATTTGGAAGCCTGTGGAGGTAAAGTTTCAAGATGTATTTAAGCACAATTCTCTATTGCCTGATATTAGTTTGTGGGCGCGAACATATCTTGTTTTATCTCCGAGGGCATATGAAATATTGAATGATTATCTAACTGAACACGGAGAGTTTTTACCTGCTAACTACCAAGGTGGGCAATGGTATTTATATGCATCACTGACTTTTGGACAAGAAAACAAGAGAAAGTGCGTAGAAAAAATTGCATATGGGAGCCGAGATGAGTTAGATACCCTTGTTTTTATTGACGATGATGTTAAAGACAAAATGGTTTTCAAGTCTCGGCTAGAAGGAGCGGGCACCTTGTACTGTACAGATAAGTTTAAGGCTTTGTGTGAACAAAATCAGCTCAATGGCATCATGTTTTCTTCTAATTTGACAGACCCATTTAATTAGTGATTTTTATTAATATGAAAATACTATTTCTCTGATACTGGGGTTTGGAAGCACTGTAATGGTCGACGAGAAAATTAGCTTTCTCCTCTAAAACGCAGCTTTTTTAGGCCTGTTTCCTTCATGAAGAATGATTTGAAAAGTAACTTACCCATAGGTAGCACCTGGTAGTAAAACATGAGGAGTTGATAGATTAATGACGGTTTATAAAATTTTCGACTGTCACAATGAATATAAAATCGTGAGCACTACGCCTAGTTCTGTAGCTAGGCAGTTAGGTGACATTGATTTAATAGAAAAAATCGTTGTGCAGCCATTAGAAAACTTTTCTTTCAAAAGTATATGGGGTGAAGTAGATATTGAGTTTGAAGATGTTCTCAAGAAAGACTCATTACTTCCTGATATCAGTTTATGGTTACGGGTTTTCTTAGTGCTTTCCCCTAAAGCTTATGCATCTTTAAAAGAGCCATTGAGCAAAGTAGGCGAGTTCTTATCGATTCGTTATAAAGGAGAGGAATGGTACCTGTATACACCGTTGGAGTTTGGGCAAGAAGATGAAGATAAGTGCGTCCAAAAAATTGAATATGGCAGCTTAGCAGGTGTAGAGGTGTTAGTATTTAATGAAAGCGACGTTGCAGAAAAGGTTGTTTTCAAGTCAAAGATGCTAGGAGCGAGCTTTCTGTATTGTACTGAACATTTTAAGAGTTTGTGCGAACAAAATGAGCTAGGTGGGCTAGAGTTCTCAGCTGACAGACTTGTTTATCTAACCTAAGATCTACAATGAAACTTAACACGCCTCGTATAGACTGGCTTTAGAGCGAATTATTAAGATAAAGCAGTTTTTCAACTTATGAGACTGTATAATTACTCTGAGATTTTGAAGTGATTTTAAAGGTTTAATTATTAAAGTGGATATAAAGCTTTACTACGTGCATGACCCAATGTGCAGTTGGTGTTGGGGTTACAAACCAACGCTGGATAAACTAAAACAGCAACTGCCAGGTGTGATTCAGTTTGAGTATGTGGTTGGTGGTCTTGCGCCAGATACTAATTTACCGATGCCGCCCGAGATGCAACAAAAACTCGAAGGTATTTGGAAGCAGATTGAGCGCCAGTTAGGCACTAAGTTTAACTACGATTTCTGGAAGCTTTGTACGCCAGTAAGAAGCACTTACCAATCTTGTCGTGCGGTTATTGCAGCGGGCTTTCAAGACTCTTATGAGCAGATGCTAGAAGCGATTCAGCATGCGTATTACTTACGTGCGATGCCTCCTCATGAAGAAGCCACTCACTTGCAACTAGCGAGAGAAATTGGCTTGAATGTTCAGCAATTCAAGAATGACATGGATGGCTCTTTCTTAGAAGGTGTGTTCGAAGATCAATTGAGCCTTGCAAAGAGCCTAGGTGTGAGCTCTTACCCTAGCTTGGTTCTTAAAATTAACGACGCTTATTTTCCGATTGCCATCGATTACCTGTCGACAGAACCAACCTTGAAGCTGATTCGTGAGCGTATTATTGACAATATGCCAGCGCAATAACCACAGTTATGAATAACAAAAAGCCGCTCATTGAGCGGCTTTTTCGTAACTAATGTACATCCATCCAAACAATAGTATTAAAGCACCATTGCTGCAATCCAACCAAAGATGATTAGAGGGATATTGTAATGGATAAAGGTTGGAACGACTGTTTCCCAAATGTGCTCATGTTGACCGTCGGCATTTAGACCAGATGTAGGGCCTAATGTAGAGTCAGAAGCTGGAGAGCCTGCATCACCTAACGCCGCTGCAGTGCCTACCAGTGCAATCGTTGCCATCGGCGAGAAACCGAATGCTAGCGCAAGAGGAACATAGATAGTTGCAAGGATTGGAATCGTAGAGAACGATGAACCAATGCCCATTGTTACTAATAGGCCAACGATCAGCATCAGTAGTGCAGCTAAAGGCTTATTGTCACCGATGCTGGTTGATAGCGATTGTACTAGTGTTTCAACACCGCCAGTTTGCTTCATTACTGCTGCAAAACCTGCCGCTGCAATCATGATGAAGCCAATCATTGCCATCATGTGTACACCTTTAGTGAATACGTCGTGCGTCTCTTTCCATGCAATAACGCCGCCGAAAGTGAACACCATAAAGCCAGCTAGAGCACCGATAATCATTGAACCCGTGTAAAGCTGAACACCCAAAGCAGCGACAATACCAAGTGCCGCAACTAAGATGTGCTTTTTATTAATGACGTGATCGGTTTCGTCAACGACAGTCAACTCAGTTTCTTTGTAGACACGCGGTTTACGATAGCTCACAAAGATAGCCAGTAATAGACCAAACAGCATCCCTGCACCTGGCAGTAACATGGCGGTTGGGACTTGGCTTGCAACCACATTCTCCAAACCGTTGTCATGTAGGTTCTTTAATAGAATGTTGTTTAAGAAAATACCGCCGAAACCAACAGGTAAGATCATGTAAGGTGTGATCAAACCGAAGGTAAGAACACACGCGACCAAACGTCGGTCGAGCTTAAGTTTCGCGAATACGCCCAAAAGAGGTGGAATCAAAATTGGAATAAAGGCGATATGGACCGGAATTACGTTCTGAGATGACATCGTGACAAGCACTAATGCCACCAACACGGCGTACTTTAACCCGGTAGTTGACGCCGAGTTTTCTTTACCATTTAAGCGCTTGATAACACTTTTGGCCAGTAGATCCGTGATGCCTGATTTCGAGATGGCAACAGCGAAAGTACCTAACATGGCGTAGCTTAGCGCGATAGTTGCACCGCCACCTAGACCACTTTCAAATGCGGCAACCGTATCCCCAAGGCTCATGCCTGCGACTAGGCCGCCTACGATGGCACTAAACGTGAGGGCAACCACCACGTTTACGCGCATCAATGCTAACACGAGCATGACGCACACTGATATAACGACAGGATTCATACTTTTCCTAATATGTTGTGTTTACTTATTATTCTTCGTCGACAAGCGGCCAACCGCCGAGGGCCTTCCATTTGTTGACAATTCCGCAGAATAATTCTGCTGTTTTTTGTGTATCGTAAAGCGCAGAGTGTGCTTCACGGTTATCAAATTCCATCCCGGCTGTTTTGCATGCTTTAGCGAGAACTGTTTGGCCATAAGCAAGGCCACTTAATGTAGCCGTATCAAAAGTAGCAAAGGGATGAAAAGGGACTCTTTTTAGTTTACAGCGTTCATTTGCTGCGTTTACAAAACCCAAGTCGAATGCTGCGTTATGAGCAACCATAATTGCACGTGAGCAATCTGCGGCTTTTTGTTCTTTGCGAATAAGCTTATAAATTTCCTTTAGCGCCTCTTGCTCAGAAACAGCACCACGAAGAGGGCTGAAAGGGTCACGAATACCATTGAATTCAAGCGCTTCTTTTTCTAAGTTAGCGCCTTCAAATGGTTCCACATGAAAATGAATGGTGGAGGCCGGATGCAACACGCCATGTTCGTCCATTTTCAACGTAACGGCACAGATTTCTAAAAGTGCATCAGTTTGAGCATTGAAACCAGCGGTCTCAACGTCTACTACCACAGGGAAATAACCACGAAAGCGTTTTTTCAAGGTTAGAGCTTCATTTTCTAGTGTCATGTTGGCTTATTTTTGTGTGACGAAGGCTGCATTATTGCAGATTATACCGATGAGAAAAACCGCAATTTAAGAGAAAACCGGAATTCTATTTTGCATCCAATCAATAAGTTTGTATTGCATATTATGTAGACGTTTATTCGCCATACTTTGCATCGTGTAAACCGATAAAACATGAGGAAGTAAAACGCTAAGTGGCGGTTAAGGTGATTGGAACACGGTGGCTCACATTAATGTCAGTGTGACAGATAGCCCTATATTGGCGAGATTTTTGCATGCCGGTTGAGGTGGTTTTATTGATGCAAATTGACGGCAACAGACTGCCGTTTAAGAGACAGTATTAGATGAAGAAATGGCTGATTACCAGTGGTGTTGTATTTTCGTTGTTTAGCACAAGCAGCTTCGCTTTGATGGGCAAACGTTATGCTGCAACTCCACAGCAATCTCAATGGGAAATGGTGGTCAATACACCATTAGAATGTCAGCTTGTACACCCCATTCCAAGCTTTGGAGATGCGGTATTTTCATCTCGTGCGAATAAAAAAATTAATTTAGACTTTGAGTTAAAAATGCGTCGTCCGATGGGAGAAACACGTAACGTCAGTCTCATTTCTATGCCGCCACCTTGGCGACCAGGTGAACACGCCGATCGAATTACAAACCTAAAGTTTTTTAAACAGTTTGATGGTTATGTCGGAGGGCAAACAGCATGGGGCATTTTGTCTGAGCTGGAAAAAGGCCGTTATCCGACTTTTAGTTACCAAGATTGGCAGAGCCGAGATCAGAGAATTGAAGTCGCATTGTCATCAGTACTATTTCAAAACAAGTACAACGCGTTTAGCGACTGTATTTCCAACTTATTGAAATACAGTTTCGAGGACATTGCTTTTACGATTTTGCACTACGAAAGACAAGGTGATCAGTTAACCAAGGCTTCTAAAAAGCGTTTATCACAAATTGCAGATTATATCCGACATAATCAAGATATCGATCTCGTGCTGGTGGCGACGTACACAGATTCAACCGATGGTAAAAGTGCGAGTCAAAGTTTATCAGAGCGACGTGCAGAGTCACTTCGTGATTATTTTCAGTCTCTAGGGCTACCGGAAGATCGAATTCAAGTGCAAGGGTACGGCAAGCGTCGTCCTATTGCAGATAACGGTTCGCCAATAGGAAAAGACAAAAACCGCCGAGTCGTGATATCTCTAGGGCGAACCCAAGTGTGATGCTTATAAAAACGCCGAAGCTGAAAGCTTCGGCGTTTTTGATTTACTGACGTTGTTAATAATATTTTAGTGGTATTTTGCCAAGCACCTTTCGGTGATTCCTACTGTATAATTTGAATGTTAGTTTAAGCGGAATTTGGCAATGACTTCGCAATTGGTTGCGGTATCTATTTTTTCAACCTGTTTGGCAATAGCCGGATTAGGGTGACGCTTCATAAAGTCTATCAACGCCTTAGTACAGCATCCTATCGAGTCGATAAAGCTTGCACACTCTTTATTTGGGCATTGTGGGATAAGTGTTAAGACTTTCTCAGAGGCCAGTTGAAGGTATTTGAGTTCATAGTCAGTATCTCCGGCCCAACGCCAGAACTGAGCTAAGTTATGACAAGAAATCACAGAAATTAATAATCGCTCGTCCGCCTCAATTTCCACACATTCGCTAATATCTTCACTCAGGCTTAGGGCTTGCTGGTAATGAAGAATGCTGCGAACAGGGTCATCTAGTTGAAGTGCCGTATCGGCTAGAAGTGTGTGTTTTTCCCATTCACTGATCATTATCGTAATCCCGCATATCGAAGTTGCGGATAAATCTAAACGATAACCATTATCAAGTAAAGAGTTTTGTTTATAAAAGGACAGGCAGATCGCAGACCTGCCTGTAATCGGAGTTCAACTTGCAGTACAAGTGATTATTAGAAGTGCCGCTTAGCCTTCAAGACCTGCTGAAGCTTGCTTATTTTGAATAAGCTCAATCATATAACCATCTGGGTCTTTTACGAATGCAATGTGCGTGCTTCCGCCTTTTACTGGACCTGGCTCACGCGTCACATTACCGCCCGCCGCTTTGATAGCGTCGCAAGTTGTGTAGATATCGTCAACACCAATGGCGATATGACCAAAAGCGGTACCTAAGTCATACTCAGTTTTACCCCAGTTGTAAGTCAGTTCGATCACTGCACCTTGGGATTCGTCACCATAACCAAGAAACGCTAGCGTGTATTCGTACTCTTTATTTTCGTTAGTACGAAGCAGCTGCATGCCCATAACTTCAGTGTAAAACTTGATGGATTTGTCTAGATCACCTACGCGAAGCATAGTGTGGAGAATTCGACCGTTTGACATTTTTTGCTCCTAGCTTTGATTTACAAATAGCGTTAGCTATCTGGGTATACTTTCTCTTTATATTCGCACAAATCTTCGATAATGCAGCTACCGCAGCGAGGCTTTCTTGCTACGCACGTATAACGACCATGAAGAATGAGCCAGTGGTGCACATCGAGTTTGAACTCTTTTGGCACAACTTTTAATAGCTTCTGCTCGACATCATCAACCGTTTTTCCCATCGCAAATTTAGTGCGATTCGACACGCGATAAATGTGCGTATCGACGGCAATAGTTGGCCAACCAAAAGCGGTGTTGAGCACGACGTTTGCGGTCTTGCGACCTACGCCTGGTAGCGCTTCTAACGCTGCACGATCTTCAGGAACTTCACCATTGTGTTTTTCCAACAAGATCTTACAAGTCTTGATTGTGTTTTCTGCCTTTGAGTTAAACAAACCGATGGTCTTTATGTATTCTTTTAAGCCATCGACTCCCAAATCAAGAATGCTTTGAGGTGTATTCGCTACAGGGAAAAGCTTATCGGTGGCTTTATTGACGCTTACATCGGTTGCTTGAGCTGATAGTAATACAGCGATTAGCAGCTCAAAAGGGGAGCTCCAGTTAAGCTCAGTTTGAGGATTCGGATTGTTTTCTCGTAATCGCTCAAGAATTTCGATTCTTTTTATTTTGTTCATTGCTGACTTCCAATACCGTCTCTGCGGTTTATGAAAAAGGCTCCTATGACAGAGCCTTATCTTGTTATGCGTTAGTGACGCGAGCACGTTCTATGGTTGGTTTTTCTTCTTTTGGTTGACGTGCCTGAATTGAATTATCTATGACATTTTTGAGCGCTATCAACAGCCCAACACCGATAAATGCACCAGGTGGGAGAAGCGCTAACAGGAAGCTATTGTCAAATTGGAAAACTTGAATCCGTAGAGCTGAAGCCCAGTCTCCTAGGAGAAGGTCTGCTCCGTCGAATAGTGTGCCATTACCAATTAATTCGCGCATGGCACCTAAAACAACCAAGACGCTCGTCATACCAAGGCCCATCCACAAACCATCTAGCGCAGCGGGCGCAACATCATTTTTTGAAGCATATGCTTCAGCTCGACCAATAATGATGCAGTTGGTTACAATCAGAGGAATAAAGATACCAAGAGATAGGTATAAACCATACGCATAGGCATTCATCAATAACTGAACACAGGTAACGAGAGAGGCAATGATCATCACGAACACAGGAATGCGGATCTCTTTTGGTACGTAATTACGAATAAGAGAAACCGTGACGTTGGAGCCGACCAGCACTAATAAGGTTGCAATACCAAGACCTAAGGCATTGGTTATCGTGGAAGAAACCGCTAGTAGTGGACACAGACCCAGCAGCTGTACGAGAGCAGGGTTATTGCTCCACATACCGTTTTTCATCAGCAATTTATTTTCACTCATTACTGCTCTCCTTCACAGCCCAAAGGCTGGCTAAGAATGTCTTCACGAGATTGGTTTACGTAGTTAACGGTATTTCGCACCACTTTTACGACGGCTCTAGGCGTGATCGTTGCACCAGTAAATTGATCGAAATCACCACCATCTTTACGAACTTTCCATGAGTTCCAGTTACTTTCCGTGACTTGTTTGCCCGTAAAGCTCAGGATCCAGTCGGTGACACGAAGATCGATTTTATCGCCCAGACCAGGGGTTTCTTGGTGGTTTAGGACGCGTGTCCCCAAAATATTGCCCTGATTATCAATCCCAGTAATCACTTTTATCTCACCATTGTAGCCATCTGGCGCGATAGATTCTATTGCGATTGCTGTTGGTTCACCATTCTTCGTGGCGAGGTAGGCTGGCATCGCACGTAATGTCCCCAGATCTGGAGACGTGACCATTGTACAAGCTTGCGTGAGTGCGTTGTCATGCATGTTTTCTGGAATGACTTGATTCAAAACAGAAAGTAATTGTTTTTGCTCTTGTACCTTGATTTGGTCTTTTGTTAGGTACTGAGTAAGGGCGACTAATCCGGTTGTTGCACATGCAAACATCGCGAGTGTCAGACCATTTTTTCTAATAGCGGTTAACATGTTTACCTCAGTGACCGTAAGTTCTAGGTTTGGTGTAGTAATCGATCAGTGGCACACACATATTTGCAAGCAACACTGCAAATGCAACACCATCTGGGAAACCGCCCCAACTGCGAATGATAAAAACCAAAGCACCAATAAGCGCACCGAAGATTAAACGTCCTTTGACGGTGGTAGACGCCGAAACGGGATCGGTTGCAATAAAGAATGCGCCAAGCATGGTTGCACCAGATAACAAGTGTAAAACTGGCGACGCAGTTTCCCCTGGCGTCAGCAACGTGAACACTAGGCTAAACAGAGTCAGACTCGCAAGGAAACCTGCTGGAATATACCATTGGATGATACGCTTTTTGATCATGACTATGCCGCCAAGAAGGTAAGCAAGGTTTACCCATTGCCAACCAATACCACCTAAGCCATCAAATATTGGCTGCGACATTACTTCGCTTGGAGTGGCACCTGTAAGAATGCCAGTCTTAAATGCATCAAGTGGTGTCGCCATTGTCACGCCGTCAACACCTGAGCGAACTTGCTGAAGTGATAAGCCGTCGTAATCATAGCCCGTAAAAATTAAAGAGAGTGTATCTGCAAAATTTACATGATCAGGTATGAGTGATGTCGGTGCACTCCAACTCGTCATTTGTACTGGGAAAGAGATCAACAAGACCACATAAGCGACCATTGCAGGGTTGAATAAGTTTTGTCCAAGGCCACCATAGAGGTGTTTAGCGATTACTATCGCAAAAATAAGCCCGATCACCATAATCCACCACGGAGACCATGGTGGTATAGCAACGGCTAATAACCAAGCGGTAACTATTGCACTGTTATCACGTAGCGCTCTCATTGGTGAGCGTTTACGACAGATCATGACTAAGGCTTCAAGGGATACAGCGACTGCAATGGCAAAAATCAGCTGAATAAGCGTACCCCAGCCAAAGAAGTAGGTTTGAGCTACTAAACCTGGAAGTGCGCAAAGTGCCACCCATTTCATTAAGTCTGGCGTACTACGACGACTGTGGGTATGCGGTGAACTGGCAATAAAAAACGACACTACTCGTTCTCCTCAGTATTATTTTTATTAGCTTCTTGTTGCGCTTTGCGTGCCTTCGCGCGCGCAATTGCTGCGGCAACCGCGGCTTTCTTCGGATCCACTTCTGGTTCTTCGGAGGTTGCTTCTTCAACAGGCTCTGTTTGCGTTTCTTGCTTCGCTTTGCGCGCTTTGGCTCGAGCGATGGCAGCAGCCACGGCGGCTTTTTTCGGATCGTCGGTTTGCTCGGCAGGTGCTTCAGCTTCTTCCGCTTCAGTTGAGTCTGCTTGTTTCGCTTTACGAGCCTTCGCGCGTGCAATTGCTGCGGCAACCGCGGCTTTTTTCGGATCCACTTCTGGTTCTTCAGAAGTTGCGTCTTCAACAGGCTCAGTTTGCGTTTCTTGCTTCGCTTTGCGCGCTTTGGCTCGAGCGATGGCAGCAGCCACGGCGGCTTTCTTCGGATCTTCGGTTTGCTCGGCAGGTGCGTCAGCTTCTTCCGCTTCAGTTGAGTCTGCTTGTTTCGCTTTACGCGCTTTGGCACGTGCAATGGCAGCAGCCACTGCGGCTTTCTTCGGATCGTCGGTTTGCTCAGCAGGTGCTTTAGCTTCTTCCGCTTCAGTTGAGTCTGCTTGTTTCGCTTTACGTGCTTTGGCACGTGCAATCGCGGCAGCCACGGCGGCTTTTTTCGGATCTTTGGTTTGCTCGGCAGGTGCTTCGGCTTCTTCCGCTTCAATTGAGTCTGCTTGCTTCGCTTTTCGTGCTTTGGCACGTGCAATCGCAGCAGCCACGGCGGCTTTCTTCGGATCGTCGGTTTGCTCAGCAGGTGCTTTAGCTTCTTCCGCTTCAGTTGAGTCTGCTTGCTTAGCTTTGCGCGCTTTGGCTCGAGCAATTGCAGCGGCAACTGCGGCTTTTTTCGGATCGTCGGTTTGCTCAGCAGGTGCGTCAGCTTCTTCCGCTTCAGTTGAGTCTGCTTGCTTCGCTTTACGTGCTTTGGCACGTGCAATGGCAGCAGCAACCGCGGCTTTCTTCGGATCGCTGTCTTGCTGTGCAGACGTTTCCGATTCTACAGATTCAGTTGAATCTTCTTGTTGTGCTTTTTTCGCTTTAGCTCGGGCGATGGCGGCCGCTACTGCCGACTTTTTATCATCAGCGTTATTGTCTGGCGTTTCGCCTTGTTCTTTTTGCGCTTTCCGTTCGCGAGCAAGACGTTTGCGTTCTTCGCGCAGTTTTGCCATTTCTGAGTTATCAGGTTCACTAGAGCCTGCTTTAGCTGCTGCCGCTTGTTTAGCCTTCGCTTTGGCAATGGCTGCCGCTACGGCTGGTTTTACTGCTGGCTCTGCTTTTTCAGTGGTTTCTGTCTTTTGAGCTTTCACTCGTGCGATCGCTGCTGCTATCGCATCATCGCTGCCAGAAGACTTCATCTCTTTTCGGCGTTGATCGGCAGCTTTCTTGAAGCGATTTTCACGTTCTGCTTTTTCTCGTTCCATACGCGCTTTTTTCTCTTCAAAACGCAGTTTTGCTCGCTCTGCAGCTTCCGCTTCTTGTGCTCTAGTTCTAATTTCTGCTTTCGCTTGGCGGTAGTACTGTACGAGCGGAATTTCACTTGGACATACAAACGCACAAGCGCCGCACTCGATACAATCCTTTAAGTTTAATTCTTCGAGTTTGTCATACTCTTCAGCTTTTGCATGCCATTGCAGTTGTTGAGGCAGCAGCGAAGCAGGGCACGCTTCTGCACATTGGCTACAGCGAATACATTCCATCTCATACTGGTGCGGAGAGATCTCACGACGAGTCGGAGCAAGGATACAGTTTGCTGTCTTGGTAATCGGCACTTGGGAGTGAGGAAGGGTAAAGCCCATCATTGGCCCACCCATAATTAAACGCTGTAACTTCTTATCTGCTTTATAGCCAAACTCATCCAACAGTGCTTGTACTGGTGTCCCTAACAATGCCCAAACGTTGCGTGGTTGTTTGAAGGTTTTACCAGTGAGAGTCACGATGCGCTTTATCATCGGTTCACCGTCGATGACTGCGCGTTTTATAGCGTAAAGAGAACCAACATTCTGAACCAAAATACCAATATCGGCTGGAATCGCGCCACTTGGTACTTCTTTATTGGTTAAAATTTTGATCAGCTGTTTTTCACCGCCAGAAGGATATTTAGTTGGGATAACGCGAATAACGATATCTTTGTTTATAGCCGCAGCTTCTAGCGCTTTGATTGCTTCTGGTTTGTTGTCTTCAATGCCAATAATCGTGAGCTTTGGTGTCAGGATATGTTCGACAATTTCGATACCTTGAATAAGCTCTTCGGCATGTTCTTGCATGAGCTTGTCATCAGACGTGATGTATGGCTCGCACTCTGCTGCATTAACGATAAGAATCTCGGTACGAGCAAAACCTGATTGGATTTTTTTTGCAGTAGGGAAGCCTGCGCCACCCATACCAGAAATACCAGCGAGACGAATAATATCAATCAGTGCGTCAGGGGTTTCTTGTTGGTAATCTGCGACGGGGTTTCTTTCACACCATGCATCTTTCCTATCAGGCGTGATGACTGCGCACAATTCACTTAACCCAGAAGGGTGCGCGACAGTTCGTGGCTCAATCGCGGTGAGCGTACCTGATGTTGGAGCATGCACTGGAACCGTAAAGCCGGTCTCCGATTGCGTTAATGGCTGACCTTTTAATACGTAGTCACCTTCGGCAACCAGTAGGTTACCCGCTTTACCAATGTGCTGTTTTAGCGGCAATACAATTTCTGACGGGATAGCCGCATGAGCGAGTTCAGTTTTGTTGGACTGCTTTTTATTTTCTGCCGGATGCACACCACCTGGGAAATCCCAAAGCGCGCCTGTACGAATTTGTTCAATCAAAGACAACATGTGAAACCTTACTTAATTGAATCTTTCACGTTCGCTGCATTGTCGGCAGCATCCGTAATGTTAAGTACCGGAATGGAGTGAAGTTGCCACTTCCAGCTTTCTGTGGTCGTTGCCACAGGAATCATTTCAATACAATCAGTCGGACATGGGGCAACACACAAGTCACAGCCCGTACATTCGTCTTTGATTACGGTATGGACCGCCTTTGTTCCGCCTACAATTGCATCCACCGGACACGCCTGAATACACTTAGTGCAGCCAATACACATGTCTTCATGAATAAACGCAACGGTTGGAATTTTGCTGTCGAGATCGTGCGCAGATTCTTCTGGCTCAACACCCATTAAGTCGGCGAGCTTTTCGATTGTTGCCTGACCACCAGGGGGACATTTGTTGATGTGGTCGCCATTTGCAATTGCTTCAGCATAAGGGCGGCAACCAGGGTAGCCACATTGACCGCATTGAGTTTGCGGTAAAATGGCGTCGATTTGATCCACAATAGGGTCCGCTTCAACTTTAAAGCGAATAGAAGCAAAACCAAGTATCGCGCCGAAAATCGCAGCCAGAACCGCTAACGCGATAATCGCAATTAAAATCGTACTCATCGCTTACTTCACCAAACCTGTAAAGCCCATAAAGGCGAGTGACATTAAACCTGCTGTAATCATTGCTATTGACGCACCTTTAAAAGGCACAGGAACGTCGGCGGCGGCTATGCGCTCTCGCATGGATGCAAAAAGTATCAACACCAATGAGAAACCAACAGCGGCGCCGAAGCCGTAGATGATCGATTCAATAAAGTTATGGTTTTCATTAATGTTAAGAAGTGCCACGCCCAATACTGCGCAGTTTGTTGTGATCAGCGGTAAGAAAATGCCAAGCAAGCGATAAAGCGTCGGGCTGGTTTTGTGCACAACCATTTCGGTGAACTGCACCACAACGGCTATCACCAAAATAAAACTCATGGTTCGAAGGTACTCAATACCTAGTGGACGAAGGATGTAGCTTTCCACTAAATACGCACACACTGACGCGAGCGTTAGCACAAAAGTTGTCGCTAAGCCCATACCTATTGCTGTTTCCAGTTTTTTGGACACACCCATGAAAGGACATAGGCCCAAAAACTTCACCAGTACAAAGTTGTTCACCAGCACAGTGCCGACCAACAACAAAACATATTCGGTCATAGTTATTACGTTCTTAAAATCCGATCTTGATATTATCGTGTTTTGTGACACCAATAACAACCAGTGAACGATGTGGTTTTACATACACGATGGAAAAATAGTCGTCTAATTGATGTATTTTGATGAATCAATAAGAAATTGAATCGTTTGCTGAATGTATTGTTAGCGAGAGGATACTACCTATTAATTTTCATCTAATGTGTGATTTTAAAAAAAGCCCGCCTCTCCCAGGTAGAAAAGAGAAGCGGGCAATGCATATTTACAAGCTAATTATTTAAATCTTCTGAGTGCTTGATGGACTATGTTTATATCTTACTTGTGAAAGTACGAGTGATGACGTCTTGCTGTTGCTCTGTCGTTAGAGAGTTAAAACGTACCGCATAACCAGACACTCGAATCGTCAACTGAGGGTATTTCTCTGGATGTTCAACCGCATCCAATAACATCTCTCGGTCTAGAACGTTGACGTTAAGGTGTTGACCACCTTCAATCGCAATACCCTCGTTGCTTGCTTCGTGATGGAAGTAACCATCCATTAGCGCAGCTAGGTTCTTCTTCTGACTCAAGTCATCTTTACCCAATGCGCTCGGCACAATTGAGAAAGTGTAAGAAATACCATCTTTAGCGTAAGCAAACGGTAATTTAGAAACCGATGCCAGAGACGCAACCGCCCCTTTTTCATCACGACCGTGCATTGGGTTTGCACCCGGGCCAAAAGGCATACCTGCGCGACGGCCATCTGGTGTATTACCCGTTTTTTTGCCGTAAACCACGTTAGATGTGATCGTTAGGATCGATTGAGTTGGCACTGCTTCGCGGTAGGTGTGCATCTTCTGAATTTTCTTCATGAAGCGCTCAACCAGATCACAAGCGATGTCATCAACACGGGCATCATTGTTACCAAATTTTGGATAATCACCTTCGATTTCAAAATCAACGGCGATGCCATCTTCATCACGAACAGGCTTTACCGTTGCGTATTTAATTGCTGCCAAAGAGTCTGCGACAACAGACAGACCTGCAATACCACACGCCATCGTGCGGTGCACGTCGCGATCCATCAGTGCCATCAGTGACGCTTCGTAGCTGTAACGGTCATGTGAGTAATGGATGATGTTCAACGCTGTGACGTATTGCGTTGCTAACCATTCCAACATGTTGTCGAAACGATGCATCAAAGCGTCAAAGTCGAGAATTTCATCTTGAACTTTGTCCACTACCGGACCCACTTGCGCTTTCGATTTTTCATCGATACCACCATTGATGGTGTAAAGCAGTGCTTTTGCAAGGTTGGCACGTGCACCAAAGAATTGCATGTGCTGACCAACAACCTGCGGGCTCACACAACAGGCAATCGCGTAGTCGTCATTGTTGAAATCAGGGCGCATTAGATCGTCGTTTTCGTATTGAACCGAAGAGGTATCAATCGACACTTTTGCAGCGTATTGCTTGAACGCTTCAGGTAATTGCTCTGACCAAAGAATCGTCATGTTTGGCTCAGGAGCAGGGCCCATAGTATGTAGTGTATGTAAGTACCGGAATGTCGTTTTAGATACTAGCGTACGGCCATCAACGCCCATACCAGCCATGGCTTCGGTTGCCCAGATTGGGTCGCCAGAGAACAATGAATCGTATTCTGGTGTGCGTAGGAAGCGAACCATGCGTAGCTTCATGATGAAGTGATCAATCATTTCTTGCGCTTGTGATTCATCAATCAAACCGTTTGCGATATCGCGTTCTAGATAGACGTCTAGGAAAGTCGAAGTACGGCCCAGTGACATTGCTGCGCCGTTTTGCGATTTAACCGCCGCTAGGTAGCCAAAGTAGGTAAATTGGATCGCTTCTTGTGCTGTTTTTGCAGGTAGCGACATATCAATGCCGTATTTCAGACCCATTTGACGAATGTCTTCAAGCGCTTGAACTTGATCGGCTATTTCTTCGCGCAGACGAAGTGTTTTCTCAAGATCGTTGCCTTGTTCTAAGAACGTTTGTGTTGAGTTGTATTGTTCTTTTTTGTCTGCTTTTAAGAAGTCGATACCGTATAGGGCGAGACGGCGATAGTCACCAATGATACGACCACGGCCATAGGCATCAGGAAGGCCCGTGATGATGCCGGATTTACGACAGGCTAGAATTTCTTTGGTGTAAAGGTCGAAACACGCTTTGTTGTGAGTTTTACGGTATTCAGTGAAGATCTTTTCAACCGTTGGATCCAGTTCGCGGCCATAAACTTCGCACGAGTTTTTTACCATGCGAATCCCGCCATTGGCGATGATTGCACGTTTTAGCGGTTGATCAGTTTGTAAGCCAACGATCTTTTCCAGATCTTTGTTGATGTAGCCTGCATCGTGGGAAGTGATTGTTGAGGGCAAGTCTGTGTCAAAATCAATAGGGGCGTGTGTGCGGCTTTCTTGTTTTATGCCTTCAAGCACTTGGTTCCATAATGCTGAAGTGGATTTGCTAACCTCGGCTAAGAAAGACTCGTCTCCCTCATAGGGTGTATAGTTTTTTTGGATGAAGTCACGAGTGTTGACAGAGTTTTGCCATTCACCAGCAGTAAATCCAGCCCATGCATCTAGCATGTCAGTTGTCGGAATAGTCATAAGTAAATCCCTAAGTTATTGATAATTAGAATGGAGGCGACGAGTAGGACGGAACCATTCTTAACCTTTTTAATCGTATGGATTTATTTGTTATGAGTAAAATGAATGCTTTTCATTTTTTTAATGATTAAATTGCATTAATAATAGATTCAACTATTTACGATTGTGTTTTGCTAGAAAAGAGACAGAATTAAATGTGTGGTGCTGTGAGAACACTATCTATAACAATGTTATGAGTTCTGTAATTTGAACTTATTTCGGTGTGATTTTATGACGCCTAGATTGGCTTAGATTTCATGGCGATTAAGATACAAAAAAAGCCGTGTCTTGCGACACGGCTTTTCTATAATCTGGCTCCTCCTGCTGGGCTCGAACCAGCGACCTGCGGATTAACAGTCCGTCGCTCTACCAACTGAGCTAAGGAGGAATTGCTTTGCTTGAAAGCGGGACGAATCTTACCGAGCACTCAAACTACTGTCAACAGTAAAAAAATACATTTTTAGCAAAAAATATTGAGTTAAGGGCTTTACTTTTCTGTATGGCTTGCCAGTAAAGGCTCGAGGTTAGTTATCCACTAAATTTGTGGATAAGTATGTTGATGAGATCTGGGTAAAGAAAACCGATATGCAACTAAGTTTTTATTTGATGAATTTTTAGTCGGAGTTATGCGTAAAATAAGCAAATAAAACAGAGATTTATCGATGTTAATCAAAAGGTATTCAAAGTGGATAAAAATCAATCTTTTGGGGATAAGAAAGTTTTAAGCTAATTTTTGGGGAAAAGTTGTGGAAACTATAATGTGAAGAATGTGTGTAGCTCTTCAACTAGGGCGAAGTACTATATCAGAGTCACTTTTGTATGGCTATAGCATTCTAGACAAACAAGAAAATTTATTAACAATGATGGTTAGATTCTCGATAGACGTAGATTTCATTAGCTAAGGTGTATATATATACAGCCAAAGCGCAGTAAAATTGAGGAAGGGTATGAGTAAAGTCTATGAATTGGTCTCCGATTATCAGCCGTCGGGCGATCAACCAGGAGCGATCAATCAGTTGCTTGAGGGGCTCGATGCTGGGCTAGCACATCAAACATTGTTGGGGGTCACAGGCTCAGGTAAAACCTTCACACTAGCGAATGTGATTGCTCAAGCCCAACGACCTGCAATATTACTTGCGCCAAACAAAACGCTTGCTGCTCAGTTATATGGTGAGATGAAGTCATTCTTTCCTAATAATGCGGTTGAGTATTTTGTTTCTTACTACGATTACTACCAACCTGAAGCATACGTTCCCACAACAGATACTTTCATTGAAAAGGACGCTTCGGTTAACGCCCACATTGAGCAAATGCGACTGTCTGCCACTAAAGCTTTATTGGAACGGAAAGACGCTATTATCGTTGCTTCGGTTTCAGCTATCTATGGTTTGGGTGATCCGGAATCCTACTTACAAATGATGCTTCATTTGCGACGTGGAGATGTGATTGATCAGCGTGATATGCTTCGTCGCCTAGCGGAGCTCCAATACTCGCGCAATGACGTTGCATTTGAGCGTGGCCAATTCCGTGTTCGAGGTGAAGTGATTGACATCTTCCCAGCCGAATCAGACCAAGACGCTGTGCGCGTTGAGATGTTTGACGATGAGGTGGATTGCATCAGTGTGTTCGACCCATTGACAGGCGTGGTCAAACAACGAGACTTGCCGCGCTATACCATCTATCCCAAGACGCACTATGTCACGCCAAGAGATCGCATTCTTGAAGCGATTGAAAATATTAAAGTCGAACTAGAAGTGCGCAAAAAGCAGCTTCTAGATAACAACAAGCTACTGGAAGAGCAGCGAATTAGCCAGCGCACTCAATTCGATATCGAAATGATGAATGAGTTGGGCTTTTGCTCCGGTATCGAAAACTATTCTCGTTATCTCAGTGGACGCTCGGAAGGTGAGCCGCCACCAACCCTGTTTGACTACTTACCTCATGATGGCTTGTTGATCATCGATGAATCTCACGTGACAGTACCGCAGATAGGTGCCATGTATAAAGGTGACCGTTCGCGTAAAGAAACGCTGGTGGAGTTTGGTTTCCGGTTACCTTCAGCTTTGGATAATCGTCCACTGAAGTTTGAGGAGTTTGAAGCACTAGCGCCACAAACGATTTTCGTCTCTGCTACGCCCGGAAATTACGAACTAGAAAAATCGGCGGGTGATGTGGCGGATCAAGTCGTTCGTCCTACAGGCTTGCTTGACCCTGAGTTGGAGGTTCGCCCAGTAGCGACCCAAGTCGACGACCTATTGTCTGAGATTCGTATTCGCGCTGCTAAAGATGAACGAGTTCTGGTTACAACACTGACCAAACGAATGGCTGAAGATCTCACCGAATACCTTCACGAACATGATGTTAAGGTACGTTATTTACACTCAGACATTGATACTGTTGAGCGTGTGGAAATTATCCGTGACCTTCGTCTTGGGGAATTTGACGTGCTGGTGGGAATAAACTTATTGAGAGAGGGCCTGGATATGCCAGAGGTCTCGTTAGTTGCAATTTTGGATGCGGATAAAGAGGGCTTCTTGCGGTCTGAACGCTCACTCATTCAGACCATTGGTCGTGCTGCGCGAAACATCGAAGGTAAGGCGATTCTATACGCTGACCGAATCACCAACTCAATGAAAAAGGCGATGGATGAAACTAACCGTCGTCGCGAGAAGCAGGAAGCGTACAACGAAGAAATGGGTATTTCGCCACAAGCGCTCAAACGAAATATCAAAGACATAATGGAACTTGGCGATATCACTAAGTCTAAACGCCAGCGTAACACTAAACAGGTACCATTATCGAAAGTGGCGGAGCCTTCGCAAACTTACGAGGCACTGTCCCCTCAGCAGCTAGAAAAAGAAATCAGTCGACTGGAGGCGGCGATGTATCAGCATGCGCAAGATTTAGAATTTGAGTTAGCGGCACAAAAGCGTGACGAGATTGAAAAACTACGAGCGCAGTTCATCGCAAATAGTTGAACAAACTTACCGATTTAGCTATCCAAGCATTTTAGGTCGCTTGTAAAAAAAAAGAAGCCAATAGGCAGTCGGGTCTATTGGCTTGTTTTGTGAACATATCGTTCACTAACAACGTCAGTTGGCTAGGTGACCCGAGGGGTCACTATCGTTACAGCATGGTTTGTGCCACTTTTTAAATAATTGATATTATTTTTGAATTTTTTCCTTTGCCCATAATTTAGCTAATGTTATTTGCAAAATGCAAAGCGTAATGCGATTATTGTTTAAAACACAACAAAATAATAGCTAGGTTATGCAACAAAAACCCGAAGGCCCAAAGTCTCGTTACCTTTTAATGGTCGAGGACACAGCATCTGTTGCGGCTCTGTACCGCTCATACCTGACACCGCTTGGCATAGATATCAATATTGTCGGCACAGGTAGGGATGCCATTGAGAGCCTAAATCATCGAATTCCAGATCTTATTTTACTCGATCTCCGTCTGCCAGATATGACGGGGATGGACGTTTTACATGCCGTTAAAAAGAGTCATCCCGACGTACCTATAATTTTTATGACCGCTCACGGTTCTATCGATACCGCTGTCGAGGCCATGCGTCATGGCTCACAAGACTTTTTAATCAAACCGTGTGAAGCAGACCGTTTACGTGTCACGGTTAACAATGCAATTCGTAAAGCGACCAAGCTAAAAAATGAAGCCGATAATCCAGGTAATCAGAGCTATCAGGGGTTTATCGGCAGTAGCCAAACCATGCAGCAGGTTTACCGTACGATAGATTCAGCGGCGAGCAGTAAAGCGAGTATTTTTATCACAGGTGAAAGTGGTACTGGTAAAGAGGTATGTGCCGAGGCTATTCACGCAGCAAGTAAACGTGGTGACAAACCTTTTATTGCAATTAACTGTGCTGCAATTCCAAAAGATTTGATTGAGAGTGAACTGTTTGGTCACGTAAAAGGGGCCTTTACTGGCGCTGCGAATGATCGTCAAGGGGCTGCTGAGTTAGCGGATGGCGGCACACTTTTTCTAGATGAGCTTTGTGAGATGGACTTGGATTTACAAACCAAGTTGCTACGATTTATTCAAACGGGCACATTCCAAAAAGTGGGTTCCTCAAAAATGAAGAGCGTGGATGTGCGCTTTGTGTGTGCCACTAACCGTGATCCCTGGAAAGAGGTACAAGAAGGTCGATTCCGTGAAGATTTGTACTATCGTTTGTATGTCATTCCTTTGCATTTACCGCCTTTACGCGAACGAGGCGAAGATGTTATTGAAATTGCATACTCACTGTTAGGTTACATGTCACACGAAGAAGGAAAAAGCTTCATACGTTTTGCGCCTGATGTCATCGAGCGATTCAACAGCTATGAGTGGCCGGGTAACGTTCGTCAGTTACAAAACGTGCTACGCAATATCGTTGTTCTAAACAACGGTAAAGAGATTACGTTGGACATGTTACCGCCACCGTTGAATCAACCGCTTGACCGTCCGTGGTCTGTGGCTAAATTAATTGAGCCGAAAGCGATGACCGCATCTGAGATTATGCCATTATGGATGACGGAAAAAATGGCAATCGAGCAAGCGATTGAAGCATGTGATGGCAATATTCCTCGAGCGGCGGGATACCTTGATGTCAGTCCGTCGACGATTTACCGCAAGTTACAGGCATGGAACGGCAAGGAAGAGCGGCAAAAAGTATGAGTGTAAATGTATTAAATCAGCAAAAAATAGATGAACTGTCGATGGAAATTGGCAGTGACAACGTACCTGTACTGTTCGATATCTTCCTAGGAGAAATGGATACCTATATCGAGAACTTATCCCAACTGCAGGGGGCAGAGCGATTAGCTTACTCAAAAGAAATCAGCCACGCGTTGAAAAGTAGTGCTGCGAGCTTTGGGGCAGATCGCCTTTGTGAACTGGCGATGTCTATAGACAAAAAAGCGAAAGCCGGTGAGTTAACTGCGGAGTCTGAGGAATTAGAGGCGATGTTCGATCTTTTGCACGAAACTCGAGATGCTTATCGCTCTTGGCGACAGTAGCTATTTATTCCTATTAACCATTTTTTCTTAGTAAACATCTGTTCTTACTGGATGCCTGAACTAAAACCCTTCGATGACAGAAGGGTTTTCATTATCAATAAACAACTTAAAAGAGGGCGCTAGTCAGGTAACGTGCTCCTAGATAGAAAGTTGTAGCTGATTTTCAATCGCTAGTTTGAGCTTGTTTCTATCGTGACGCCAGTCTCGGTTAGAGGAGGCGAGTGACTCCGTCACTACATTCCATTGACTTAAGACGTCTTGCTCGGTTTTCTCTGCTAGAACCACGTCTATTTTTCTTCCTTGACAGGCACGTTCACACCATTCTAATTTTTGAGCCATCGTCATTCGTCCCGCTGGGCCGTATTCTGGACTCAGGTTAGCAACAAAAATGACTTTTGCTTTTGTGTTTGCTGCAATCGCTTTGCCGAGTTCAGGCAGCAATAAAGGAGGCATGATACTAGTTAAAAAACTGCCAGGGCCAAGAATAATCGCGTCCGCTTCCGCCAAAGCTGTGATGGCTTCTTTGGTAGCAGGCACTTCTGGTGAAAGATCCAAACGTCGCAAGTCTGCTTTCATTTCGTCGACATTTGTTTCTCCCGTAACCCACTTCCCATCTACGGATAACGCGGAAAGATCCGAAGGGTGTTCGGACATAGGAAGGATGTTAACATCGACTTTTAACATATTGCGAATCAGATTAATGGCATCTAAAGGTCTGACCGATAAGTTATCGAGTGCAGTAAGCATCAAATTACCAAGATTATGACCATCAAGTTCGCCAGTGCCTTTGAAGCGATATTCAAACATCATAGAACTGATCGAAGGCTCTGTAATGAGCTGATTAATACAGTTACGTGTGTCTCCCCAAGCGATTCCTCCTTGGCAGTGACGAATTCTTCCTGTTGAACCACCATTGTCAGTCGTGGCAACAATCCCAGTTGCATTGCTGCCAAAATCTCGTAATGCGGCCAGCATTCGACCTAAGCCATGACCACCGCCAACAGCGACCACTTTTTTATCTGTGTAGATATTCATTATGTTCTTCTAATAATCTAATAAAAAACGGCTACAATTTATCTTAAGGAGTGTCTTAAAGGTACTCACTTAGCGGTAAATTGTGTCTCTAGAGAGTTTTTTATCACTCAAGTCTGGATTCCATTACAAATATTAAGTATTTTACACCGCAAAGCTATCAGAGATTTCATATCTCTGGTTGCCATAACTCCGAGCTCACTATTGCTAAGTCCGAGGATAAGCGTTTTGAGCCAGTGGCGTACTGTCACAAGGGCATGATTGGAAATGGCCATGCCTCCCGTGTTTGGAAAGGTGTTCCGTGGCGCAACAATTCGAAGACAAATTTCATCGTAAGTTCTATTACTTGCGTCTGTCTGTGACCGACGTATGTAATTTCAAATGTACCTATTGCCTTCCTGATGGCTATAAGCCTTCGGGCAATAAAAACTCGTCTTTTTTATCTCTCCCTGAAATCAAACGGGTCGTAAAAGCATTCGCTGATTGTGGCACGTCAAAAGTGCGCATCACTGGTGGTGAGCCTAGCTTGCGCAAAGATTTCACTGACATCATTCATTCTGTCGCAACGACGCCAGGCATCAAAAAGGTGGCGACGACGACCAACGGCTACAGAATGGCGAAGCAAGTTGCAGACTGGCGTGAAGCCGGTTTAACAAACATCAACGTGAGTGTAGATAGCCTTGACCCGCGTATGTTTCGTCAAATCACAGGTGAAAATAAGTTTACTGAAGTCATGAATGGTATCGAACGTGCGTTCGAGGTCGGTTATGAGCAAGTAAAAGTTAATGTGGTGTTGATGAAAGATCTGAACCATCACGAGCTGCCAGCGTTTCTTAACTGGATAAAAGATCGTCCAATCCAACTGCGTTTCATTGAGTTGATGCAAACGGGTGAGATGGATGAGCTATTTAATAAGCACCATGTATCCGGAGTGGCAATTCGTAACCAGCTAATTGCAAATGGTTGGTTGCTGAAAGTGCGCTCGCATAATGATGGTCCTGCGCAAGTATTTGTTCATCCTGATTACAAGGGTGAAATAGGTCTTATCATGCCTTATGAAAAAGACTTTTGTGAAAGCTGCAACCGACTGCGCGTTTCTGCGATGGGTAAGCTGCACCTATGTCTGTTTGGAGACCACGGTGTAGAATTGCGTGATCTTTTGGAACGTGATGAGCAAGAGAGTGAGCTTATTGAACGTATCCAGGCGCAGTTACAAACCAAGTCGGTAAGCCATTTCTTGCATGATGGCAATACTGGTATGACGCCACACCTCGCGTCTATCGGCGGCTAACTTCATTCAATTTTTAGAGCGAGTTCACTGATAAGCTGGCTCTAACTTTTTCCGAATCGATACCAAGCGTATCAAAGCTAATTAAGAGAATAGGTGAACAAATGGGTCACGCTGAAAGCAAATTCCAACCTGCAAATATTGCCGTTCTAACGGTATCTGACACTCGTACTGAAGAAAACGATACCTCTGGTCGTTACCTTGCTGAACATGCTCAAGAAGCGGGTCACAACGTAGTAGACAAGCAAATTGTTATTGATGATATGTACAAGATCCGCGCGATTGTTTCTCAATGGATTGCTGATGAAAGCGTACAAGCGATCATGATTACTGGCGGTACAGGTTTCACCTCACGTGATAGCACGCCAGAAGCACTTAAGCCTCTATTTGATAAAGAAGTTGAAGGTTTTGGTGAGTTGTTCCGTATGGTGTCGTACGAAGAGATCGGTACGTCAACTATTCAGTCTCGTGCGATTGCTGGTTTTGCTAACCACACCGTGATCTTCGCAATGCCAGGTTCAACTGGTGCGTGTCGCACAGGCTGGACAAAAATTATTAAACAGCAGTTGGATGCAAGTCATCGCCCTTGTAACTTCATGCCACACCTATCTGTATAACCTTTCCTAAAAGCGAAGGAAAAACAATGACCCAATTTACACATATCAATGCTTCTGGCGAAGCAAACATGGTTGACGTGTCAGCAAAAACGGAGACGGTTCGTGAAGCTCGTGCTGAAGCATTTGTTCACATGGCCCCAGAAACACTTCAACTGATTGTCTCTGGCCAGCACCACAAAGGTGATGTATTTGCGACGGCTCGTATTGCTGGTATTCAAGCTGCGAAGAAAACCTGGGATTTGATTCCACTTTGTCATCCGCTACTACTCTCTAAAGTTGAAGTTCAACTGGAAGCTATCGAAGCAGAAAACAAAGTTCGCATCGAATCAGTATGTAAACTTGCGGGTAAAACTGGTGTGGAAATGGAAGCGCTCACGGCAGCTTCCGTTGCTGCTCTAACGATTTACGATATGTGTAAAGCAGTACAAAAAGACATGGTCATTGGTCAAGTTCGTCTATTAGAGAAAACGGGTGGTAAATCTGGTCACTTTAAGGTGGAATCATGATTAAAGTACTTTTCTTTGCTCAAACTCGAGAGCTGATTGGCATCGACAGTGTCGAGTTAGACGGGCCGTTTGAAACGGTTGAATCAATTCGTGCACATCTAGTGGAAGAAGGCACTAAGAAAGATGGCAAGTGGGATTTAGCGCTCGAGCCAGGAAAGCTACTTGCTGCAGTGAACCAATCCATCGTCCCTCTGGATACACAAGTAAAAGCAGGTGACGAAGTTGCGTTTTTCCCGCCGGTAACTGGGGGTTAAGATGGATTCTCGTGTTTCTGTACAAATTGAAGACTTTTCGGTTGAGCAAGAATATCAACGTCTATCTGAAGGGACGGCTGCCGGCGCTGTCGTTACATTCGTTGGTAAAGTTCGAGATATGAACCTTGAGGATAATGTCATTGGTTTACATCTAGAGCACTATCCGGGGATGACAGAGAAGAGCTTGAGCGACATTTGTGATCAAGCTGAGTCTCGCTGGCCACTATTAGGTGTACGCGTGATTCATCGTGTCGGAGACATGGATAGCGGTGATCAAATTGTATTTGTGGGCGTTTCCAGTGCGCACCGCGGCGCGGCATTTGATGCGTGCGAGTTCATCATGGATTATCTGAAAACCCAAGCACCATTTTGGAAAAAAGAGCGTACGACGAATGAAGATCGTTGGATTGAGTCGCGCGACACCGATCATCAAGCTGCACAGCGTTGGGAAAAATAGAACTAACCCGCATTCTAGTGAAAAAAGCTAAGTGCTAATGGTACTTAGCTTTTTTTGTATTTATCTTCATTGTATTGCTCACTTTGTTTCAATATTTCCTATCTTTTGTCTGGTGATATTCTTCACAATAAAAGTTTTTTGCCCAATATATAAACAATTATTTGTTAGACTTGATTTGTCATAAATGTTAAATGATGTGTAAATATCTAGCATAAGATGCTAGTAAATGGTTTAAACTCAGATTAATCGAAAGTTTCGCCTGTTAAATGTCGCTTCTGGTCTTTATTTGGCTGGTGAATGCTTTGGGGTTAGAGTTTACTGCTAGATATGTGTGGTTTAGTCAGCATTATTGGTTTTTTTGCTACATTTTTATGGCAAATTACTTCAATGATTGCTAATGTGTGCCGCAGTCTTTGTAAGGTTTTAGACTTTTGTGCTCAGAAAGTGCACTAAAAAAATCTAAAACTCTGACCGTTCCAGGCCCTTACAAAGAAGTCATGGATGCTAACGAAAAAATTTGGAGTTTTACGCATGTATAAGAATAAAATCACGCGCGCTTTATTTATTGGTGCTGGTCTTTCTCTCGCTCTAGCTGGTTGTGGTGAAAAGCCTGCGGAGAAACAAGCTGCTGAGCCTGCTCCGGCTCCAGCCCCTGAAGCTAAATCTGATTCTAAAGAGCCAAAACTTGCTGCTGTTCAAGAATTGGTGCGTGGTAACGGTACAGAAGTTGCGACAATAGACCCTCATAAATCTCAAGGTGTTCCAGAATCCCACGTGATTCGCGATCTTCTTGAAGGCCTTGTAAACCAAGATGCGGACGGTAACACTATCCCTGGTGTTGCAGAATCTTGGGAAACTGAAGACAACAAAACATACACTTTCCACTTACGTGAAGACGCAAAATGGTCAAACGGTGATCCTGTCACTGCAGGTGATTTCGTTTACAGCTTCCAACGTGCAGTCGATCCAGCAACCGCCTCTCCATATGCTTGGTACATGGAATACACCAAGATGAAGAACGCAAAAGACATTGTTGCGGGTAAAAAAGATAAGAGCGAGTTAGGTGTTAAAGCGGTTGACGACCACACGTTAGTGGTTGAGTTAGATACTGCAGTACCATATTTTGTAATGATGATGGGCCACACGACAGTGAAACCTGTTCATCAAGCAACTGTTGAAAAGTTCGGCGATCAATGGACGAAGCCAGAGAACTTTGTAGGTAACGGTGCTTATGTTGTTGACAACTGGGTTGTAAATGAGCGTTTGGTTCTAAAACGTAACGAACAGTACTGGGACAACGAAAACACGACGCTTGATCAAGTGACTTTCTTACCAATCGAGAACCAAGTAGCGGAAATGAACCGCTTCCTAGCGGGTGAAATCGACTTCACGAACGAGCTGCCTACAGAGCACTTCAAGCGTCTGAAGAAAGAGCACCCACAAGAAGTGTCTGTAACCGGTAACTTATGTACTTACTACTACATCTTCAATACGAAGAAAAAGCCGTTTGATGATGTTCGTGTGCGTAAAGCGATTTCTTATGCGATTGACCGTAACATTGTGACTGATGCGATTTTAGGTCAAGGTCAAAAGCCAGCTTACTTCCTAACACCTGAAATTACGGCAGGTTTCAACCCAGAAATCCCTGCATACGGCAAAATGACGCAAGAAGAGCGTAACGCAGAAGCTGCGCGTCTATTGGAAGAAGCGGGTTACGGCGCAGACAACCCTCTTGAATTTAACCTTCTATACAATACATCAGAGAACCACAAGAAACTTGCGGTTGCACTGGGTTCAATGTGGAAGAAGACACTTGGTCTTGACGTTACGCTAGAAAACCAAGAGTGGAAAACTTACCTATCTACCAAAGATTCTGGCAACTTTGAGGTTGCTCGTGCAGGTTGGTGTGGCGACTACAACGAAGCTTCATCTTTCCTAACGCTGATGATGAGTAATAACACTACTGGTGGTATTCACTACGACAGCAAAGAGTACGATGCGATCATGAACAAAGCATTTGCTTCAACTTCTGACGAAGAGCGCCAAGCGCTTTACCTAGAAGCAGAGAAGTTGATGGCAAAAGATATGCCAATCGCACCTATCTACCAGTACGTGAAATCACGTCTACTATCACCGAAAGTTGGTGGCTTCCCAGTAAATAACGCGGAAGACAAGATTTACTCTAAAGATCTCTACATCACAGAGTAATTCGTAACTCGATAGAACTATAAAAATGAGGCCCTACATGTGAGAAATTGCATGTAGCGCCTATCTTTAGTCCAAAAGAATTGGACGACTTCTTTAATTTAACTGTCACAGACTGAAAGAGTGAGTTTATGCTTAAATTCATCGCAAAAAGGATATTTGAGGCGATCCCAACAATGTTGGTTTTGATCACCGTATCTTTCTTTCTTATGCGCTTTGCACCGGGAAACCCTTTCTCGACAGAGCGTCCATTGCCACCCGAAGTAATGGCAAATATCGAAGCTAAATATGGCTTGGATAAACCTGTATTTGAACAATACACCACGTATTTGACCAATGTTATCCAAGGTGATTTCGGACCGTCATTTAAATACCTTGATTACTCAGTAAACGAGCTGATCGCGGTTGCCTTACCTGTTTCGGCTAAAGTGGGCTTCATCGCCTTTATCTTTACTTTGATAATGGGGGTTACCGTCGGTACCATTGCTGCGCTCAAGCAAAATACTTGGATTGATTACACCATTATGTCGACTGCGATGCTTGGTGTCGTAATGCCATCCTTTGTATTAGCGCCTGCGCTTATCTACATATTCTCGCTTCACTGGAATATCTTCCCTGCGGGCGGTTGGCAAGATGGTAGCTGGCAGTATTTAGTGCTTCCTGTTATTGGTATGTCGCTACTGTATGTTGCTACCTTTGCTCGTATCACGCGTGGTTCGATGATCGAAACCCTAAACAGTAACTTTATTCGTACGGCACGTGCTAAAGGTCTAAGTTACCGTTACATCATTATCAAACACGCTCTGAAGCCGGCACTTCTCCCTGTTGTTTCTTACATGGGGCCAGCTTTCGTAGGTATCATCACCGGCTCCGTTGTTATCGAAACCATTTTTGGTCTGCCTGGTATTGGTAAACTATTCGTTAACGCTGCATTTAACCGTGACTACTCGCTAGTAATGGGGGTAACCATTCTGATTGGTTTCCTATTCATTCTATTCAACGCGATTGTAGATATTTTACTTGCAATGATTGACCCGAAAATTCGCTACTAACAGGGACGTTTGGTTATGTTAACGAAAAAAGAAAACCTAGAAGCGATTGAGAAATTCTCCGAAAACTTGGAGATTGAAGGTCGCAGTCTTTGGCAAGATGCTCGTATCCGTTTCATGCGCAATAAAGCGGCGATGGTGAGCTTATTCCTTCTTGTTCTAATGACGTTGGCGGTTATTATCCTGCCAATGATCGCACCGTACACATTTGATGATACTGACTGGTACGCGATGCACGTTGCACCGAATGCTGACCATTGGTTTGGTACTGACAGCTTAGGCCGTGATTTATACGTGCGTACGCTAATTGGAGGTCGTATTTCGTTGATGGTGGGTGTTATGGGTGCATTTGTAGCGGTACTGATTGGTACGCTCTACGGCGCAGCATCTGGTTTCATCGGCGGTAAAGTTGACCGCGTAATGATGCGTATTCTAGAAATTTTATACGCGGTACCGTTTATGTTCCTGGTGATTGTACTGGTAACATTCTTCGGTCGTAACATCATGCTGATCTTCGTTGCGATTGGTGCTATCGCATGGCTAGATATGGCGCGTATCGTACGTGGTCAGACTCTTAGTCTACGTAGCAAGGAGTTTATCGAAGCGGCACATGTGTGTGGTGTAAGCAACTGGAAAATCATTACTCGTCATATCGTACCGAACGTACTGGGTATTGTAGCGGTATACTCTACGCTGCTTATCCCAAGTATGATTCTAACGGAATCATTCCTATCATTCCTTGGTCTTGGTGTTCAGGAACCAATGACAAGTTGGGGCGCTCTTCTACAAGAAGGTGCACAGACAATGGAAGTAGCAATCTGGCAGCTGGCATTCCCAGCAGTGTTCATGGTTGTGACGCTATTCTGCTTCAACTACGTTGGTGACGGCCTGCGCGATGCGCTGGATCCAAAAGACAGATAATTAAAAGATAAGATTAAGGAAGCAATGATGAGCTTATTAGATGTCAAAGATCTGCGCGTCGAATTCACCACGCAAGATGGTATCGTAACCGCAGTAAACGATTTGAACTTCTCTCTCAACCAAGGCGAAACCTTAGGTATCGTTGGAGAGTCGGGATCAGGTAAATCTCAAACCGTATTCGCAATCATGGGCCTTTTGGCTAAGAACGGTATTATTTCTGGTAGCGCAAAGTTTGAAGGCAAAGAAATCCTAAATTTACCGGAAAAAGAACTGAACAAAGTGCGTGCGGAACAGATCGCAATGATCTTCCAAGACCCAATGACATCACTGAACCCTTACATGAAAGTGAGTGATCAGTTGATGGAAGTGCTTATGCTGCACAAAGGCATGGGCAAAGCGGAAGCATTTGAAGAATCAGTACGCATGCTGGAAGCGGTAAAAATCCCTGAAGCGCGTAAGCGTATCACGATGTACCCGCATGAGTTTTCAGGCGGTATGCGTCAGCGTGTAATGATCGCGATGGCGTTGTTATGTCGTCCTAAACTGCTTATTGCCGATGAGCCAACAACAGCACTTGATGTGACGGTACAAGCACAGATCATGGACTTGTTGAATGAGCTGAAATCTGAGTTCAACACAGCGATCATCATGATCACGCACGACCTTGGTGTGGTTGCAGGTTCGTGTGACAAGGTGCTGGTGATGTATGCAGGCCGTACTATGGAGTACGGCAACGTAAACGAAATTTTCTACAATCCAAGCCATCCTTATGCGGAGGGGCTGCTGAAGGCGATTCCTCGCCTCGATACTGAGGGTGAAATTCTGCCGACCATTCCTGGTAATCCACCAAACTTGCTTCGTCTACCGCCGGGCTGCCCTTATCAAGAGCGCTGTCACCGTGTGATGGATCGTTGTAAGCGCGAGGCGCCAATTCTGACACCATTTGGTGATGGTCGTCAGCGTGCATGTTTTTCTGAATGGGAGGCTTGGAACAAATGAACGCAGTAGACAAAAAACTAATTCTGGACATTTCTGAGCTGAAAGTTCACTTCAGCATTGCCTCAAAGTCGGCATGGCCGTGGTCAAAGCCTTCGAGCCTGAAAGCGGTAGATGGCGTGAACGTTCGACTATACGAAGGGGAAACGCTTGGTGTAGTAGGTGAATCAGGTTGTGGTAAATCGACGTTTGCTCGTGCCATCATTGGTCTGGTTGAAGCTACTGACGGCCAAGTAGTTTGGTTGGGTCAAGACCTTACTAAAATGAAAAGCGTTCAGCGCCGTGAGACGCGTAAAGAAATTCAGATGATTTTCCAAGACCCATTGGCATCGCTGAATCCGCGTATGACTGTTGGTGATATCATTGCTGAACCTCTTGAGACATTCTATCCAGAACTGTCTAAGCAGGAAGTGAAAGATCGCGTTAAAGAGATGATGGCGAAAGTTGGCCTATTACCTAACGTGATTAACCGTTACCCACACGAGTTCTCGGGTGGTCAGTGTCAGCGTATCGGGATAGCGCGTGCGCTTATCCTTAAGCCTAAGATGATCATTTGTGACGAGCCAGTATCGGCGCTTGATGTATCTATTCAAGCTCAGGTGGTTAACCTACTTAAAGAGATTCAAAAAGAGTTAGGGCTTTCTCTGGTATTCATTGCGCATGACTTGTCTGTCGTTAAACACATTTCAGATCGCGTTTTAGTTATGTATTTAGGTAATGCCGTGGAACTTGGCGAGGCCGAGGCTCTGTTTGCTGATCCTAAGCACCCATATACGCGTGCGCTGATGTCTGCGGTTCCGATCCCGGACCCGGATATTGAGCGCAATAAGAAAATCCAAATGCTAGAGGGTGATCTTCCTTCACCTATCAACCCACCGTCGGGTTGTGTATTCCGCACTCGTTGCCCACAAGCAACCGAAGAGTGTGCGAAGACGAAGCCAACCATTTTAGGTAATGACGTTCACGCGGTATCTTGTTTACACGTTAGTGTATAAATTCAGCCTGTGACGGGCTTAAGCGCGACACCTTCATCGGGTCGCGCTTTTTTTATGTGTCTGATTTATACATTCGAATTTCTTGAACATGATGTCCTAAGTTCGATGATTCTCTGTTTGATAGGAAACGCTAATATAGACACAAACAGAACGAGAGGAGAGCAATCATGGGTAAGTTGGTTGAAGGTGTTTGGCAAGATGTCTGGTATGACACAAAATCAAATGGTGGCAAATTTGTGCGCGAAGATGCCGGATTCCGTAACTGGGTTAAAAACGACCCTGATGCGGAGTTTACGCCAGAGTCCGGTCGATACCATTTGTATGTCTCTCTTGCTTGTCCTTGGGCACATCGAACCCTCATTTTCCGCAAGCTGAAAGGTTTAGAACCACATATTGATGTCACGGTCGTTTGCCCTGATATGCTCAGCCAAGGTTGGCAAATGGGGCTTCCTGAGCCATTGTTTGGTCACACGCGCATGTATCAAATTTACACGCAGGCCAAACCCGATTACACGGGCCGCGTAACCGTGCCTGTACTTTGGGATAAAAAGACCAATACTATTGTGTCGAACGAGTCGTCAGAGATCATTCGTATGTTTAACTCGGAGTTCAATGCGTTAACAGGGAATCACGACGACTACTATCCAGAACATCTAAAACACGTTATTGATGAGTGGAACGATTTTGTTTATCCGAATGTCAACAACGGAGTGTATCGTTGTGGCTTCGCGACTACGCAAGAGGCGTATGAAGAAGCGTTTGATTCTTTGTTTAATGCGTTAGATAAAATCGATGCTCACCTAGCGACGCATCGTTACTTAGCAGGGAACACAATTACTGAGGCGGATTGGCGTTTGTTTACGACTCTTATTCGTTTTGATGCGGTGTATGTGGGGCATTTCAAGTGTAACAAGCAGCGCATCGCAGACTACGAAAATATACAAGGCTACTTAAAAGAGTTGTATCAAGTTGAAGGCGTCGAAGACACGACGGATTTCTATCACATTAAACGCCACTACTACTTCAGCCACACAGGGATTAATCCGACGCAAGTTGTACCAAAAGGGCCTGATTTAGACCTAAATACTCCTCATGGAAGAGAAAGGATTGGCTAGTTTGCTGCTTCCATCGCAAATGAAAAAGTACTTAACGGTTAGCAATGCCGTTAAGTACTTTTGTGTCATCTAAATACCGGGAGTAGGAAGTTTACTTTTTCATTCATCGTCACCTTACTTAGCGCGTACGATGTCCATCACTAGCTTTCCGTCCACTTTTACAGGACCGTCCTCTTTAGCGCCGAGCGTATACTCAAACACACCAGTCTTCATGCCACCTTTCTCTCCGTGGACCATTAACATCAGCATATCGCCTGATTCTACTGGTTCCATCAAAATTGCATTTACGTTTTCATTCTTTCCCATTTTTAACGGAGCGTAGCCGATAACAGGACCAGGCTTCATTGATTCGTCTGTTCGGTGGACAACCATCCACCCATTGTCATCAGCATGAGCCATTTCAGCGGTCACCGTTCCTCCGGACATATCTTGATCGACGCCTTTAATACTCGGGGCGGAAAAGCTGAATGAAGAAAAACTAATCAGAAACGCAGCTAAACCAAACTTTATCAGTGATGTATTGATGAAATCCTTCATATGTATTCCTTAGCAGTCAATGAGTTTGTGTATTGCAGTAGCTTTTACGTATTTCCTAGCAAAAAAGTTTAGCTAAAACGTAAATAATGCCGATAAATTGAACAGGGACCGTGCTGCTTTGGAGCCAATGCATTTTTGGGAGTGGGTCAATCGGTGTAATAACAAGCACGAGCAATGTCGATTAGGTATGGGGGGGCGATAGGGAGAAAAGCTTTGTGCACCAGTAATTATAGGTTGTGCAGTAATTGGTATAAAAAACAAATAAGTGTTCTGGCCAGCAATAGAAAAAGCCCTCGACGAATCGAGGGCTTTGTATCTATATCCAACTAGATGTCAGAAGCGATTATTTAGCTTCTTGGTCTGCTTGGATAGCTGTTAGAGCGATGGTGTACACGATGTCGTCTACTAGCGCGCCACGAGACAAGTCGTTTACAGGCTTACGCATACCTTGCAGCATTGGACCGATAGATACTAGGTCAGCTGAACGTTGTACCGCTTTGTAAGTTGTGTTACCCGTGTTTAGGTCTGGGAATACAAATACTGTCGCTTTACCTGCAACTGGAGAGTTTGGTGCTTTAGAAGCAGCAACGTTTTCCATAATAGCAGCGTCGTACTGTAGAGGACCGTCAATGATAAGATCAGGACGTTTCTCTTGAGCCAGTTTTGTTGCTTCACGTACTTTATCAACATCTGCACCCTTACCAGATTCACCAGTAGAGTAAGAGATCATTGCAACGCGTGGTTCGATACCGAATGCTGCTGCAGAGTCAGCAGATTGGATAGCGATTTCAGCAAGCTGTTCAGCAGTTGGATCTGGGTTGATTGCACAGTCACCGTAAACCAGTACTTGATCAGGCAGAAGCATGAAGAATACTGAAGATACGATAGACGCATTTGGTGCCGTCTTGATGATTTGGAACGGAGGAACGATAGTGTTCGCCGTAGTGTGAACAGCACCAGAAACTAGGCCGTCAACTTCGTCGTTCTCAAGCATCATTGTGCCAAGGAATACTGAATCTTGTAGCTTCTCACGAGCCACAACTTCAGTCATGCCTTTCGCACCGCGCAACTCAACTAGGCGAGCAACGTAGTTTTCACGAACAGCATCTGCATCAATGATGGTTACACCAGTACCTAGCTCAACGCCTTGTTGAGCCGCTACGCGACGGATTTCATCTGGGTTACCTAGAAGTACACAGTCTGCAATGCCGCGTTCAGCACAGATCGCTGCTGCTTTAACTGTGCGTGGTTCGTCACCTTCTGGAAGAACGATACGCTTACCTGCTTTACGAGCAAGTTCAGTTAGCTGGTAACGGAACGCTGGTGGGCTTAGACGACGAGACTTCTGAGTGCCTTCAGTCATAGACTCGATCCAGTTACCGTCAATGTGGCCAGCAACGTGTTCGTTGATGAACTCGATACGCTCTTTATCGTCTGCAGGTACTTCGATGCTGAAGCTCTGTAGGTTTAGAGACGTTTGCCAAGTGTTACCTTGTGCTTTGAAGATAGGTAGACCAGTGTCGAATGCTGGTTTACATAGGCCTTCGATTTCGTTAGGGATATCGTAACCGCCAGTTAGCAGTACTGCACCAATATCCACACCGTTCATTGCAGCAAGAGAAGCAGCAACGATAACATCAGGACGGTCTGCAGAAGTAACAAGTAGAGAGCCCGGTTTGAAGTGCTCAATCATGTTTGGCAGAGAACGTGCACAGAAAGTGATGCTCTTGATGCGACGAGTGTTGATGTCACCTTCGTTGATGATATCTGCTTTCAGGTGTTTAGCCATGTCGATTGCACGAGTCGCAATCAGATCAATGCTCCATGGCACACAACCTAGTACACGAATTGGAGAAGTGTTAAAAATTTCCATCACTTTCAATTCGTTTTGTTTCGCGCTGTCTGCATCGTCAAAGATTTCAGATAGGTCAGGGCGAGTACGGCCAGCTTCGTCAACAGGAGCGTTTAGCTTGTTGATGATAACACCAGAGATGTTTTTGTTTTTAGTGCCGCCGAAGTTAGAACATGCTACTTCGATACGCTCTTTCAGTTGCGCAGGGTTATCAGTACCTGGAGTCGCAACTAGCACGATTTCTGCACCAAGTGTTGCCGCGATTTCCGCGTTTACTTGGTTTGCAAATGGGTGCTTACGAGTAGGTACAAGACCTTCGATTAGCGTAACGTCTGCGTCTTTGTTGATTTGGTTGTAACGTTCAACAACGGTTTCTAGCAGCTCGTCCATGTTGTCGTTACCGATTAGGCTTTCAGCAACAGACATCGCCATTGGTTCACCGATCTTCATATCGCTGTTACGACCAACGATAGTTGAAGTCAGATCTGGCTGATCACCACCTGAACGTGGCTGACAGATTGGCTTGTAGAAAGAAACTTTAACGCCTTTACGCTCCATAGCGCGAAGAACACCCATGCTAACGCTTGTTAGGCCAACGCCTGCGCTAGTAGGGATAAGCATAATAGTACGAGACATTCGTAGAGTACCTTTAGCTATTTGGGGGATAAAAGCTCAACTCTTATTCCATGAAGCTCGAAGAATAGGAGTTGAGCCCCTAAGAAATTCGTTTGAATGAAAATCTGGCTAGCCGAGTGGCTAGCCAGGAATTCAATTAAAGACCTGTCAGGCGAGCAGTGTCTTCAGCGATGACTAGCTCTTCGTTAGTAGAGATAACCATTGCAGGGATACGGCTGTTTTCAGTCGTGATAACGCCTTCGCCGCCGAAGCGAGCTTTAAGGTTAGCTTCGCTATCTACTTCGATACCGAAGATGCCAAGACGGTTTAGAACCATTTCACGGATAGGGCCAGAGTTCTCGCCGATACCGCCAGTGAAAGTGATTGCGTCTAGACGGCCTTCCATTGAAGCAGTGTAGCCAGCAACGTATTTAGCTAGACGGTGGCAGAACACGTCCATTGCGCGTGTTGCTTCTTCTTTTTGACCGTAGTTGTCTTCAACGAAACGACAGTCAGAAGTCACTTCAGTTAGACCTTGAAGACCAGACTCTTTAGTTAGCATCGTGTTGATTTGATCAACAGAGTAACCTAGAGCGTCGTGTAGGTGGAAGACGATAGCAGGGTCGATGTCGCCACAGCGAGTACCCATTACCAGACCTTCAAGTGGAGTAAGACCCATAGACGTGTCTACAGATTGACCGTTCTTGATCGCACATACAGATGCGCCGTTACCTAGGTGACAGTTGATGATGTTTACTTCTTCAACTGGTTTGTTTAGTAGGCCTGCAACTTCACGAGTGATGAACAAGTGAGAAGTACCGTGCATGCCGTAACGACGGATACCGTGTTCTTTGTATAGGTTGTATGGAAGAGCGTATAGGTAAGACTCTTCAGGCATAGTTTGGTGGAACGCAGTGTCAAATACAGCAACGTTTTTCAGCTCTGGGAAGTTTTTCTTAGCCGCTTCGATACCGATGATGTGAGCAGGGTTATGAAGAGGTGCAAATGTTGCAGCGTCTTGAATACCTTTTAGAACTTCATCAGTAATTAGTGCAGATTGAGTGAACTGCTCGCCGCCGTGAACGATACGGTGACCGATTGCGCCTAGGTTAGCTTTAAGCTCTGGCTTAGAAGCAAGAATAGTTTCTACCATAAACGCTAGTGCTTCTTCGTGAGCTGCACCATTGCCTAGTTGAGCTTCGTGCTTGCCATCAAGTTTCCACTTGATGCGAGCTTCAGGAAGGTGAAGACACTCAGCAAGACCTGACAAGTGCTCGTCGCCGTTCTCGGCATCAACAACGGCAAATTTAAGAGAAGAACTACCGCAGTTTAAAACTAAAACTAGCTTAGACATGTATGACTACCTGTTATTCGTCTGATAAAAAATCAGTTAAAGAATGAAAAATTAATCACAAGAATAGCCGATACCCAGAAGGCTGCGTACTAATCCTGGTCAAAAATTGTTCTAATTCCATATAAAGAAATAGTGATGAACCCTTCCATCACTATGATGCGATCCGTGCAGATAGATATCTCGGAGTTGCTTAAATTGTAAATAACAGCAACAATGAGATTGAGGGTCTGCAAAGGATAGCGATAATAAGCAATGATAACAAAAAAAATTTGAAAGAATATTAACTTTCATCAATTTTTTGTACCTTCAGTTGAAATGTTCAACTATTTTTTAGTGAGAGAGCGGTATGAGTAATAAAGTCGGATTGATCCATAGCCTGAAAGATGGCCAGAATTACATGGAGATCTGGCCGGTTCGTAAAGAGCTAAGCGCCATATTTCCGGAACAGCGTATCATTAAGGCGACTCGCTTCGGCATTAAAGTCATGCCGGCCGTTGCTGCGATCAGCGTACTCACTCAAATGGCATTCAACAATTACCACGCGTTACCTCAATCCATTGTTGTCGCCTTGTTTGCGATTAGCTTGCCACTTCAAGGCATTTGGTGGCTTGGGGCTCGGTCCAACACGAAATTGCCGCCTTCTTTGGCCTCTTGGTATCGGGAGTTGCATCAAAAAATTGTGGAAACAGGTTTTGCATTAGAGCCTGTCAAAGCTCGCCCTCGTTACAAAGAGCTTGCGATAATACTGAACCGAGCGTTTCGCCAGCTCGATAAATCGTCATTAGACCGTTGGTTCTAATTTAAATTGTTTGAAATGGAGTGTGCACTGGCCGCTCCATTTTTGATCCTGCCTCTATTACCTACTTTGACGGTCGTTGATGAAGCGAGCGAAGCTTTGTTTACCAAAGATTCTTTCCGGATGAAGAAGTCCCCCCGATCACAAATGTTGCTTTAGTGTTAAATCTTTCTTTTCTTTACTAAGACTTAGTAGTAATAATAAAAACAAGATGCGCAAGAAGTGCACAGTTATATGAACACAACAATACCGCCTTCAAACATTTGAATTCACGAGTCGATACACATATTGAAAGCTCGTGAAACAAGGACGAAGTCACATCAAGGAGTTATGATGAAAACGAAACGTTTATTAGCCACTGCCGTTCTATCAGCTACTGCTATTTTCTCTTCTACCAATGTACTGGCCGCCACTGCAACTGTCGCAGTTTCACAGATTGTCGAACACCCGGCGTTAGACGCGACGCGCCAAGGGTTACTTGATGGTTTGAAAGCGAAAGGCTACGAAGAAGGCAAAAATCTAGAATTTGATTATAAGACCGCACAGGGTAATCCAGCGATTGCGGTGCAAATTGCCCGTCAGTACGTCGGCGAAAATCCCGATGTGTTAGTTGGCATCGCGACACCTTCGGCACAAGCTTTGGTGTCGGCTACTCGCTCTATTCCTGTTGTCTTTACTGCGGTAACAGATCCGGTTGGTGCGAAATTGGTTAAGTCGATGGAACAACCAGGCAAAAACGTAACTGGCCTGTCTGATCTTTCACCCGTTGCTCAGCATGTCGATCTCATCCAAGAAATTCTTCCTCAGGTGAAAAGCATCGGGGTTGTATTTAATCCCGGTGAAGCTAATGCCGTGACTTTAGTTGAATTACTAAAAGAAAGCGCAAAAGCAAAAGGCATACAAGTGGTTGAAGCGACCGCACTAAAAAGTGCTGATGTTCAGTCTGCGACTCAAGCGATTGCAGCGAAATCAGACATTCTTTACGCCCCAACAGACAATACAGTTGCAAGTGCGATTGAAGGGATGATTGTGGCAGCGAATCAAGCGAAGAAACCTGTATTTGGTGGCGCGACGTCGTATGTCGAAAAGGGTGCTATTGCAGGCTTAGGTTTTGACTACTACCAGGTTGGTGTACAAACCGCGGATTACGTGGCGGCGATTCTTGATGGTCAAGAACCAGGCAAGCTGGATGTAAAAGTCGCGACGGGCTCTGACCTTGTAATTAATGAAAGCGCAGCATCTAAGCTCGGTATCAAGCTGCCAAGTTCCGTGGTTGAACGTGCGACAAGCATGCAATAAGTAACGCTTTTTGGGGTTAAGCCTGTCACGTTGGTTGGTAGACGCTTGCCCCAAAATTGATACTCGCCGGATTTCTCGTGTAGAGCATTCTGCTAGAGAAGAAGGGGAGTATACGTTAGAAGTCTTACGTTCAGGTTGGTATTAGCCAGCCTGAGTATGCAGAAAGGAGCAGTTATGTCTGCATTTGCTTTTTTTGGCGCACTCGAAATTGGCTTGATTTATGGCCTAGTCGCTCTGGGTGTGTATCTTACGTTCCGTGTTCTCGATTTCCCCGATTTGAGTGTGGATGGCAGCTTTCCAATGGGAGCGGCGGTGGCTGCAACGGCGATTGTCGCAGGTATTAATCCTTGGCTTGCGACAATAATGGCGATGATAGCTGGTAGTATGACGGGGTGGGTAACCGCTTTTCTGGCTGTTCGGTGTGGTATTTTACACCTGTTAGCTTCCATTCTTACCATGATCGCTGCATTTTCAATTAATATTCGTATTATGGGCAAACCTAATATGGCGTTGCTTGGAGAGGATACTATTCTCACTCCGTTTGAAGCATTGGGCGATGCGATGTTTATTCGCCCTCTGGTTGTTGGGGTCTTAGTTCTTCTTTCCGCTTTCTTTGTCATTCGCCTGCTGAACAGCGACTTTGGTCTTGGTTTACGAGCCACGGGTGTGAATGCGCGTATGGTTTCTGCGCAAGGGGCGAGCACTGGCTTTTATACCTACTTTGGCTTGGCTTTATCCAACGGGTTTGTGGGATTCGCAGGCGCGTTGTTTGCACAAACGAACAGCTTTGCGGATGTGACCTCTGGCGTGGGCACCATTGTCGTTGGTTTGGCAGCTGTGATTTTGGGGCAGACCCTTATTCCCGGGCGCAAGATTTGGGTTGCGGTATTTGCGGTCATCATCGGTTCGGTACTTTATCGCCTTGCAGTGGCTTTCGCTTTGAGCTCTGGCATGTTTGGTTTACAAGCTTCAGACCTCAACCTTGTTACCGCAGTATTGGTGGCTGTGGCGCTTATTGCTCCAAAGCTAAAACAGAGCATGAGAGCGAAACAACGCGTTACTGATGCTAAACAAGCGGCATCAAAAAATGGTTCTGGGGAGGCATTATGATCGAACTAAATAACATTCAGGTCACGTTCAACCCTGGGACGATTTTGGAAAATCGTGCATTGAAAGGCGTCTCTTTAGAGGTTCCAGAGCATCAGTTTCTTACCGTGATTGGTTCTAATGGCGCAGGAAAATCCACGTTGCTTGGTGCGGTGACAGGTGAGACGCCGATGATAGGTGGTCAGGTGATCATTGATGGCAAAGACGTCACCAAGCAGACGGTAGCCCAACGTGCGACGCAATGTGCCCGAGTGTTTCAAGATCCATTGGCCGGGACTTGTGGCGAACTGACGATAGAAGAGAACATGGCTCTAGCGCACATGCGTGGTAAAAAACGCAGCTGGGGGTTGGCGCTCTCTACTAAACGTCGCAAGCTGTTCCAAGAGCGAATTAGCATCCTCGGTCTTGGTTTAGAAGACCGCTTGGGCGATAGCATTGGGTTGCTGTCTGGTGGGCAACGACAAGCCGTTAGCCTTGTGATGGCGACGTTATCGGAGAGTAAGCTGTTATTGCTTGATGAACACACGGCTGCGCTTGATCCTCGTATGGCGGCGTTTGTTATCGACTTAACTAAACGTATTGTCGATGAGTTCGATTTAACCGTGATGATGGTGACGCATTCGATGAAAGACGCATTAGCATGTGGCGATAGGACCGTAATGCTTCACCAAGGTGAAATTGTGCTTGATGTGGCTGGAGAGCAGCGCGCTAACATGCAAGTACCAGACTTGTTGGATATGTTCTCTAAAGTGCGTGGTGAAGAGCTTGCAGATGACAGTCTCTTGTTGAACTAAGCGGTATCCGACAAGTCACTACGCCTACTAAGTGTGATCCTCCTTGGGAAAATTGGCTGATATGTCAACTCGCAGGGAGGATTTCTTGTCTCTAATTCTTCAATAACATAGTGGCATATCCGATGACGAGGAGTGCCCATAATGAACCTGCCATTTATTTTTCATAGTCAAACTATTGATGGTTTAGCTTTTAATGACGAGCAAATTACAGTCAGACTGAAAACCGAGACATTGGATTTTGATTCCGTCTATGTGCGTATTGAGCCGGACAACGAAGAATATCTGGTCGACATGGCTCAAGTAGGAACGGCTGGTGAATTATTACTATGGGAGGCATCGTTTCGACCAAATCAAGATCGAGATGTCACACATTATGTGTTTAAGCTCCTCAAAGACGGACAGCAATACTGGCTCGATGCACGAGGCGTACAAAAGCGTATTCCACCCAAAGAGTTCCACTTTAAGTTGAATGTAGAGCATCAACCACCAAGCTGGGTCCAAGAGCAAGTTTTCTATCAAATCTTTCCTGACCGTTTTTCTGCTAGTAAAAGTGAGTCTGATATTCGCCACGCTTATGCTCAGTATGATTCTGCATCGGTCGTCAAGGCGTGGGGAGACGCGGTAGGCTCTCACCAAAATACCGGGGCACGTGAATTCTTTGGCGGCGACCTCAAAGGTGTAGAACAAAAGTTGGACTATCTTGAACAGCTCGGCGTTACTGCGCTTTATTTCAACCCGATCTTTTCTTCACCAAGTAATCATAAATACGACACCACCGATTACTTCACTGTTGACCCTATGCTCGGCACCAACGATCAGTTTGCTGAACTGTGTGAGAAAATCCGTGGTAAGAATATGAAGATTGTCTTAGACGCGGTGTTTAACCACACGTCAGTGCATCATCCTTGGTTTGATATCCAACAAAAAGGAGAAGGAGCGTATGGCAATCCGCAGTCAAAGTTCCGTGATTACTACTTTTTCGAAGGTGAAACCAATCACTACATTGGTTGGAAAGGCATTGGTAACTTACCGGTTCTGAACTTTGAAAATGAACAGGTGCGCGACTACATCTACCAAAGTGAAGATTCTGTCATCAAGTATTGGCTGAAGCCACCGTACTTGGTTGATGGCTGGCGGTTTGATGTAATCCATATGCTTGGCGAAGGGGACGGCGCGAAAAACAATGCTCATTATGTGGCAGCGTTTCGTAATGCGACTAAGTCAGTAAACCCGAATGCTTATGTGTTAGGTGAGCACTTTTTTGAAGCAACGCAGTGGTTGCAAGGTGATCAAGAGGATGGGGCGATGAACTACTACGGTTTTGCTCATCCAGTCCGAGCTTTTATCGCACGACAAGATATTATGTACGATCCAATCAACATTGATGGTTTGGAGTTTAAAGCATGGTTGGACGAAGCCAGAGCAAAAATCCCATTTTCTAATCAGCTATCGCAGCTAAATCAACTCGATAGTCACGATACTGCTCGGTTTATCACATTGGTTGATGGTGATAAGCGTAAAATGAACATCGCGCTAGCAATGCTTATGACTTACGTTGGCACGCCTTGTATTTACTACGGGAGTGAAGTCGGTCTAGAAGGAGGGCTAGACCCGGATAATCGTCGTTGTTTTCCTTGGAATGAAATTGAAAGTTCACAATGGCTATCGCTTTACCAACAATGGATCAAGATACGTAAACAATGTAAGCCTTTACAGTCGGGCTGTATTCAATGGTTGCATTGCACTAACAACCAGTTGGCGTACGCACGTGTACTGGGTCGTGAAGCAGTCGTTGTTATGATTAATCTCAGTGGTAATGAATGTTCAATCGATTTACCTATGTGGCAACTGGGCTTGGAGGTTAGCCAAGTTATATCGTTGTTAGATGACACAGAACAGGTTGATTATAAAGGTCATATCTCTGTCAATATGTCGGCACAGAGCTGCAAATTATGGCGACTAAAGTGACACCACACTCTATATTGATTAAACTCCTTTAATATATAAACGGTCTCAAACAGCGCGCACACATTTGTTTGGTCTCTTGTTATCTGGTGCTGCATTGCATGCGTCACCAGATAACGAGTATCAATTTAATAGCAGTCATAAGAGACTATTGACCTTTCATATGCATGGTACTCAATGGTAAACCAAAGGCGATTTAGCCTCTCATTTGTCATCTTTTTTCCTCTGGCGTTATTTGTAGTGGTTTTACTCGTGACAACGAAAAATTACTATGATGCGGTTAACCGCTATATCGATTCTGAGTATTCGCGTATCGAGCGTGCAATGTCTCGCGGTATTAAAGTACTCACGGCTTTAGATTACAGCTTCACCAACTATACCAATTACGCTAACCCACTGTTTGAAGAACATAATTCTTTAGTCAAAGAAGGGCTTTGTTATCTTTGGCCTATAGATGTGTTATTACTCGAAAGTGTCTATAGTGAAGGGTTACCTGCGGTTGACCTTGATTATATGATCGTAGGGGACGAAAGCTTATGCCAGCAAGGTTCAACGATTAACCAGTTAGCTGAACAAAAGGCGGGTTTTGCGCCGTCCTTGTCATTTCTGCACGATATTGAATCGCACATTGTTGGAATCCATTACATTGACAAGCGCGGTTACGTTATCTCCTCACCCGATACCTACGCAAAAAATTTCACGAGAGAGCTTTTGTCAACGCTAAAAGCCCGACCTTTTTGGCAAAAAACCGCGCAAGATAAAGTGAACATTACCTTGGCTGGACCAGGGCCTGTGTTGGACTCGATGGAAGGTCAAGTCATTAGTATGACGGTACCCGTCTATGAGAAAGGAGAACATCAAGGTGTTTTATCTATTGATTTTGACATCAATACGCTTATGGCTTCGTCGCTAGGTCTTGTAGGTCAGTTTCATTTGGTTTCCAATTTACAATCCATTCCTTCAAACAGTACACGAATCAAACCAGTCGAATTAGAGCGATTGAGTGCGAATCACAGCATGTACTACGAGTACAACCTTTGGGATGAAGCTAAGAACCTAGCGGTTTTTGAAAAATACAGCCTTATTGTCGCACTATTTATTTACGTGTTGAGTACCGTCGTCTTGTTCTATGTGAATATGCATAGCGAGCGACGCTACTTTAAAGAACTGGCAGCAAGAGACCCAATGACCAGCTTATTGAATCGTCGAGGTATGCAAACCGTGTGGCGTAATAAGATGACAAAAAAACAGGTTGCTTTAGCAGTGTTCGATATTGATAACTTCAAGAAGATCAACGACACCTATGGTCATGATGTCGGTGATTCTGCAATTCAGCTTGTTGCAAAATGTATACGTGAAAATATTCGCCATACCGATGTTGCCTCAAGGTTTGGTGGCGAAGAGTTCGTTTTAGCGATTTATGACGAAGATTCAGAGGGCATTAAACTCATTTTAGACAGAGTAAAAAAGGCCATAGATGAGCGCTCGACACGCGTAACGAAAGAAGGCTTTACGATCTCTGGCGGTGTGGTGTTTAGTAAAGAGAGCCGAGTAGAAAACTTTGATGAATTGTTTAAAGCGGCGGATGAAAAGTTATATCAAGCCAAAAGTACCGGCAAAAATAAGATCTGTTACTAGGATTTAGGTACAAAAAAGGACGAGATATTCGTCCTTTTTTGTGTTCGGGAGTTATGCAACCTGAGAGTTTAAGTCATCGCGGTAGCGTTGAATATGCTCAACAATTGGTGCGGCTTTGTTGAACGTTCTGATTTCTCTAAATAGGTCTTTTGCTTCAGGATAAGCCTGACGTAAGTAAGAGAACCATTGTTTTACGCGGTTTGGGTAATACAAGCCTTTATCGCCTTTCATCTCAAACTTGGAGTAATAGATGAGCAACTCAACCACCTCGGGCCATGACATTGGCTGGTGGTTATGTTTTACCATATTGCCTAAGTTAGGGATATTGAAAGCGCCTCGGCACACCATCAAAGAGTTAACGCCAGTCGTTTCAATGCAACGTTGACCGTCTTCATAATTCCAAATTTCGCCATTCGCAATCAGTGGGATATCAAAACGTTCGCGAATTTGGTTGATGTAATCCCATTTTATCTCAGAAGCTTTATAACCACCTTGTTTAGTACGTGCGTGTACGGTCAGTTCATTTGCGCCAGCAGACTGAATGGCATCGACAATTTCAAAGCAATCTTCAGGGTTCTCCCAGCCAAGACGAATTTTTGCAGTTACGGGAATGGCTTCTGGAACGGCTTCTCGACAAGCTTTCACAACACGGTGAATGAGCTCTGGATGCTGGAGTAGCGCTGCACCACCTTTACTTTTGTTGACCATTTTGGCTGGGCAACCAAAGTTTATATCAATGCCTCTGGCACCAAGATTTGCCGCTTTAATTGCGTTCTCAGCCATCCAGTTCGGTTCTTGTCCCAACAATTGCACATGTACTGGCACACCAGATGCAGTCTGAGAACCTTGCAACAGCTCTGGGCATAAACGGTGAAATACATGATCGGGTAATAGCTGGTCGATTACGCGAACAAACTCCGTAACACATAGGTCATAGTCGTTTATCTCGGTCAGGATTTGGCGCATCAAATGATCTAAAACGCCTTCCATTGGGCCTAGTACAACTCGCATAGCTTGCCTAATACAGTTTGGTGGTAAAAAGGAGGGCGATTGTAGCGATGTAAGTTAAGTTTGTCATTAAAAGACTCGAAGCGCCCAATGCAGTCAAACACACAACGTTAGGTTACGTGCTTTTGAGCTCTGAGGTATAATGCCGCCAAATTTATGGGAAACCAGATGTCATGCAATACACATTGATTGAAAAAGGTGAAGTTCACGTCGATGAATCTTGCCTATTTATCGAAGGCGCAGTGTTAGCTGCGAATCTGACGACAAAACCACTCGCACCTGAAAAGTGGTTAGAGCCGCTATTAGGTGAGGGATTCAAAGCGATTCAACCAGCTGTGGAAGAGCAAATTCACAAGCAGCATAACCGAATTCAACGAAACGAATATTCCGTGCTAGAGCTAACAGGCAAAGAACCTGAACAACTTGCTGATTTTGCCGAAGGCTTTATGTCTGTTTGGCCAATGATTGAAGAACAGTGGCAAGACGTTGAGCTCAATGATGGATTACAGCGTATGCTGCAAGCATTACTGACCACTTTGATGCTGGCGATCGATGAGCCAGCAACGCAGCAACAGATGCGCGACGCAGGTATTGAAACGCCACCGGCCCTGACAGATTTAGTCGACCAGCTTGATTTAATGGTCGGTGAAGTCGCGCTGGGCGCGGATGAGTTGATGGTAGGAAATAAAGCTCAAAGCCTAAACCCATTCAAAGGTATCGGGCGCAATGATCCCTGTCCTTGTGAGAGCGGAAAAAAATTCAAGCAGTGCTGTGGTCAATCACGCGGCTAAAGCGAATCGCCGCGCTATCCACTTAACAAAAAGCCGATCAGATGGTCGGCTTTTTGTTAATTTTTACGCGTCAGTAGGATTAACGAATTGGATTAACGCGTTTTGCAGGGAAGAATTGTGCAATTACAATTAATGCCAAAGCGATTAAATTGCCTGCAAAAATTACGACTAACCATTGTGGCATTGATAAATCAAGGAGCTGCCACACAACCTTAGAGCAATCACCATATGCTTCAAACATCCAAGGAACCCACTGATTGAGCGGAGCCCAGCTAGGGAATGTGACGAATAAATCACAAGTCGCGAATGGTGATGGATTAAACTGGTAGTCAACGTGCTGCATTGCAAGTAACAAACCCTTGTAAGCACTTAATCCCCAGCTTATCAAACCTAGCCAGCGGAAAATTGGGTTCTTGGGTGCCAATATACCAACCATTGCAGCGACGCCCACTCCCATCATCGCGACTCTTTCATAAATACACATGACACATGGTGCAAGCATCATGACGTGCTGAAAATAGAGGGCACATGCTTCAAAGAAAACGACGAATAGCAGAAGCAGTAGCCACGATAAACGTCCCTTTGAAAACTGGTTAAGTGAATTTAAAATAGTCACGTTTTTGTTCCTGTCTGAAATAGAAAAAGCTCTGAATACTCAGAGCTTTTTATCGTGGATAAGTTTCCTAATCAACTCAAATTTTAGTGACCACCGGATACTACGGGAGTCAGATCACCACTATGAGGTAAAATCCAACCAGCTTCGTAGAAAGAAGCTGTTGCAGGCTCTAGGAAGAACATGATTCCCATCAGACCGACAATCGCAAGAACGACGGTGTAAGGCAGCGCCATGATAACCATTCGACCGTAAGACAGACGAATTAATGGAGCGAGAGCTGATGTGAGTAAGAATAGGAATGCCGCTTGACCGTTTGGCGTTGCAACAGAAGGCAGGTTAGTACCAGTATTGATTGCCACCGCCAGTAAGTCGAACTGATCACGAGTAATGAGACCCTCAATGAGTGCAGTTTTTACTTCATTGATGTAAACCGTACCAACGAACACGTTATCCGACACCATAGATAATAAGCCATTCGCCACATAGAACAGAGCTAGCTGAGTACCTTTATCTTCAACGGCAAGCACCGCATCGATGACTGGTTTAAACAGCTCTTGGTCAATGATTACAGCAACGATCGAGAAAAATACTGCAAGCAGTGCAGTGAAGGGCAGGGCTTCTTCAAACGCTTTCCCCATGGAGTGCTCTTCAATGACACCAGTAAATGCGGTCGCTAAAATGATCACAGAAAGGCCAATTAAGCCGACAGCCGCTAAGTGCAAAGCGAGTGCAACGATCAACCAAACCGCAATAAGACCTTGAACCCAGAGTTTTGCGACATCTTGATTTGTTCGCGTTTTACGCTCTTCACGGTCAAAATCGACGAGGATCTGACGAACGTTGTTAGGAAGCTTCGCGCCGTAGCCAAACACTTTAAGCTTTTCAACTAAAGCACAAGTGATGAGACCACAGAAAAATACAGGGAGTGTCACTGGAGACATACGGATTAGGAATTCACCAAACAACCAACCCGCTTGGTCTGCAATAATTAAGTTTTGAGGTTCACCAACCATCGTGGTTACGCCACCTAAGGCAGTACCTACACCAGCATGCATCAACAAAGAGCGCAAAAAGGCACGATAGTTTTCTAGGTCATCACGCGTTAGTTCAGTGATCGTGTCATCTTGTGTATGGTCATGGTCACCGATAGGGTTACCAGACGCCACTTTGTGATAGATAGAGTAAAAGCCGATCGCCACGCTGATAACAACGGCGATAACCGTCAAGGCATCCAAAAATGCAGACAAAAATGCAGCAGCAAAGCAGAACGCGAGTGATAGTAGGGTTTTAGAGCGAATGCCAAGTAAAATTTTGGTAAAAATGAACAGCAATAGCTGCTTCATGAAGTAGATGCCCGCAACCATAAATACCAGAAGTAGCAGTACTTCGATATTTGCTACTAATTCGTGCTTAACTTGCGCAGGGCTAGTCATGCCGATAGCAATGGCTTCAATAGCAAGTAAACCGCCAGGTTGTAATGGGTAGCATTTTAATGCCATTGCTAGCGTGAAAATAAATTCAGCGACCAACAACCATCCAGCTACAAATGGGTTTATTAGGAAGAATACAATCGGGTTAATTATTAAGAAGGCTATAATGGCAACTTTGTACCAATCAGGCGCTTTACCAAGGAAGTTCTTGATAAAAGCGTTTCCGAGCGATATCGGCATGATAATTCTCTTTATAACAAAATTATGAATAGACACTACAATAGTGCTTAAGTATCTGTTTGTTAGACTTATTAACTAGTCTTTAAAAACAATAACTTAGTAAAACAACAATCCTTTGTTTATTGTAGTCTTGCCAAGTTACTTCCCCTGAACTCAAGCACCGCTCACTTTCGACCGCAAACTCTACACTCAGGCATTTATTAGTCAATAACAAAACGTGATGCTACCGACTAAAATGACTTTTTAAATGTAATAACGCGATCAAAACGGCGTTACTATACCATGAAAGTCTTAAAAAAATCCTCTTGGATTTTAAATGACGGTCAGTGACGAGAAAAGGCAAATTAAGAAAGAATATTAACTGTGATATACAAAGTAATTTTTCATATTTTGAATATAAAAATGTGACACGGTTGTCTTTATTTCTCCGAGATTTGTGAGCTGTTTAATTAAATGAAAATTCATATTTTACTGCTTTCGCTCGCATGTTAGAGCCTCTTAAATTGACACAACATATAGAGTATTAACTCTATGTTATGGAGTCGTTTCCACTATTGATCGTAAATTTTCTCAAACCGCTAAGTAGTGGTATGATGAGTAGTATCGACCCTCAGAAATCAATATTGGATAAAAAGTAGAATGGTCATAAAGGCGAAAAGCCCTGCGGGATTCGCAGAAAAATATATTATCGAGAGCATTTGGAACGGCCGTTTTCCTCCAGGCTCAATTTTACCTGCTGAGCGCGAGCTGTCCGAACTGATTGGTGTTACTCGAACGACTTTAAGAGAGGTTCTTCAACGACTAGCCCGTGATGGATGGCTGACTATCCAGCACGGCAAACCTACGAAAGTTAACCAATTTATGGAGACCTCTGGTCTGCATATTTTGGATACTTTAATGACGCTAGACGTTGATAATGCGACAAACATTGTAGAAGATCTGCTTGCGGCACGTACCAACATCAGTCCTATCTTTATGCGCTATGCATTTAAAGCGAACAAAGAGAGCTCTGAGCGTACAATTAAGAACGTAATCGAATCTTGTGAAGCTTTAATGAATGCGGCTTCCTGGGACGAATTCATCGCTTCTTCGCCGTATGCTGAAAAAGTTCTGCAGAATGTGAAAGAAGATAACGAGAAAGATGAAGCGAAGCGTCAAGAAATCTTGATTGCTAAAACGTTCAACTTTTACGATTATATGCTTTTCCAGCGCCTAGCATTCCATTCAGGAAATCAAATTTACGGTTTGATCTTTAATGGTTTGAAGAAGCTCTACGATCGTGTCGGTAGCTACTACTTCTCAAATCCAGCTTCTCGTGAGCTAGCTCTGAAGTTTTACCATCAATTGCTCGAAACTTGTGAAAGTGGCCAGCGTGAACAACTACCAGTGGTGATTCGTCATTATGGTATGGAAAGTGCGTTGATCTGGAACGAAATGAAAAAGCAATTACCAACGAACTTCACGGAAGACGACAGCTAAGCGCTGACAAGTTGAATAAACGAAAACCGCAGTGCCTTAGGCCTGCGGTTTTTTTGTTTTTATTTATAAGTCGGCGACGGACCTAGCACCAATAATAAGGCATGGAACGTTTATCCTGCTAGCGAGAGTCTGGGTAACGGTAGATATAATGACTCTACGACATCTGAAAGGACATGGTCGTAAGTATTGAAGATGGTCAATGACAAGTCCGATGTGACGCCATAAAGCTCTGCTTCTGTTAAGTCGACATGACTCCCTGTCACGTATTCATTTAGCGTCTGTATTGAGCGCGTGGAAGCAGGAGAGGTAATGCTAAGTGGAGCGATAACCGCTAGTTGGTTTAGCTTACGCATCATGACCGATGCATAGTTTTTGAAACGCTCATTTCCGCCTTGTTCTCCTAAATCTTGAATGCTGATTCGTAACTGAGTCAGGGTCTCCAAGCTATCCATAATGTTTTGCCAGTTCATGTGATACTCATTATGTAAGTCATCTCTTTGTTCAACCGCTAGCCATGCGATGGTTACTTCATCCATCAAAAACAAGCAATGACGAATTAACTTACCATGCTCCATCTGGTTTCTTGCAACACTATGGTCATTCCATTGTTCAAGTAGTTTCCCTACTTTAATCTGTAATACGCGATACATGGGTTTGTTTTCAAACCGTGATGTTTCGACTAAAAGATGCAGCTTGTTAGTCAGAGCATCATGAAGAGCGTCCAATTTTTGTTGATCGTTTTGTTGGAATTGAAGCGAGTAGTGAGTAGCAGCTCGGTGGTGTCTCAGAAGGTGAACAACATCTCGCAACAATGTTAACAGCTGATATTTGCGCGCATGTTGCTGCTCTCGTTTAGAAGATAAGTGATATATTCCGGCTAAAATAGCGATGGACAATAGTGTGGAAATCAAAACAAACATAACCAACTCCTTGTTAGTGTTTGGACCTAACAAGGAAGATTGCAGTTTTGATGCCAAACAAAAACTCAATTTAAACAATTGGTTATATTGAATGTTCTTTTCGAATGGTCGTTGTTGGTGCATGGATTCACCAAATTTGTGAATATGTTTGATTATTCGGTGTCGATGCTTGGTGTACGCGTTATTCTTTGTGAGTTACATATTGATTACTTTTTAGTCTGATTCAAGTCACAATGTTTAGAAATTAAAATATTCGAACACTTCATATGATATAAGTTGTCTATTTTGTTGATTGTTCGAGGTAATTAATTTGTCTAATAAATTCGACCTATGCTTCAGTACTCACTCAAAGATAACGCTCCCTATCGATACAAATGATGAGGATAGGTACCTTCAGTTTCGTAAGGACAACCCACATATATTTGGTAGTTTTATTCCCGCAGGTACTCCTTTCATACTGAACGAAGGCTCTGTGATCAACATAGCTAAGTTGCGTAGCGAGAGACCTGATATAGCTTGTGCTCTTGATACTGTAAAAAGTTGGTCACAAGAAACCAAAAGAAATGTAGCCAATCTAACAAGTGAGTTTGGCGATGAAAACTTACAAGCGGTAGCCCTCCTCTATGAAAAAGAGATTAAGCCTTTTTTAGATGCTACTAATCATACTATGGGAGGGAAAATCGATGAGTATACTGCAGTAGGTGCTGCCGCTACTGCTGTTAATGAAAAGCAAGTCAGATTGAGTAATTTCGGGAAAGCTTTGCTCAAATATCAAAATGCCTTACTAGATGTACGTACAGCCTCACGAAATGGTGCGCAGAAAAAGGAGCTTGTGAAGCTTGGATATAGAGTTAAAGAAGCTCATAGTTCTTTGAATGCAAAATTTACAAAAGAACTTGCCCATTATGCAGGGCGAATTAAAAGTAGCCGCGGTAACATTTGGAGCAACCCGAATAGGGCTGTCAATATCGCGCGAAGCGGTAGGGATATAACTAAGTTACATTTAACATCTATAGCTAACATCCGCTCAATTCGAGTTCTTGAACAAAGCTCTAGTATTGTAGGTAAAAAGATCATCATGATTGATGCTGGTGTTCGCTTTAACAATGTTCGAAATGCCAAGAATAACGGAGAAAATTGGCAAAAAAGAGCGGCAATGGAAGTTGCTGGGTTTGGTGCGAGCAACGCTGCTGGCATTTGGACCACATCCAAAGTGATTGCATCTGGAATGGGAATCGCTTTGGCTGCTGGCCCATTTGGAGTCGTAGTCTTAATTGGTGTGGGCTTAGGTGTCGGCTATGCAGCAGCTAAGATGGCTGATAGTGCAGGGCAAAATTTAGCCAAAGGTGCCTATGAAGTTAGTTCTAACATTCATTGGAATTAAAGGGATCAACGTGTCTTATTTTGATATGACAAATATGATTATCGGATGTACTTGGTTAGTTAGTACTTTGCTTTTCATTCGTGTTTCGGTAAAGCGGATCGAGAAAAAGATGTCGAAGGATGGTCATGGCCCTGTCGGTTGGGATAGAGATACCTGGGGGGTTAGATTCCCAATGTATACTACAGTTTTAATGCGAGGCAAGCCTGCGAAAGTATCACTTGTAGATGATCAGTTAATACTAAAATACGCAACGACATTTGATCGAGTTCTCGCTTTTGTAGTCACGATCAGCTTTGTACTTTTCCTTGCATGTGGCGCGATTATTACTTGGGGTCCAGAAGAATTCTCTTTGTAGTACAATCAAGCTTAATCGATAAGCTTAACTGCGAGAAAAGGCTTAACTGATTTAGTTAAGCCTTTTCAATAAAGATACTTACATTACGCGCATGCCAGGTTGAGCGCCTTCGTGTGGCTCAAGGATCCACAGGTCGCTACCACCAGGGCCTGCCGCTAGGATCATACCTTCAGACATACCAAACTTCATCTTACGAGGTTTTAGGTTTGCTACCATTACCGTTAGCTTGCCTTCTAGCTCTTCAGGTTTGTAAGCTGACTTGATGCCAGAGAATACCTGACGAGTTTCACCACCGATGTCCAATTGGAACTTAAGCAGTTTGTTGGCTTTTGGTACTTCTTCACAAGAGATGATACGAGCGATACGCATATCTACTGCAGCAAAAGCATCGAACTCAATCTCTTCAGCGATTGGTTCTTTGTCTAGCTCGGTTTGGCTAGCCTTGTTCTTTTCCGCTTCAGCTTTCTCTTTCGCCGCCATTTCTGCCGCCGCATCTTCTTTAGACGCTTCGATCATCGCTTCAACATTCTTCGGATCGATACGGTTGAACAGTGCTTTGAACTTAGTGATCTCGTGGCCTGTTAGTGGAGCAGCGATGTTTTCCCAAGTTAGCTCTTGGTTTAGGAACGCTTCAGTACGCGCAGCTAGCGATGGCATTACTGGTTTCAGGTAAGTCATCAGTACGCGGAACAGGTTGATACCGACAGAACAGATGTCTTGTAGTTCCTGATCTTTGCCTTCTTCTTTTGCTACAACCCACGGTGCTTTTTCATCAACGTATTGGTTAGCTTTGTCTGCCAATGCCGTGATTTCACGGATTGCACGACCAAACTCACGCGTTTCGTAAAGCTCAGCGATACGGTCAGCAGCAGCAACAAATTCGTTGTAAAGTTCAGGCTCTGCAAAGTTGTCAGACAGTTTGCCTTCAAAACGTTTCGCGATGAAACCTGCGTTACGAGATGCCAGGTTAACGATCTTGTTAACAACGTCAGCGTTTACGCGCTGAGTGAAGTCTTCAAGGTTAAGATCTAGATCATCGATACGGCTGTTTAGCTTCGCAGCGTAGTAGTAACGTAGACACTCAGGGTCTAGGTGCTCTAGGTAAGTGCTTGCTTTTACGAACGTACCTTTAGACTTCGACATTTTCGCGCCGTTTACGGTTACGTAACCGTGTACGAATACGTTGTTAGGCTTGCGGAAGCCAGAACCTTCTAGCATTGCTGGCCAAAATAGGCTGTGGAAGTAAACGATGTCTTTACCGATGAAGTGGTACAGCTCTGCTGAGCTGTCTTTTTTCCAATACTCGTCGAAATCTAGGTCGTCGCGCTTGTCACATAGATTTTTGAAAGAGCCCATGTAGCCGATAGGCGCGTCTAGCCACACGTAGAAGAATTTGTTTTTCTCACCAGGGATCTCGAAGCCAAAGTATGGTGCATCACGTGAGATATCCCATTGCTGCAAGCCAGATTCGAACCATTCTTGCATTTTGTTCGCTGTTTCAGCTTGTAGCGAGCCAGAGCGAGTCCACTCTTTTAGCATGCTTTCAAACTGAGGCAGGTCGAAGAAGAAGTGCTCTGAATCTTTCATTACTGGCGTCGCACCAGAAACCGCAGATTTAGGATTGATCAGTTCTGTTGGGCTGTAAGTCTCACCACAGTTGTCACAGTTGTCACCGTACTGGTCTTCAGACTTACATTTTGGACAGGTACCTTTTACGAAACGGTCCGGTAAGAACATCTCTTTTTCTGGATCGAACAGCTGAGAGATAGTGCGGCTAGAGATAAAGCCATTTTTCTTCAACTCAAGATAAATGTGTGACGCTAGCTCACGGTTCTCATCTGAGTGTGTGCTGTGGTAGTTATCAAAGCTGATATCAAATCCAGCGAAGTCTTTTTGGTGCTCTTCGCTAACTGCGGCAATCATTTCTTCAGGAGTAATACCCATCTGTTGCGCTTTAAGCATGATTGGCGTGCCGTGAGCATCGTCAGCACAGATGAAGTTTACAGTGTTGCCGCGTAGGCGTTGGTAACGAACCCAAATGTCCGCTTGGATATGCTCAAGCATATGACCAAGGTGGATCGAACCGTTAGCGTACGGAAGGGCACAAGTTACCAGCATTTTCCTTGACGGAAAGTTTTTTGGATCGTTTGCCATACTTAATATTCGCTTTTCTTGATAGGTATAAATAAATTTTGATGGATAATACTACCCCATGAACTGACTAACTCCAAGGTGTCAAACTGCGGAATGCCTTAGTTTTTTTGGGGTTCTGGTTGAGCCTGGACGGTGGTAGCATGACATCTAAAAGGAGGGCTTATGCATCAGTTCACTTCAAAACAAGATTTTTGTCACTGGTTTAACCAATTCCAACATCCACAGTTGGTGGAAAACTGGGCAGATATTCATGGCGCAATTTCGATTACGACACAGGGTTCTATTGATATAACGTTGCCATTCGCAAGTAATGAGCTTCAAACCGTACTGCATGACTGGATCAAACAGCAGCAAGCCTCGGGTAAAGTGGCTGAATTCCCATTTAATATTCGCCTTGGAGTTAAAGCTTTAGAAACTCAAGTGGCTAACTCGGTTAAGGGTGTTAAGAACATCATTGCCGTCAGTTCTGCGAAAGGTGGCGTTGGTAAATCTACTACCGCAGTTAACTTAGCGTTGGCAATTGCTCAATCTGGGGCGAAAGTGGGATTGTTGGATGCTGATATCTATGGTCCGTCCGTACCTATGATGTTGGGGCAAGAAGATGCTAAACCAGAAGTTCGTGATGGCAAGTGGATGAAACCCATTTTTGCTCACGGCATCTATACTCATTCTATCGGTTATTTGGTGGATAAATCAGAAGCGGCGATATGGCGCGGTCCAATGGCTTCAAAAGCGTTGTCGCAGTTATTAACTGAAACAGATTGGCCAGATTTGGATTATTTGGTGATTGATATGCCGCCAGGTACGGGGGATATTCAATTGACTCTGTCACAACAAATTCCGGTAACAGGTAGCGTGCTAGTCACAACACCGCAAGATTTAGCCCTTGCCGATGCAAGGAAGGGAGCGGCAATGTTTAACAAAGTCCATGTCCCGGTTATTGGTGTTGTGGAAAACATGAGTTATCACATTTGTAGTCAATGTGGCGCGAAAGAGCATATTTTTGGTATGGGCGGAGCTGAAAAAATGTCGCAAGAATTTGGCTTAGCATTGTTAGGACAAATTCCGCTTCATATCTCTATGAGAGAAGATATTGACGCTGGCGTGCCAACGGTAGCAAGACGCCCAGAAAGTGAGCATGCAGGGTATTATAAGCAACTTGCCGATCGCGTATGTAGCACGATGTTTTGGCAAGGCAAAGCAAAACCAGATGCGATTAGCTTTACAATGGTGAACTAAGTTTACTATGCCTGTTGGTTGATAATTGCACATTTTAACGTTTGCTCGGAGGTTAATCCTCTGAGCAGGCAGAAACTTATGACTAAACCCTAATTCCAACTAGTAACTATGGGGTGAACTCCCTATAATCAGGCAGTTTATCTTTTTATGTGACTAGAAATCATCATCGGGTGCAAACTAATGTCTGATAATAATCAATGCGTCATCGTAGGTATTGCTGGCGCTTCTGCTTCTGGAAAAAGTCTGATCGCGAGCACTATTTATAATGAGCTTCGCGCGAAAGTAGGCGATCATCAAATCGGTGTCATCACGGAAGATTGCTACTACAACGACCAAAGCCACCTAAGCATGGAAGAGCGAGTAAAGACGAACTACGATCACCCGAGTGCGTTGGACCACGACCTACTGTGTGAGCACCTAGAAAAATTGGTACGTGGTGAAGCAGTAGAAGTGCCTGAGTACAGCTACACTGAGCACACAAGAACAATTAACACCACCACAATGACACCTAAAAAGGTGATCATTCTAGAAGGTATCCTTCTTCTTACAGACCCTCGTCTTCGTGATTTGATGCATGCGACAGTATTTATGGACACACCGTTAGATATTTGCTTGCTTCGCCGTGTTAAGCGTGATGTGGAAGAGCGAGGCCGAACTATGGAGTCTGTTCTTAAGCAATACCAACAAACAGTACGTCCGATGTTCATGCAGTTTATCGAACCTTCTAAGCAATATGCGGACATTATTGTTCCTCGCGGTGGTAAAAACCGTATCGCAATTGATGTATTAAAAGCTCACATTGCAAGACTTTTGAAAGCTTAAGCCTATAGACGGCTATATCGCTTTATTTTTAGGAGAAGAAGTGGCACCTTAAGTGCCACTTCTTTTTTTGTTTTTAAATTAGTCAGTTGCAGGTTAAAACCAGACACTTTTCACGCTTTGTGGAACTGTCAGCGGCAAATGGAGTCTGCGCTTATAATTGTAAAAACACTCGAGCAAGGAAAAACAAATGAAGAAACTGCTCTTAATTCTAGCAATACCGATTGTGGTCATTTTGGTCGCAATTTTAGCGTTAACCATCTTCGTCAATCCGAATCAGTTTAAACCCCTTATTGTTGAGCAAGCGCAAAAGCAAACGGGATTAGAGTTGGTGATTGAAGGGGATATCAGTTGGCAATTTTTCCCATCAATTGGCTTTGAGTTGGGACATACAGAATTGCGAAACCCACAAGGCTTTAGTAAACCCAATTTATTCAAAGTTGATACCGTTGGTGTAGACATCTCTGTTATGCCACTTTTTAGTCAACAGCTTGAAATTGGAAACGTCACGCTTGATGGTGCTGAGTTCTACATTGAAACCAAGAAAGATGGCAGCAAGAATATTGATGCATTGACGAAAGCCCAAACACAACAAGCAGAACAAGAGAACAATGCTGCGCCTACGCAAAATGGTGAAACGCAAACTTCTGGTTCTGATTGGAGTATTAATCTTGCTGGCGTTACGGTTTCTAACGGTTCATTAGAAATGCAGGATAAGCAAGCCGGTAGTTACACCAAACTTTATGATATTTCATTAAACCTTTCCGAATTCGCTTTTGACAACTGGACAACGGCTGATTTTGGCGTGAAGGGCGAAATGAACGACCAAAAGTTCACCGCGAAAGGTCAGGCAGACTTTAAGCTAGAAAAAGGTTTGGCAAACTACGCGCTAAAGAACATCAACTTTGATGCGACATACTCTGACCCTGCCAATAAAATTGAATCGGCAACGATCGGTTTAGACACGTTTGAATTCGATAAAGTAAATAACCTGACTTATGCCATTAAGGGTGACGCTGGTGGTATGAAGTTAGATATGCAGGGTGCTGGTCAACTTAGCGTGGACAAGGCTATCAGCAAAGTACAGTTGGATAAGTTAACTCTTAAATCGACTTTTGAGGGTGATGCCTTACCTCAGTCCCCGATGAAAGTCGACATGGTGTCTGATCTGTCTTTCGACCTAACGAAAAACCATCTGAGTTTTGTTCTAGAGAAGTTAACAGCGAATGCTATCGCCCTAGATGGTAAGGCAGATGTGACACTCGGTGATATTCCTAAAGTACGCTTTGCTCTCCATAGCCCCAATATCGATCTTGATGAGTTCTTAGGGTTAGATAAGCAAGCTGCCGAAGGTAATAAGCCTGCTTCTGGTGGCGAGAGTGCTCCTGCCGGACCTGAGGTTGAGCCTGATTTGTCTGCGTTGAAAGCGTTAGATGTAAAGGGTGACATTACCATCGACAAATTCAAAGCGGCAAATGCGAAGATGGAAGCGGTAAAAACGAGCTTCACTGTAAATCGTGGCGTGTTTGAGCTTACATCATTTAGTTCGAAGTTGTACCAAGGCTCAATCTCAGCGACAGCGAAGTTAGATGCCCGCCAATCACCAGCGACTTACAGCGTTAAAAAGTCAATCAAAGGCGTGAAAGTTCAACCGCTACTTATAGACGTTGCTGAGAACGACAAACTTGAAGGGACAGGTAACATTGATGTGAATGTTACAGGTAAGAGTCTAACGCCTACCGGTATCAAGAAGAATCTATCTGGTACGGTTGTTATCAATTTTGCTGACGGTGCGGTGAATGGCATCAACGTTGCTCAGTTGATTCGTGAAAACTATGCGAAATTTAAAGGGCAAAAAGTTGAAGGCACCAATGAAGCTAAGAAAACAGACTTCAGTGCGATGACGGCGACATTGAAACTCAATAAAGGTGTCGTATCAACGGATAATATGCAAGCTCAGTCTCCATTGTTACGTGTTCGTGGTAAAGGTACCGCAAACTACATCAATGAAACAGTCGACTTTACTATCAGCACGTCAGTTGTAGGCAGCCTAGAAGGCCAGGGCGGTAAAGATATAGATGAGCTGAAAGACATCACGATTCCAATCAATGTGTCTGGTAAGTGGGCAGATCCTAAATTCAAGCTCGTATTCGATGATGTTCTGAAGCAGAAAGCTCAAAAAGAAATCGATCGTGGCGTGGAGAAGCTAACGGACAAAATCAAAGACGAGAAAACCAAAGATGCGGTCGATGGTTTATTGAAGAATCTTTTCAACTAACCGTGCGTGAAAATCAAAAGGGTTGGCATTTTGCCAACCCTTTTTAAATTACTCTGCGAGTGTTACCAATCGACGCCTTTGAGGGCTTTTACGCCAGATTCAAATGCGTGCTTTACATTTTTCACTTCAGAAACGGTATCGGCCATTTCAATCAGGGTTCGATGTGCGCCACGCCCAGTAATAATAACCGACTGCATTTTAGGTCTGTTGCTCAGTGCTTCGACCACTTCGTCTAAGTCGATGTAGCCGTAGCTCACCATATAAGTTAGCTCGTCAAACAAGATGACATCGATAGAGTCGTCTTGCAGCATGCGCTTACATTCTTGCCATACGCCTTGCGCTGCTTCGGTATCAGCGGCTTTGTTTTGAGTTTCCCACGTAAAGCCGGTTGCCATTACTTGGAATTCAACGCCGAGTTTCTCAAGTAGGTTGCGCTCACCGTTGTCCCAAGTACCTTTAATAAACTGCGCGACAGCACAATTCAAACCATGACCCACTGCGCGTGCGATCGTACCGAATCCTGATGTCGATTTACCTTTACCATTTCCGGTAATGATCAGTAGCAGACCTTTTTCCTCTTGAGCAGCAGCGATTTTTGCGTCTACCTGTTCTTTGACTTTTTGTTGGCGAGCTTTATGGCGTGCTTCTTTATTTTCTTCGATAGACATAATACTTCCTCAATTCCTTTTCGTGCTGTGCCCAAGCTAATTTGGGTTCATTGATTTATCTCGCTATGATAGACCAACATATCGTGAAGAAAAACCACCGATAATTCAGGGAATAAAATGAAGAAAATACTTGTTGTTTGTATGGGAAACATTTGTCGGTCACCAACTGGAGAGGCAGTGTTAAGAGCGAAAGCTCAAAAGCTAGGCGTTGAAGTAGAGGTTGAGTCGGCAGGTACAATTGGCTACCACGCAGGAAACCGACCGGATTCAAGAGCGATGGCAACAGGAAAGCAGCGAGGTTATTCTTTTAAAGGAATGCAAGCGCGCCAAGTCACCATTGATGACTTTGAAAAGTTTGACCTTATATTAGCCGCAGATAAAGCAAATTTGGCCGATTTATTGGATATTTGTCCGTTGAAGTATCGACACAAAGTATCGTTATTTTTAAGTCATTCTGAGTCAGTTTACGACGAAGTCCCGGACCCATATTATGGTGGGGAAGATGGCTTTGAACTGGTGCTTGATTTAATCGAAGAGGCATCAGACGCAATTTTGAAGAAGCTATAATCACCGTGCTTGAAGACAATAGAAAAAGGGATGAGCTCAGCTCATCCCTTTTTATTCGTGTTAACCCGCTAGTATGTCGGTTGCGACTTTGTAGCTTGGGTCTTCCTTCACGTTAATTTCAACCAAGCTGCCAGCTTTGTCCAAAAGTTTACGACAATCTGGGCTTAGGTGACGAAGGTGTAGCGTTTTACCTTGAGCATTGTAACGCTCAGCCAGTGTTTCAATGGCTTCAATTGCAGAGTGATCAGTCACGCGAGAGTCTGCAAAATCGACAATCACATCTTTTGGATCTTCAGGCGCGTTAAACAACTCCAGGAAGTTAGCCGCAGAGCCAAAGAAAATAGGGCCGTGAATCTTGTACTCTTTTGAACCTTCCTCGTTTAAGCACGTGTCGGCATAGATGTGCTTAGCGTGTTGCCATGCAAACATTAATGCAGAAACGATAACACCAACCGCTACGGCAACAGCAAGGTCAGTAAGAACAGTAACAACGGTCACAAGAACAATAACGAAGAAGTCTTGCTTCGGTACGCGGCGTGCTAGCTTAAATGTTGCCCATTCGAATGTACCAATGACAACCATGAACATCACACCAACCAGAGCAGCGAGTGGGATCATTTCAATTAGCGAAGAAGCGAATAAGATAAACATCAATAGAGCGATAGCCGCAACGATACCAGATAGACGGCCGCGACCACCTGAGTTTACGTTGATCATCGACTGACCAATCATCGCACAACCACCCATTGCGCCAAACACAGAACACGTCATGTTTGCCATACCTTGACCGATACATTCGCGGTTAGATTGACCACGAGTGTTCGTCATCTCATCTAAAACTGTCAGCGTTAGCAGAGATTCAATTAGACCAATGGCCGCTAGAATGATCGCGTATGGAAGAATGATTTGTAGAGTTTCTAGCGTAAATGGCACCGCCGGAATAGAGAAGGTCGGCAGTGAACCTGCGAGTGTTGCCGCTTCATCACCAGACATTGTACGCAGGAAGTCAACAACAGTGCGAGTTTCCAGATCCAAACCAACCACTAAAGCAGTCACCGTTACGATTGCAACAAGTGAAGAGGGTACAGCCGTTGTGATTTTTGGTAGAAAGTGAATGATTGCCATAGTTAGCGCAACCAAACCAAGCATTAGTAGCATTTGGTCTTGTGGTAGCCAAGTAAGCATGCCGTTGATATCTGGCGCTTTAAACTGACCCAACTGAGCTAGGAAGATAACAATAGCCAGACCGTTCACAAAACCAATCATCACAGGGTGAGGCACGATACGGATGAACTTACCCAATTTAAACATACCAGCGGCAATTTGAAGTATACCAGCGAGCATGATGGCTGCGAATAGGTACTGGACACCGTGAGTCGCGACAAGCGAAACCATTACGACTGCCATGGCACCTGTTGCACCAGAGATCATGCCGGGACGACCACCGAAAATGGAAGTAATAAGACCAACGATGAATGCAGCGTAAAGACCGACCATCGGATCTACGCCTGCGACGAACGCAAATGCGACAGCTTCAGGAACCAATGCTAGCGCAACGGTTAAGCCTGATAGCACATCATTTTTTACGGAGTGCTTAGAAAATTGGGGAAATTCGAACATGTTTGTTTTTAAGTTCTCTTTGCAATGAGTTAAACCCGACACATATTCGTATTTGCACAAGCCACTGAGTGGTTGATTTCTAATCAAACATTGCAGTGTAAACCGTAGTATTAAAAGAGCAGCATCAGAATGGTGTCGAAAACTTGAGTCGGCGCATGCTACCGAAAAGTGTGATTAAGTTCAAGAATGATACGAATAATGGCGTACAAATGTGATCACGAATTGGTATTTATATGAACAATTTATTGGGCAAATATGAAGATAAAAAAGGCTACCAGATGGTAGCCTTTAATTTATTTATGCCGTTAAGCCGTTGAACGTAATGATTTAGCCTAGTTAAAGTTAGGCTTTGTCATCTCTGCTGATGCGCGGTTTTTAGCCACTTGGCTACCCGCACCTTTAGCTTGGTAACGTTCGGTTTTGAACGGTGCTGCTGCAACCGTGATTTCGCGTAGCTCTTGAGGGCCAGGTGCTTTCGTCATCGGTGCGCTAGCGTTTAGCTTAGCCGCAACTTTAATGGCTTCGACTTTAGGCTCTGATTTAGCTACTGGCGCTTCGGCTGCAATCTCTTTTGCTGCTTCAACCACAGGCTCTTCAGCAGGTGCCGTTTCTACAATGGCATCAACCGGTTCAGTCGCAGGAGTTTCAACGATAGGCTCTACCGAAGCTGTTTCTACTACTGCCGATTCAGTTTTTTCTGCGATTACTGCTTCCACAACAGGTGCTTCTACTACTGGAGCTTCCACTTTCGCTTCAACTGTTTCTTGAATCTTTGATTCAACAACTGGCGCTTCCGTTACAACAGGTTGCTCGCGGCGAATAATCACTTTACCCATAGCCATCTCTGGACAAGCAAAACCACCTTGCATTGTAGGTACTGCTGCTACTGTTTCTTCCTTAACTTGCTCTTCTTTCTTAGGTGCTGGTTTCGGAATGTAGCGTGGCATTACTTTACCCATAGCCATCTCAGGAGAAGCTACACCACCTTTACGCAGGCGGAACGGGTTAGGACGGCGATCGCGGCCACGGCGACGGCGTTGGCCGCTTGCACGCAGGTGACGTGGCGAACGACGGTTACGACGTTGCTTAGACTCTGCTTGCTTGTTGTCTTGTTGTGCTTCTACCGCTGCTTCTGTTGGCTTCTCAACTTTGGTTTCAACCGTTTCTTGAGTCTTAACCGCCGTTTCTTCTGCTTTCTTCTCAACCGCTTCTTGGTCTTTAACGCGTACAGACTTGTTCAGTTTGCGACGTTGGCGACGCTCCTTCACTTTTTCTGCTTTCGCGTTTTGTTGCTTTGGTTTGCTCTCTTCTGGTTTTGTTTCAGTTCGAGCTTCCGCCGCTAGCTGCAGGCCTTTTTCCGCTACTTTTGCATTTGCTTTTTGCTCTTGGGCTTTGTCTGCTTGTTGAGCTTTAGGCTTACGCTTTTGGTTGCGGTTTTGCTGTTTATTGGTTTGTTGTTGAGCTTCGTTTTGCTCATTCGCTTGCTCATCACGAGGCTTACGACGACGTCGGTTATCGCGATTGTCGCGGTTATCACGATTATCACGATTATCACGATTATCGCGCTGGTTGTTATTGCGACGACGATCGTTGCGATCACGCTTATTACGTCGATTATCGCGATTTGGTTTTTTCTCTTCCTGAGGTTTCTGTTCTTCTTTTGTTTCTTCAGAACCACCGAATAGGAAGCTACCAAGTGCTTTAAACAGACGGCTGAACAATCCAGGTTTCTCTTCTTGTTCAACGTTTTGTTCTTTCTTCTTCGCCTCAGGAGCTGGTTTAGCTGCTGGTGCAGGTGCGGTTTGAGACGGAGCAGCAAAGCCTTTAAGAACTGGCTCTTCAATTCGTTTTGGTTTTACGTCAACTTCCGCTGGCTCTTTACCTTCTGCTTCTTTCATTGCTTCCAGTTTCTTAGGAAGTAAGTAAGAAATCAGATCGAACTCTTCGCCTTCACGAACACGGATAACTTCAAAGTGCGGTGTTTCCATATCAGAGTTAGGAACAACCGTAATTTTCACTTCTTGAATGCGTTCGATATGGTTTACTGAACGACGTTTTTCGTTCAATAAGTAAGAGGCGATTGGCACAGGTACGACTGCAAGTACTTGTGCTGTATTGTCTTTTAGCGCTTCCTCTTCAATTAAACGAAGTACAGAAAGTGCTAGAGATTCGTTGTCGCGAACGACACCAGTTCCGCTACAGCGAGGACAGATGTGATGGCTTGCTTCTGCAAGAGAAGGGCTCAAGCGCTGGCGTGACATCTCCAACAAACCAAAGCGAGAAATACGACCGATTTGTACACGAGCGCGGTCAAGGCGAACGGCTTCACGTAGACGGTTTTCTACTTCTCGTTGGTGACGAACTGGGGTCATATCGATAAAGTCGATAACCACTAAGCCACCTAAGTCACGTAGACGCAATTGGCGAGCAATTTCGTCGGCTGCTTCTAGGTTCGTGTTTAGAGCTGTTTCTTCAATATCGCCGCCCTTGGTTGCACGAGCAGAGTTGATATCGATAGACGTTAGTGCTTCAGTCGGGTCAATAACAATAGAACCACCAGATGGCAGACGCACTTCACGTTGGAAAGCCGATTCAATTTGGCTTTCGATTTGGTAGTGGCTGAATAGTGGAACTTCGCCTTCATATTTCTTAACGCGGTTAAGGAAATCAGGGCGCACCAATTGAATGTGCTCTTTTGCACGTTCGTAGATGGTGTTGCTATCAATTAAGATTTCGCCAATATCACGACGCAAATAGTCACGGATTGCACGAACGATAACGTTACTTTCTTGGTGGATTAAGAATGGAGCAGGGTTAGAGTCCGCTGCACCTTTGATTGCACCCCAGTGGTTAAGTAGTACATTCAAATCCCACTCAAGCTCTTCAGCACTCTTGCCAACGCCAGCAGTACGTACGATTAGGCCCATGCCCTGAGGCAGTTCCAAAGTACTTAATGCGGCTTTTAGTTGAGTACGCTCGTCACCTTCGATTCGACGAGAAATACCGCCAGCACGAGGGTTGTTAGGCATCAGAACAAGGTAACTACCAGCAAGAGAAATGAAAGTAGTAAGAGCTGCGCCCTTGCTTCCTCGTTCTTCTTTTTCCACTTGAACGATAACTTCTTGGCCTTCCGTTAGCACTTCTTTGATGCTTGGACGACCTTGGTAGGTGTAACCTTCAGGGAAATATTCGCGGGCAATTTCTTTGAGAGGGAGGAAACCGTGACGCTCGGCGCCGTAATCAACAAATGCGGCTTCTAAGCTTGGTTCGATACGTGTGATACGTCCTTTGTAGATATTCGCTTTTTTAGATTCATGACCTGGACTCTCGATATCAAGATCGAAAAGTCGCTGGCCATCAACCAGAGCGACACGCAACTCTTCTTTTTGAGTTGCGTTAATTAACATTCTTTTCATTGAAAATTCTCGTTGTCTTTTCTTTTATATCTTTCTTGTCGACTTGCCACTGTTTTTTCGCTCTTTCACGGTGCCTGATCCCATGGCTTGTATTTTGCAGCCTCCCGGCTGGAAGGGGATGCTCTCGGGCACTTCAGTCATCACAAGCCTCTTGTGGTTTCTGTTGGAAACGTAGACTTGTGACCCGCTATTTGGGCGGTAGGTACTCAACGTGAATATGCGAGGAGTAGGGTGGCAAGAGTGTTGAATTCGATGTGTCTCACGCCAATGCTGCACTCGACCTTCAACGATCTACTCACATTGCTTGAGGATAAATGATTGGTAATGAATAAAATGTAACCAAACCTTCCTTAGCAGCTGTGAACTATAGCAGTGCGCGTGGCTATCAGCAATCTGCTTTCACGCAAACGATAGAAAATTTGCCGCTAAACTCAAAATTTCTAATTTATAACTGGCTGTTTCATAAGCAATTGAGATGTGCAAACTGTTCAGGACAGAAAACAAATTGAGAACTTGATTGAGAGTTTTAATAATTTAAACAAAAGCTTGGCGAAATTTAGACCAGTATGTGTCACCGAGTGTTTCTTTTACGACAAGAATAATGTGAAGTCGCACGAAATTGAGTTTACAATACGGCTCATGAACGAAATAAGAACAAAAGTCCAGTTCGTCGACATTGACGAAGATATGGCGGGTCAGCGCATTGATAATTTTTTGCGCAACCAATTAAAAGACATTCCTAAAAGCATGATTTATCGAATTGTGCGTAAGGGCGAAGTGCGCGTAAATAAAAAGCGTATAAAAGCAGAGTACAAGTTAAAAGCAGGCGATCTCGTTCGTATTCCACCGGTGACCGTCGAGAAAAAAGATGACGATGTCGCACCAAGTACGAAACTTAACAAAGTCGCTGAGTTGGAAAATATGATTATCTTCGAAGATGATCATATGTTGATTCTAAACAAACCATCTGGCACCGCTGTGCATGGTGGCAGTGGTTTAAAGTTTGGTGCGATTGAAGCGCTTAGGGCTCTGCGACCTCAAGCTCGCTTTCTTGAACTTGTGCATCGTATTGACCGTGATACTTCAGGGATTTTGCTGGTTGCTAAGAAGCGTTCTGCACTTCGTCACTTGCAAGCCCAGTTTCGTGAAAAGACAGTAAAGAAGTTTTACTTAGCTCTTGTCATGGGGCAATGGAAAAGCAGTTGTAAGGTTGTGAACGCGCCACTGCTCAAAAACGAAGTGAACAGTATTGTTCGTGTTAACCCTAATGGTAAGCCGTCAGAAACGCGTTTTAAGATTTTGGAAAAGTTCGAACAAGCTACATTGATTCAGGCGAGTCCGATTACTGGTCGAACTCACCAAATCCGAGTTCATACGCAATACACTGGTCACCCAATCGCTTGGGATGATCGCTACGGTGATCGCCGCTTTGATGCTTATACAGGTCAAGTTGGTTTAGATCGTTTGTTCCTACACGCGGCAAACATTAAGTTCCAACACCCATCAAATGATGAGTGGATGGAAATCAACGCACCGATGGAACCGAAACTAGAAAAAGTGTTGGCGGGTTTAAGAAACGCGTAACCATGTTTTCCTCGCGGATGCAAAAGGGAGCCACAGGCTCCCTTTTATCGTATTTGGGTTAAAGGACATCGAGTCCTTGAACATGCAATATATCAATCAAATCAATCAATGGTAGTCCGACAAGTGTGTTCGGGTCTTTACCAACTAATTTCGTAAACAAACAAACTCCCATGCCTTCGGCTTTAAAGCTGCCTGCGCAGTAAAAAGGTTCTTCCCTGTCGACGTAGCGTTCGATTTGTTCAAGCGTTAAATCTCTAAAGTGCACCTCGAAAGAATCAAAGCCGACTTCTGTATGGTTTGTGACGGTGTTATGTACTGCAAGACCAGTATAGAAAGTGATGACTTTTCCACTTTGAGCCAAAAGTTGATTTATCGCGTTATCTCTATTTAAAGGCTTGCCAACGATTTCACCATTAATGACACAAACTTGGTCACTGCCGATAACTAAACTTGCTGTATCCGTCTGGCAAGATATTGCTTTCTCTTGGGCCAGTCTCTGCACAAGTTCAGTTGGCGTTTCTTGGTCAAAAGGTGTTTCATCGCAATCAGGTGATAAACAAACGAATGGTAGTGAGAGCTTTTCAAGCAGTTGTTTACGAAAAGGGGAGGTTGAGGCTAAAACCAGTTGGTAATTTTTCATTTTGAATTACAATTCGTGGGAGCATTTCCAATAGGATAATCGATCAAAAATGATTCTGGCTAATGCTCTGTATGTTAAGCGTAAAAAAGTACAACTTTTTTGCCTTTTTCTTTGACTAATTTTGATTTGGAAGATAATATTCGCGCCCTATGCAAAAGGTAAAAATACCGCGAACGGTTGACCCAGCTAAAGCTGCACAGAAACGATTGGATTACGATGGCATCATCCAAGCTAGTCTTTTCAAGCGCTTAGTGGAAACAACTGAAGGCGTAAAACGCGACGCAGAAGTCTCATTGTCATTTGGGATGGATGAACAGCGACTCGTTGTTGTCTCTGGTAAAGCTAACATCGAAGTCGATTTAGAGTGTCAGCGTTGTAATGAGGTATTCGCACATGAGTGCGAAGTTGAATTCCTTTCTACTCCTTACTACGGTGAGAAAACAGAACAGGAAGCACCAGAAATTTATGATTTGGTAGATCTAAATGAATATGGTGAATTAGACCTCATACAACTTGTTGAAGACGAGTTCATCTTAGCATTACCTCAAATTGCGATGCACGATGAAGCGGATTGTAGCGTTGATTCAAATAACATGGTTTTTGGTGAGATTCCTGAAGAAATTGAGGAAGAAAAACCGAATCCATTCGACGTTTTGAAAAGTCTGAAAAAGTAATAGGTGTGGTAGCCGATTCTTCTTCAGGTTTTTAACCCAATAGTATAGGAGTAGGGTCAATGGCCGTACAGAAAAACCGTAAAACTCGTTCTAAGCGCGGTATGCGTCGTTCACACGATGCGCTAACTACAGCTGCTCTATCTGTAGACGCGACTTCTGGTGAAACTCACCTACGCCACAACGTAACTGCTGAAGGTTACTACCGTGGTCAAAAGGTTATCAACAAGTAAGGTTGAACCTTTGCAAAGTATTACCGTTGCACTTGATGCAATGGGCGGGGATTTCGGTCCACGCGTAACAGTGCCTGCCGCCGTGCAGGCACTGTCTCATTTCCCAGAGCTAAAAGTGATTCTTATTGGTGATCAATCTCTGATCACGTCTCAATTATCTCAACTCGGTACCTCGACCAGTTCCCGCTTGACTATTCTTCACAGCGAGAAAGTTATCTCGAACTCAGAAAAACCTTCATTGGCGTTACGTAATAGCCAAAATAGTTCTATGCGTATGGCTATCGATTTGGTTTCTGAGCAGAAAGCGGATGCTTGTGTTAGTGGTGGCAACACCGGTGCATTAATGGCACTATCGCGTTTCATTCTTAAGTTACTTCCTGGCATTGAACGTCCTGCTTTAGTTTCCGCTTTACCGACGATTACCGGAAAGCGTACTTGGATGCTAGATCTGGGGGCGAATGTATCGTGCGATGCTGATAGCTTGTTCCAATTTGCTGTAATGGGCAGTGCATTAGCTGAAGAACACTTGGGTCGTCCTCCTCGCGTTGCTGTACTCAATATTGGCGCAGAAGAGATTAAAGGTAACGATTTAGTCAAACGTTGCGCAGAAATGCTTTCTCAGACCGATGCGATTAACTTTGTCGGTTATATTGAAGGTAATCAAATTTTGCATGATGTTGCGGACGTCATTGTTTGTGATGGATTTGTCGGCAACGTATGCTTAAAAGCCAGTGAGGGAACAGCTCAACTTTTTATCGAAAAAATTAAAACCAGCATAATGGCATCAACGATAAAGGGTTGGATAGCTAGAAAGTTGTTTTCTAGGCTGTTTAATGAACTAAAAACACTGAACCCCGACCAGTATAACGGCGCAAGTTTGCTAGGATTGCGCGGCATTGTCATAAAAAGCCATGGAAGTGCGGATGTATCTGCGATTGTCAATGCACTTGGCGAGGCAGTACACGAGGTCAAACGACAAGTACCAAGCCGTATTAGCGATCGTTTGGAAGCGGTTTTACTCGAGAGGCATTATTAGTCTTCATGTATAGCAAAATTTTAGGTACTGGCAGCTACCTGCCATCTCAGGTGCGTACAAACGCAGATCTAGAGAAAATGGTAGATACAAGTGATGAGTGGATCGTTGCTCGCACGGGTATTAAAGAGCGTCGAATTGCTGCAGAAAACGAAACTGTAGCAGACATGGCATTCTACGCAGCTGAAAACGCTATCGATATGGCGGGTATTGATAAAAACGATATCGACCTGATTATCGTAGCCACAACGAGCAGTAGCCATACTTTCCCTTCATCTGCGTGTCAGGTGCAGGCAAAGCTTGGCATTAAAGGTTGTCCAGCTTTTGACTTAGCCGCTGCTTGTTCTGGTTTTGTGTACGCATTATCTGTTGCAGACCAACATATCAAATCTGGTATGTGCAAAAACGTACTTGTGATTGGTTCAGATGCTTTGTCTAAAACGTGTGATCCGACAGACCGTTCAACCATCATCCTATTTGGTGATGGTGCCGGAGCCGTTGTCGTAGGCGCTAGCCAAGAGCCTGGCATTATCTCTACCCACATATACTCGGATGGTCAATTCGGAGAGCTTCTAAGCCTACCTGTACCTGTGCGGGGGCAAGATGCGGATAAATGGCTTCATATGGCTGGGAACGAAGTATTCAAAGTCGCTGTCACTCAGCTATCGAAACTAGTAAAAGATACGCTTGAAGCCAACAACATGCATAAGTCTGAACTAGACTGGCTAGTGCCGCACCAAGCGAACTACCGCATTATTTCAGCGACAGCGAAGAAACTTTCGATGTCACTAGACCAAGTCGTGATTACACTTGATAAACACGGCAACACATCAGCTGCTACTGTGCCAACAGCACTAGATGAAGCGGTACGTGATGGTCGTATTAAACGCGGTCAAACTCTGCTTCTTGAAGCGTTTGGCGGCGGATTCACTTGGGGCTCGGCCCTTGTGAAGTTCTAAGTTTCACAAGAATTCAAAATTTAAGGTGCACTTGGTGCATCTTATTTCTTTTTACTTTGCTTAAAGGAAAACAACATGAGCAAGTTTGCTATCGTATTTCCAGGTCAAGGTTCTCAAGCTGTAGGTATGCTTGCAGAACTAGGCGAACAATATGACGTAGTAAAACAAACATTTGCAGAAGCATCTGACGCACTAGGTTACGATCTATGGGCGCTTGTTCAAAATGGACCTGCAGAAGATTTAAACGAGACTTTCCGTACTCAACCAGCTTTGCTAGCTTCATCTGTTGCAATCTGGCGTGTATGGCAGGAACTTGGCTTAGAGCAACCAGCAAACCTAGCCGGTCACAGCCTAGGTGAGTACTCAGCACTTGTATGTGCGGGTGTTATTGACTTTAAAGAAGCCATCAAGCTGGTTGAATTACGTGGTCAACTTATGCAAGAAGCAGTACCAGCTGGTACTGGCGCAATGTACGCGATTATCGGTTTGGCTGATGATGCGATTGCAAAAGCGTGTGAAGACGCAGCGCAAGGCGAAGTGGTCTCTCCAGTAAACTTTAACTCGCCTGGTCAAGTCGTTATCGCTGGTAGCAAAGACGCAGTAGAGCGAGCTGGTGCGCTATGTAAAGAAGCTGGTGCGAAGCGTGCGCTTCCTCTTCCTGTTTCAGTACCTTCACACTGTGCACTTATGAAGCCAGCAGCGGAAAAACTTGCTGTAGCTCTTGAGTCTATCGAATTTAACTCACCACAGCTGCCAGTTATCAACAACGTTGATGTGGTTGCTGAGACAGATCCTGCAAAAATCAAAGATGCGCTTGTTCGTCAGCTACATAGCCCAGTTCGTTGGACTGAAACAGTTGAACTGATGCACGAACAAGGCGTAGAAAATCTTCTTGAGCTTGGTCCTGGTAAAGTTTTAACAGGTCTAACAAAACGTATCGTGAAAACGCTAACTGCAGCAGCAGTGAATGATATCGCATCGCTAGACGCTGCGAAGTAATCCATCAAGCGATAAATTTGCGATAAGAAAAGGAAACACAACATGATGAATCTAGAAGGTAAGATCGCGCTAGTTACCGGCGCAAGCCGTGGTATTGGCCGCGCGATCGCGGAACTTCTTGTCGAGCGAGGTGCTACGGTTATCGGTACTGCTACTTCTGAAAGTGGTGCGGCTGCTATCAGCGAGTATCTTGGTGATAACGGTAAAGGCTTAGCGCTTAACGTGACTGATGTCGAGTCTATCGAAGCGACATTAAAAACGATCAACGAAGAATTTGGTGTGATCGATATTCTGGTGAATAACGCTGGTATTACTCGTGACAACCTATTGATGCGCATGAAAGATGATGAGTGGAACGACATCATCGATACCAACCTAACGCCTATCTACCGCATGTCTAAAGCGGTTTTACGCGGTATGATGAAAAAACGTGCGGGTCGTATCATCAACGTAGGCTCTGTTGTTGGTACCATGGGTAATGCTGGTCAAACTAACTACGCAGCAGCGAAAGCGGGCGTGATTGGTTTTACTAAATCAATGGCTCGTGAAGTTGCGTCTCGTGGTGTAACAGTGAACACTGTTGCTCCTGGTTTCATCGAAACTGACATGACTAAGGCGCTAAATGATGACCAACGTGCGGCAACTTTGTCGAACGTGCCAGCAGGTCGTTTAGGTGACCCACGTGAAATTGCATCAGCAGTAGTTTTCCTTGCTTCTCCTGAAGCAGCGTACATTACTGGTGAAACTTTGCATGTAAATGGTGGCATGTACATGGTTTAATGCGACAGTTTATGCAAAATAAGCTATTTTACATTGTGAAAAATAGCCTATAGTTGCAGTTAACTATCATGAACTTGTCATGCTTATGCGCAAGATTTGTGCATGATTTAAGTCAAAAATGTATTGAAATTCGGTTAAATTCGCTAATTTTGTGGTTTGACCAGCAAGGACCCCCTTGCAACTTTCAATAGTTCGAATAAACTACGGAATCATCGCATTAGGCGAAATCTGTAAAGGAAAAGAAAAATGAGCAACATCGAAGAACGCGTAAAGAAAATCATTGTTGAACAGCTAGGTGTAGACGAAGCAGAAGTTAAAAACGAAGCTTCTTTCGTTGACGATCTAGGTGCTGATTCTCTAGACACTGTAGAACTAGTTATGGCTCTAGAAGAGGAATTCGACACTGAGATTCCTGACGAAGAAGCTGAGAAGATCACTACTGTTCAAGCTGCAATCGACTACGTAAACAGCGCTCAGTAATTAGCTCTCCCAGGCGGTCTCCTAGACCGCCTGTGTTCTTTCTAACTTCTTCTATCCTCTCATAGAAATATTCAATTCCCGGAGAATTATATCGTGTCCAAGCGTCGTGTAGTTGTCACTGGCATGGGTATGTTGTCACCGGTAGGCAACACAGTAGAATCATCTTGGAAAGCCCTGCTAGAAGGTCAAAGTGGTATCGTAAATATCGAGCACTTTGATACTACGAACTTCTCAACTCGTTTTGCAGGTCTTGTTAAAGATTTCGATTGCACAGAGTACATGTCTAAAAAAGATGCTCGTAAGATGGACCTTTTCATCCAGTACGGCATTGCAGCGGGTATTCAAGCTCTTGATAACTCTGGCTTACAAATTACCGAAGAAAATGCGGCTCGAGTTGGTGTTGCTATCGGCTCAGGCATTGGCGGTCTTGACCTTATCGAAACTGGCCATACTGCATTAGTAGACAAAGGCCCTCGCAAAGTTAGCCCATTTTTTGTTCCTTCGACCATTGTAAACATGGTTGCAGGTAACCTATCTATCATGCGTGGTCTTCGTGGTCCAAATATCGCGATTTCTACCGCATGTACTACTGGCCTGCATAATATCGGCCATGCAGCACGTATGATTGCCTACGGCGATGCAGATGCGATGGTTGCTGGTGGTGCAGAAAAAGCTTCTACGCCTCTTGGCATGGCTGGCTTTGGTGCAGCTAAAGCGCTATCTACTCGTAATGAAGAGCCTCAAAAAGCGTCTCGCCCATGGGATAAAGGCCGTGATGGTTTTGTTCTAGGTGATGGTGCTGGCATGATGGTGCTTGAAGAGTACGAACACGCAAAAGCACGTGGCGCGAAGATTTACGCAGAACTGGTTGGTTTTGGTATGTCTGGTGATGCTTACCACATGACATCTCCAAGCGAAGACGGCTCTGGTGGTGCACTTGCGATGGAAGCGGCGATGCGTGACGCTAACATCACAGGTACTCAAGTAGGTTATGTGAATGCTCACGGTACTTCTACTCCAGCTGGTGATGTCGCAGAAATCAAAGGCGTGAAACGTGCTCTTGGTGAAGAAGGTGCGAAGCAAGTTCTTGTGTCTTCAACTAAGTCGATGACGGGTCACCTATTAGGTGCTGCTGGCTCTGTTGAAGCAATTATCACGGTTATGTCTTTGGTTGACCAAATTGTTCCGCCAACCATTAACCTTGATGATCCAGAAGAAGGTCTAGACATCGACCTTGTGCCGCATACAGCGCGCAAAGTTGAAGGTATGGAGTACGCTATCTGTAACTCGTTTGGCTTTGGTGGTACAAACGGTTCTTTGATCTTCAAGAAGTTCGCTGAGTAACACTATCTAACCTAATTTAGATAAGCGAAACTTGTATTCTAACGGCTCGATGCTTAGCATTGAGCCGTTTTGTTTTATTTGTTGTCTGCTAATTTGAAGGTACGTGAATGTTTTGGGTAAATGGAGTTCCGCAAACGCATGTAGAGCTAGGTGATCGCTCATTCCAATACGGTGATGGAGGCTTTACCACCATCCTGACCCAAAATGGAGAGTTGGTTTACTGGCAAGAACATACTGAGCGCATGAGTGCTTGCCTTGACGCTTTGAAGATCTCTTCACCTGACTGGAAAGTTGTGCATGATTGGGCAAGCAAAGCGGTTTTATCTGACGCACGAGCGGGGGTGAAGATTCACGTTAGCCGCGGTATTGGTGGGCGAGGGTATAGCCCTAATGGGATTGAAGGCCCTATCGTGACGATTTCCAATTTTGCGTTTCCTTCTCATTATTCATCTTGGCAAGAACAAGGTGTGGACTTGGGCGTTTGTAATACTCGTCTAGGGATTCAACCTTTACTTGCTGGACATAAGCATAACAACCGTTTAGAGCAGATTCTCGCCAAGGCTGAAATCGACAATACAGAGTTTGCAGATGCAATAACGTTAAATGTGCAAAACCATGTCATTGAAACTACAATGGCCAACCTTTTTTGGGTTAAAGGTAATAAAGTATTTACGCCGGAGCTGACCTTATCAGGCGTTACGGGCGTAATGCGTTGTAAGGTGCTTGAGTTACTTAAAGTAAGTCATATTGAAGTCATCGAGGGGCGTTTTATACTTCCAGATTTGCTGAGTGCTGACGAGGCTTTCATGTGTAACTCAATATTAGGTGTCGCACCTATTAGCAGCATAGTGACATCGAACTCTAAGACTATATTTCCGATAGGAAAATTGACTCAACGACTGCAAGGGAATTTAACTACGTGATTAAAAAACTGTTGGCTTTTGTTGTGCTGATCGCAGTGATAGGCGCAGCAGCTGTTTTTTATATAATTTCACAGGCTAAACAATACGTTGAAAAGCCTATTCTATTGGAACAACCTCAGCTGTTTACTGTAGAAAGTGGTACAAGCTTTCATCATGTCATGCGCGCCTTAGTTGAAGATGAGGTGATTGAAACATCGGAGTACATCCGTTTAATTCCTCACTTATATCCAGAATTGTTGCAGGTGCGAGCGGGTACTTACCAACTTGAGCCTGGTATGTCGCTTTCGCAAACATTGGAGCATCTGAATACTGGAAAAGAATACCAGTTTGCGATCACTTTTGTTGAAGGCAGCCGCTTTTCTGAATGGGTAGATCAACTAAAAAGTGCTCCTTATTTAAAGCATGATTTAACCGATCTTTCAGAAAAAGAAATGGCTGCGAAGCTCGGAATTGAGAGAGAAAAGCTAGAAGGGTTGTTTTTAGCAGAAACCTACCATTACACAGCGGGTGCGAGTGAAAGCCAGTTATTAAAACGAGCGCATCGAAAACTCAATAAAATACTGGATGCTAGCTGGGAAGCTCGTCAAGAAAAGCTGCCATTACAGGACAAATATGAAGCCTTGATTCTCGCGTCTATCATCGAGAAAGAGACGGCTATTGATTCTGAGCGTGAGCGCGTCGCTTCTGTGTTTATCAACCGATTGAACAAACGCATGCGGTTACAAACTGATCCGACAGTTATTTATGGTATGGGTGACGCCTACGATGGCAACATTCGTAAGAAAGATTTGCGTACGCCGACACCATATAACACCTATACCATCAATGGTTTGCCACCAACACCGATTGCGATGGCTGGTAAAGCTTCCATTGAAGCGGCTTTGAATCCAGAAAGCAGCAACTATTTATATTTTGTAGCAAGTGGAAAGGGCGGACATGTATTTTCGAAATCCCTTGCTGAGCACAACCGTGCTGTTCGTGCCTATTTAAGAGAACTAAGAAAGAACAAATGATGAAAGCAAACTTTATTGTCGTTGAAGGCCTAGAAGGCGCGGGTAAAAGCACTGCGATTAAAACCGTTTTAGATACGCTAAAAGCGGCCGGTATTGAGGATATCGTAAATACCCGTGAGCCAGGAGGCACACCGCTAGCAGAAAAAATGCGCGCTCTGGTGAAAGAAGAGCACGAAGGCGAAGAACTTAAGGACATGACGGAGTTGCTTCTTCTGTACGCTGCACGTGTTCAGTTGGTTGAGAACGTGATCAAACCAGCTTTGGAAAACGGTCAGTGGGTGGTTGGTGACCGACACGATATGTCGTCGCAAGCTTATCAAGGTGGTGGCCGTCAGATTGACGCATCGTTAATGAAAAATCTCCGGGATACAACGCTTGGTGATTTTAAACCTGCTCTCACTCTCTATATGGATATTGACCCTCGTGTTGGGCTTGAGCGTGCACGTGGGCGTGGTGAGTTAGATCGTATAGAGAAGATGGATATTAGTTTCTTCGAGCGTACACGTGAGCGTTATTTGGAGATTGCTCATGCCGATCCTTCCATCGTTATCATTAACGCAGAACAGACGATTGAAGGCGTGTCGCGTGATATTCGGGACGCTCTAAACGAGTGGCTAGCTCGTCAATAAGTGAAACGTAAATTTAGGTGACTCATGTTAAATGATTATCCATGGCTACAGCCAATATGGGATAACCTCAAAGTAGGGTTAGAGTCGGACAGAATACCAGGTGCGCTTTTATTACAAAGCGAGCAGGGCTTGGGCATCGAAAAACTTATCGAGTTTTTTAGCCAAGCACTTCTTTGCCAAAATTACGCGAGTGAAGCATGCGGTTTTTGTCATAGCTGCCAGCTAAATCAATCTCAAAACCACCCTGATTTACACTGGATCAAGCCAGAGAAAGAAGGAAAGGCGATAACGGTGGACCAAATTCGCGCTTGTAACCGTCTTGCTCAGGAATCATCTCAGCTTAATGGTTACCGCCTATTTGTAATAGAACCGGCGGACTCTATGAACGAGTCGGCATCGAATGCGCTGTTAAAGACGCTAGAAGAGCCTGGGGCAAAGTGCTTGTTTTTGCTCGTTACCCACAATCAGGAGCGTCTGCTCCCAACGATTCGTAGCCGTTGCCAACACTGGGTTGTTGCGCCTCCGTCAGCGGAACAAGCGATGCAATGGATGCACGAACAAGGGGCGAAGCAAGTTCCTGCTTATGCCTTAAAACTGAATATGGGCTCTCCAATAAAAACATTGGATGCGTTAAATAATGGTGAGCTCGAAGCTTACTTGGCTTTTGAACGCAGTTTTATTAAGGCAATGTCTTCGCCTGTTTCAGACGTTTCTGAGTGTGCTTCTTTAATCGCTAAACACTCAGAGCAATCACTAGACTGGGCATGGTATTTACTGACAGATGCTCAGAAAGCGCAGTTTGGTGTATCAGAAGCTCAAATGCTTCCGGGCGCGACAAAGTTTCAACCGGACAACTATAACGGTTTGTACTCATCAGCGAAGGCGCTGATGAACCTGAAAGCTCAGGTGCAAGCCTTTCCTGGCCTGAACCTTGAGCTACTATCAATGAATTGGTTAATTGAATCACGAGAGGCATTATGTTCGTAGATTCTCATTGTCATTTAGACAAATTGAATTACGACGATCTCCACATCAATGTGGAAGACGTTATTAACAAAGCTAAACAAGCAAACGTAACTGAGCTACTTTCTGTTGGAGTAACGCTGGATTCTTTCCCGAAAATGATGGAAATGATCGAGCCTTATGACAATGTTTATGCTTCGTGCGGTGTGCATCCACTTGATGTTGAAAGCGACTTTTCGATGGACGTATTGCGCCACCATGCGTCGAATGCAAAAGTCGTCGCTATTGGCGAAACGGGTTTAGATTATCATTACAAGCCCGAAACGGCCGCGTTACAGAAAGAGCGCTTTGAGCAACACGTTGATCTTGCAGTGGAGCTCAACAAACCTTTAATTGTCCATACCAGAAACGCACGTGCGGATACTCTTGATATTTTGCGTAAGGGTGGGGCAGAGAAATGTGGTGGTGTTATCCACTGTTTTACAGAAGATCTTCCATTTGCTGAAGCTGCACTGGAGCTGGGGTTTTATATTTCTATCTCGGGGATTGTTACTTTCCGTCAAGCTACAGAGTTAAAAGAAGTGGTGAAGACTCTACCTTTAGAGAAGCTTCTTATTGAGACAGATTCTCCTTACTTGGCTCCTGTCCCTCATCGTGGCAAAGAGAATCAACCCGCTTATGTTGTCGAAGTCGCTTCTTATATTGCGCAACTCAAATCGTGCTCTCTTTCTGAAGTGGCACAAAAAACCACCGAAAACTTCCGAAATCTTTTTTTGCGATGAAAAAATAATAAGAGCATAAAAAAGGAGCTTAGGCTCCTTTTTTGTTGATAAAAACAACAGATACGCTCACGAGTTTAATGTTTACTAAAAATGTTGATTTAATAACATTCAAAAATCACAAATGTAATTTTGTTACTAAAAATAACATTGAGGCGTATTTTATTTACGCCTTAAAATTAATTATATAAATAATTAATTCTTTATAAAACAGTAATATAAGTGCAATGCAAACCTTTTCATCGGCTGTTTTTGGGTGTGATCCAAGACTTGTTTTGAAACTAAATTTCGTAACTGTGTGGAAAGTTTGAGGGTCATCAATATATATTTAGAGCCGGAAAATATAATGCAGTTGTGGTTACATTTTCATTGGGTGCTAACCTTTAGGCTACGGGGGTGTGCCGTTAGTGCCCAAATAATACTTATAAATTTATCAGGAGCATAAACATGTTTAAGAACCTTTTTGCTAACCTGCAAAAAGTTGGTAAGGCTCTGATGCTTCCAGTATCAGTTTTACCAGTTGCAGGTATTTTATTAGGTGTGGGTGCTGCCCATCTAAGCTTTATTCCAGAGATCGTTTCTAATCTTATGGAACAAGCTGGTGGTTCAGTATTCGGCCAAATGGCACTTCTATTTGCAGTAGGTGTAGCTCTAGGCTTCACTAACAACGACGGTGTTGCAGGTCTTGCAGCTATCGTTGGTTACGGCATCATGACGGCAACGCTAGGTGTAATGGCGGGCGTTATGGGTGTTGAGAAAATCGATACAGGTGTACTAGGTGGTATCCTTGTCGGTGGTGTGGCTGCTTGGGCATTCAACCGTTTCTTCAAAATCCAACTTCCAGAGTACCTTGGCTTCTTCGCTGGTAAGCGCGCAGTGCCAATCATCACTGGTTTTGCTGCGATCATCCTAGGTGTTATCCTTTCTGTTATCTGGCCACCAATTGGCGGTGCAATTTCTGCATTCTCTGATTGGGCTGCACACCAAAACCCACAGCTAGCATTCGGTATCTACGGTGTTGTTGAGCGTTCTCTAATCCCATTCGGTCTACACCACGTATGGAACGTACCGTTCTTCTTCGAAGCAGGTTCTTGTGTTAACGCTGCCGGTGAAGCTCAAAATGGTGTGCTAACTTGTTACCTAGTTGCTGATGAAGCATCTCGTGCTGCTGGTAATGGCTTCGGTCAGCTAGCGGGTGGTTACATGTTCAAGATGTTCGGTCTACCAGCTGCAGCAATCGCAATTGCTCATTGTGCTAAACCAGAAAACCGTGCAAAAGTAATGGGTATCATGGCGTCAGCTGCACTGACTTCATTCCTAACTGGTATTACTGAGCCAATCGAATTCTCATTCCTATTCGTTGCTCCACTACTATACGGTATCCACGCTCTACTAGCTGGTTCTGCATACATCGTTTCGAACACTCTAGGCTTTGTACACGGTACTTCTTTCTCTCACGGTCTGATCGACTTCCTAGTTCTATCTGGTAACGCTCAGAAGATGGTGCTAATGATTGCCGTTGGTCTAGTTTACGCAGTAATTTACTACGTAGTGTTCCGTGGTGTAATCACAGCGCTTGACCTAAAAACACCTGGCCGTGAAGATGAAACGGAAAGTGCAGCTGTAACTTCTGGCTCTGATATGGGCGGTGAACTGGTTGCAGCGTTTGGCGGTAAAGCTAACATTACTGGTCTAGATGCATGTATCACACGTCTACGTGTAGCAGTTGCAGATACAGCAGCTGTTGACCAAGACAAGCTAAAACAACTAGGCGCTGCTGGTGTTGTAGTTGTAGCTGGTGGTGTACAGGCTATCTTCGGTACTAAGTCTGATAACCTAAAAACTGAAATGGATGAGTGGATTCGTAACCACGGTTAATCGCAGTCATTCATAGTAATGCATAAAAGGAGGCTTCGGCCTCCTTTTTTAGTTCCTATTTTATTAACTGACAGTTCCTTTTTAGTGTGATCCTAAACTCATCTTTACTTTTGTCAGCTTTTTCATACATCGAGCTTACCCATCGTTGACATATTGATATGCCATTATGTTTGAATAGCGAATAATGTTTTTTTGAATAATTGATAACGTGTATGAAGAACAAATTCATTTTAGTTTTGGGACTAGTTTCTAGTACAGCAATGGCGGCAAGCGAACCAACGAATCTATCAGTTGGTATGGCTGTCGATCAACAATTAAGTGTTGTTGTAGAGTTAGATAACAAATATCGTGGCATTATCGGAAACGATGGTATGGCGTTTGATTACATCGCTAAGCGTGGAACATTCGATCAAAACATGCCTGTGACTTGGTATGTCGGCGTTGGTGGCTGGTATGAATGGGATGACGAGTTTGGTGTGAGAGTACCACTTGGTGTGAACTGGGATTTATCACGCGGCTGGGACCTTTATGGTCAAATACACCCAGAGCTAGATCTTTACAAAGGTGCTGACTTGCAACTTGGCGGCGCCGTTGGCATCAAGTACAGTTTCTAGAATTGAACTAATGTATGTATAAAAAAACGCCGGTAACTACCGGCGTTTTTTATGTGGAACTTAACGTTCTATTGTTTATCCATGGCTCGCTTGATGCAAACGGCAGCGCCGCCCCAAGTGATACCTAAACCAATAACCATCATAATAATTGCGCTGATTGTCATTTTGCTGTCTCCTTGCGGTTCACTGCGTTGATCACTAGACCAAAGATAAAGAGTGCGGCGATAAGTGCCCAGCCTAAAGTTAGATCATAGCCACCGTAGCCTTCAGTAATTAGGGCGTATAGCTTGGTCGCTAAGATAATGGCGAGCATGATTGGTGTAACGAAGCGTAAGCAGATCTCGAACCATTGACCAACAGAGAAATCAGAGCGCTCGTTAACGTAATTACGTACTTCTGGCACGCGCTTCAATAGCCACGCCATCAAGACAATCTCAACCAGACCACCAACCATGATGCCAACGTTGTTTGCAAAGTGGTCTACTAGATCGAGTAGCAGCAGACCGCCATTGGTAGCAAACGCCATAGAGACAACGAAGCCAATACCAATCACAACATTTGCAGCTTTTTTACGGCTCCACTTCAGCTTGTCGATAATGGCTGAAGTTACGGCTTCCATAATTGAAATATGCGAACTTAGACCAGCAACCACCAGTGCAAAGAAGAACAGTGGACCAAGAATATATGGGGCAGGTAGTAGGTTAATTGCCGCAGGTAAAGTAACAAAAGCCAAGCCAACGCCTGCAGATACCACCTCTGTTAACGGCTTACCTTGCTCTTGAGCCATGTAACCCAATACTGAGAAGATCATGATGCCGGCTAGGATCGAGAAGCCACAGTTGATCAACACGGTCATAAACGCGTTATTCGTTATGTCTGACTTTTCTGGTAGGTAGCTAGAGTAAGCTAGCATGATGGCGAAGCCGATACTTAGCGTAAAGAAGATCTGACCATATGCCGCTGCCCATACTTTCACATCCCAAATTTTGCTGAAATCGGGTTCGAACATGTAGTTCACGCCATCTAGAGCTCCTGGCAAGAAAATCATACGTCCGATTAAGAAAATCACCATCAAGAATAGGATTGGCATCATAATTTTAGATGCTCGTTCAATTCCTGATTTCACGCCTTTGGCAATAGCGGTGTAAGTAATTGCCCAAGCAATCACCATGGATAAAGCAATCTTCCATTGAATACTGCCTAAGTCTGTTGGTGAGTTGTCACCTAGCTTTAGGTATTCACTAAAGAAAAATGCGTTGGTATCGGTTCCCCAACCTTGAGTGAACGACAACCCAAAGTAAGAAATCGACCAACCGATAACAGCCACATAGTAAACGGCAATAACTGCAGCCACACCAACTTGGAACCAGCCAAGCCATTCAAATTTAGAATGAATTTTCGCTAGTGTTTTTGGTGCTGAGCCTCGGTATTTTTGTCCCATACTGAACTCAAGGATCATAAATGGAATACCGGCAGTGATCATGGCAAAAATGTAAGGAATAAAAAATGCGCCGCCACCGTTTTCATAGGCCATGTATGGGAAACGCCAAATGTTTCCCAAACCGATAGCAGACCCAACTGCTGCTAAGATGAATCCCGCCCGGGATCCCCATTGTTCTCGCTTCATATTTGACTCCTATAAGACTCCCTGAGGAATGAAGCTCTCTACGTAACACAGTAATAATTGCGCAAACAGTTGGAAGAAAGGACCGCTGTTATCCATCAGCTTTTCTATCCTTAATTCTAACTTCTTATAATTTTATAGAGCTATATTCTGGCTACTGTAAGAGAAAGTAGATTATTAATCTTAAAATTTTGATGTGTGTTTGATAAAACTGAAATATTTATCTGTTTTCACTGATCAGACTAACTTCTAATAATACTTAGCGCAATAGAATCTAAATGTTAATTCAGATGCGTTGTCTGGTTTTAATCTTGTTAAATTTGAGTTTGATTGTGGTTTTGTGTGGGTGGGTGGTTGTTTGTATGGAATAAATGACTGGGATCCAATAATTGCTTTGGTGTTTAAGACTATTTTGATTAATTAGGGCGTACGGCTATCTTTTGTGCACCTATCTAGATGATGCTTCGTTACTTTGCCAAACAATGGTGTTTAGACGATATCCTTTATCGTCTCTGTGCAGGACTCGTTCAGCGTTCTTTGTGACGAGTCCTACAAAGGAGCATGCATAAGATTAGAAGCGGAAACTAAAACCGACATTTGATTGGAATTGGTTCATCCAATCAGTATCGAACTTAATGATACAGTTTGAGCCGTCATTAGGTAGAGTACAGGCGCCAGATGTATCGTTATCAACGACCGTTCCTAACCATCTCAGTTGGGCTGTTAATGCAAAGTTCTTTGAAAATTCATATTCCAGCCCTGCAAAAGCGCTAGCCGAAAATCCGTATTTTTTGTCTACCCAATCCACATCGGCGTAAGAAGCGCCCAAACCTACACCGATATAGGTTTGCCAATTTTCTGCGACAGGATAGTACATGCTGCTTTGGAAGTGCAGATAATGGATATCTGCCGAGTTGGACAGCTTTTCAAGTTCCGTCGATTGATTGGAGTAAAACAATCCGATCCTTCCTTTTTCTAAGGGAGTCTCGACTGAAAGAGCGTAATTCACTGCGGGGTCGAGATTGTATGTATTACCACTTGCATCCTCTACTTGGCCGCCTCCTGTATAGCCTATGTATGGTGTAACGATGATATTCGCTTGTGCATTGATAGCAGTACTCATCATCATGATTCCTACTAGCCAGCTGAGTTTTTGGTTCATGCCCTATCTCCTTATTATGACTAAGCTAATTGTGATGGGTTAGTCAAAATTGCGCGACTAAATTAAGCAAATCTTGAACATATTTCACACCGGTGTTATTAATTTGTTACATATTAAGGAGGTGTTTATGGAACACGATCTAAAATCCGCATTAATCATTGTGGTGACTGTTTTTGCAGTGCTTTTGTCATTTGGCATCATTGCTATTACAACAGCTTAAGATAACCACTTTTACCAAACGATTTAACAAAATGGCGTGAGCCTATGATACGTAACAGCGGTATAATCACAGAAAGCCATGCAGAGCTTGATGTAAAAGTTTATGAGCACTTTAGGCATGGTAAAACTGCTTTAGTCACGCAAGGTGGAGGGCAGAGAGGGATTTTTACCGCTGGCGTTTTAGACGCCTTTTTACTTTCCAACTTCGATCCTTTCGATGAGTTCTATGGCACCTCTGCCGGAGCACTTAACTTATGTTCTTACTTGTGTCGTCAACATGGCATGGGCAAAGCTTTTATTACCGAGCTGACAACGTCTCCTGAATTTTTTAATCTGTTTCGCTATATCCGAAAGCAGCAGTACTTAGGTTTAGAGTGGGCATTAGAACGGATTCAAGATTTCCCATACAAGCTTGACCTTGATTTAGGTCGCAGTGCATTGGGAAAACGAGGAGCGTTTGCTGCGGTAACGAATATAGAGACGCTATCAGATCAATATCTACCAATCTTGGATGACTCGTGGTTTAACACTATGCTAGCGACATGTGCGATTCCCAAGTTGTACCACGGACCTGTCGACGTAAATGGCAATAAGTTTGTTGATGGCGGCGTGTCTGCCTCTATCCCTGTACAAGAAGCGTGGCGTCAGAATGCTCGCAACATTATTGTCATTCGCACAGAGCCGTTTTCAGAGATTGAAGCGAGAGCCCAAAGTGAAGTGGGGGATGTGCCTGTCGAATGGTATCGGGAGTCTATCAACTCAGTACAGCAATCATGGCAGCAAAAAGTGAATCAGTGGAAGCTGGATTGGGCGTCGTTCTTCCAACAAAAAATTAATGCAGCACATCAATCGAAGCTTGCAGGGAAAATGCTGTTAAATGGAGGTCGTTGGTTGTTCGGTGCCGATAACTTGTATCGTTTAAGTCATCTGATTGGTGAGAATTTTGATTCAGGTTTAGCCGACATGCTGATGATTCATTATCAAACATTTGAGCTCACTCAGGCCTTTATATCTGCTCCACCTGACGACACTTTTATTTTACAAGTTGCGCCTAAAGAGGGGCTTCGTTCTTCTTCTTTGTTAAGTGACCAAGAGTCACTAGAGCATGACTATCAACTTGGGCTTCAAGCTGGGTTTAACCTAGTTCAACTCTATGACCAGCTGGATGTTGAAATTGATGGTAGAGAGAGAGCATAAACCTTCTTACGTTCACGATGTGCGCAATATACAAAGCATATAAATAAGGCTCCATTTTCGGAGCCTTATTTGCGGGTTCTTGTGGTTAACTCCGGTTAGGTATAACGACTACGCTTGTAGAATGCGCATGCAGTTGGTTGAGCCAACAACATCCATTACATCGCCTTGAGTAATAATGACTAAATCACCTTTGTGCAAGTACCCTTGCTCTTTAAGGCTAGTAATCGCTGCTTGAGCCGTTGGTAAACCCGCATCACTTTTTGACTCGAAATATACAGGTGTCACGCCTCGGTATAATGCTGCTCGATTTAGTGTCGATTCATTCCGTGATAAGGCAAATATTGGCAAGCCAGAGCTTAAGCGAGACATCATCAACGCAGTCCTGCCGGACTCAGTTAACGAGATCATCGCTTTAATTCCTTCCATGTGATTCGCAGAGTACATGGTTGCCATTGCGATGGTTTCTTCAGCGGTTTCGAAGGTTCTATCTAAGCGATAGGTTGATAGACTTGCCTCCGACATTTTTTCTGCCCCCACACATACTTCGGCCATGGATTTGACCGTTTCTACAGGATATTTACCTGCAGCGGTCTCTCCAGAAAGCATCACCGCGTCAGTGCCGTCTAGAACCGCATTGGCCACATCCATCACTTCAGCACGCGTTGGCATTGGGCTAGTAATCATGGACTCCATCATTTGTGTCGCAGTAATCACGATACGGTTTAAACTGCGTGCGCGGCGAATCAGTTTTTTCTGGACACCTATGAGCTCAGGGTCACCGATTTCTACACCAAGGTCACCACGTGCAACCATCACTACATCGGATGCGAGAATAATGTCGTCAATAGACTCATTGGTCGCGACGGTTTCTGCTCGTTCGACTTTAGCCACTAACATGGCTTCAAGGCCTGCATCTCTGGCTAAGCGTCGAGCGTAATGCATGTCTTCGCCGTTACGCGGGAATGAAATAGCAAGGTAGTCTACTTGAATTGCTGCGGCGGTAAGAATGTCGGCTTTATCTTTCTCTGTGAGCGCATCGGCTGACAATCCGCCGCCTTTTTTGTTGATCCCTTTATTGTTGGACAGTGGACCACCGACAATCACACGGGTATGAACTTTATTACCCTCTACTTTGGTAACTTGCAGCTGAACGCGTCCATCATCGAGTAATAAAATGTCATTTGGTGAAACATCTTGCGGTAGTTCTTTATAATCTAACCCTACAGATTCTTGATTGCCTTCCCCTTTTGGTAAATCACTATCTAATGTGAATTTATCGCCCACATTCAAAATGACTTGGCCGTCTTTAAACGTTGATACACGGATTTTAGGGCCTTGTAAGTCACCAAGAATTGCAACCTGACGCCCAAGTTTTGCTGCAATGGTACGGACTTTTTTCGCACGTTGAATGTGGTCTTCACTGGTTCCATGTGAAAAATTCATACGAACAACGTTTGCACCGGCTTTGATGATCTCCTCAAGTATATTGTCCTTATCCGTTGAAGGACCCAGCGTAGTGACAATTTTTGTTCGTCTTAATTTGGAAGTCATAGATTCTCCGATGAATGTGTGTGTAAAGGTAACTTGAACTCTATCCTTACTTTACGCAGTCGCTCTCAAGGTTAGCCTCGTTGCTGAGCCCACGCCTTAAAGCTACTTGAATATAAGTATATGCACAGAATGTTTACATTAAGAGTAACCCCGGTAAAACAGACAGATATTCGACAGGCAATGGCCTTATTGATAAAAATACGCTGCTTTAAAGGCATTACTTCATAATTTAGTGAATAAAAATAAGTTATTTTTCAAACAATTTAACAGGAGTAGATTCTTCGTTATTTGATTGAATACACAAACAAACAGGTTTATACGTGATGCTTGTCACGGGGATTTATTAATTCACTTCACAATTAGTTCGCAAAGTAAAAAAATTGTCCCGTTATAGAATTTCGGAGTGCAAGATGTACATGGCTCAACCGGGCCATATTGATCATATCAAACAGGTCAATGCTGGTCGTGTATATAAACTAATTGACCTAAAAGGTCCTATTTCTCGAATTGATTTGTCCAAGCAGAGTGAGCTTGCTCCTGCTAGTATCACCAAAATCACTCGAGAATTAATTGAAGCGCACTTGATTCATGAAACGACAGTACAAGAAGCGACGAGTCGTGGTCGACCTGCTGTCGGTTTGCAGGTCAATAATGAAGGTTGGCAATTTTTGTCAATGCGTTTGGGGCGAGGTTATTTAACTATTGCTTTGCATGAGTTAGGCGGTGATGTACTGATCGATACTAAAATCGAGATACACGAGCTTGACCAAGACGATGTGCTTGAGCGCCTGCTTTACGAAATTGATGAATTCTTTCAGACTTACGCGGATCAACTTGATCGGGTTACCAGTATTGCCCTTACGCTACCTGGTCTCGTGAACTCAGAGCAAGGTGTCGTTTTGCAGATGCCTCATTACAATGTCGAAAATCTTGCTCTTGGACCAGAGATATACAAAGCAACAGGCTTGCCAGTTTTCATTGCCAATGACACGCGAGCTTGGGCATTAGCAGAAAAGCTTTTTGGTCATTCTCAAGATAATGACAACTCCGTTCTTATCTCTATCCACCACGGTTTAGGTGCGGGCATCATTCTGGATGGGCGCGTTTTGCAAGGCCGTCACGGTAACATTGGTGAACTCGGGCATATTCAAATTGACCCAAATGGAAAACGTTGTCATTGCGGCAATATTGGCTGTTTGGAAACCGTTGCCAGTTCTCAAGCAATTCGTGAAGAAGTCGTAAGACGAATCGCTGATGGCGAAGACTCTATTCTTGCTAAACAAGAAGAAATGAGTATTGAGAGCATTTGTGAAGCCGCTGCAAACGGTGATCCTTTGGCCGTCGATGTGATTGAAAAACTTGGACGCTACTTAGGCTCTGCAATTGCTATTGTGATCAACTTATTTAACCCTGAGAAAATCTTGATCGGTGGTGTGATTAACCAAGCAAAAGATGTGCTTTATCCTGCGGTTCGTCGCTGTATCGAAGAGCAGAGTTTACCTGTTTATCACCAAGATCTTGAGCTGGTGGAGTCTCGTTTCTATAAGCAAGCCACAATGCCTGGTGCCGCGTTGATTAAGCAAGCGTTGTACGATGGTCAACTATTGATGAAGGTTGTGGAAGGTTAAGTACTTTTTAACATGATGATGTACCTGGCTGTTGAGACTGCATTTGTAGGTGATTTAGGGTGAGACTTAACGGCTCACCCTTTTTGATCGCCTATTACTAGAAAGGGAATTTGAGTTATGTTGCATTGCTATATCTGCGCCATTCATGTAATTTCCTAAAAAGCTCAAGTAAATAAACAAAATGGCTTTCAATGTGCTGCGTGACTTTGCGTCTGATGCAAAGAGAAGTAATACGCTAAAACTGTTGTACTTTAAAGCTGTGCTCGAAAAGCCAAATATTTTAAGGTTATTTGGTTATATAACCTTGCTGTGTCTGTACTGATTTCGAGTAAAATAAGAATTATCCATAATTTAGGTAGTAGTATGTCCGGAGTGTTAAATACGGTTGACCAGCGTACAAACTTGGTTGGTGAAAATCGACTAGAGCTTCTGCTGTTCACTTTAAATAGTCGCCAATTATTTGCGATTAATGTGTTCAAAGTGAAAGAGGTCATCAAGCTTCCACCGTTAACCAAGCTCCCTGGATCGCACTACAATATTCGTGGGGTTGCTTCTCTACGAGGTGAAGCGGTACCAGTGATTGATTTACGAGGCGCAATTGGTTTTCCTGCTTTACGTGGTGAAGCGGAAGAAGAAAATTTGATCGTGACAGAGTACAACCGCACGGTGCAGGGCTTCTTAGTCGGTCCGGTTAAAAACATTATTAATACGGCATGGACTGAAATTCAGCCGCCTCCTTCCACGTCTGGTCGCTCGAATTACCTCACGGCTATCACGCAAATCAAAGAGGGGGATGCCTCTCAAATTGTCGAAATTATTGACGTTGAAAAAGTTTTAGCAGAGATCGTACATTACGACGTGACTATCTCGGAGGACATTCTCGATCAAGAATTGGCCCAAGCAATGGTCGGGCGTAATGTTCTGATTGTGGATGATTCCTCTACAGCTCGTAATCAAGTTCGCGATACGCTTTCTCAATTAGGTATGAATATCATCGAGTGTCGTGACGGGCTAGAAGCGTTAACGGTTTTAAAACGTTGGTGTGATGAAGGTAAAGATGTAGAAAAAGAGCTGTTGATGATGATTACGGATGCTGAAATGCCTGAAATGGATGGTTATAAACTGACCCATGAAGTGCGCCAAGATCCACGTATGTCTAAGTTGTTTATCACATTGAACACTTCTCTGAGCGGTAGTTTTAATGAAGCCATGGTACAAAAAGTAGGCTGTGATCGCTTTATATCTAAATTCCAACCGGATCTGCTGGTTGAAGTTGCTCAAGACCGATTACGCCAGATGCTTTCTAAAAGTGCATGATTAGATCTAGTGAAATCAGAGGGAGCGCACCTCTCTCTGATTTTTAACATCTCTCTCCTTAATTCCTCTGTACTAATGGAAATCCCGAGATTTACTTTGTAGATTGTTCAAGTAGTGCGTGCAATCAATCAACTTACCAGCAATAACGTGCGTGACTTCTCCCTCTCTTTCAAGAATGCCTTTCACCATTAATACTTTAGCGCCTAAATACGCTTGCTTTTGGGCTCGTGCTGTCGCTTGCCAAACGACCACATTAATGTTGCCCGTGTCATCTTCTAACGTAAAAAATGTCACGCCAGCGGCGGTGCCTGGAGATTGTCTTCCTGTTACCACACCTACCACTGTGACCAGTGACTTATGCGGTTTCTCTGTCAGTTGCCTCATGCGGGTAAAGTGAGGGAGTTTGCCCGTTTCTTCTAATAATTTAATTGGATGGCGGCTAAGAGATAGTCCCGTGCTTGCGTAATCCTCAACTAAATTTTCATATTCAGAGGGTCGAGTCTGGTAGCTAACATTGGGTTCTTCGACCTTGTGAAACAATGGTAGGTCAGATAAGGAATCCATTGCTGCCCAGCGAGCGTTATAACGATTTCCCGATAAGGCCTGAAATGCATTGGCTGAAGCCAATAATTCAATGTCACTTCGGCTTCTTAATACCTGCTTTACTTCTTGAATCGATCGGTAACCATTAAGTGGTTTGCGCTCAATAAGCCTTTGTGCGCTTTCTGCGTTAAAGCCTTTCACCAAGCGAAAACCAAGTTGCACGCCGAGCCTGCCATTCGGACGTGAGACGAGATGATGTTGATATTTTGAATGATTGACGCACACCGGCAATACTTCGACGCCATGTCGGCGAGCATCTTGTACTAATTGCGATGGGCTATAAAATCCCATTGGTTGGCTGTTCAACAATGCAGTGTAAAATTCGGCTGGGTAATAATATTTTAACCATGCAGAACAATATGCCAGCACTGCGAAAGACGCTGAATGACTTTCAGGGAAGCCGTACTCACCAAAGCCGCAAATCTGATCGAAAATGCGCTCAGCAAACGCTAAGTCATAACCTCTCTCTTGCATACCATTGATCAGTTTTGGTCTGAATTTAGCGAGATCGCCATTCTTTTTCCATGATGCCATCGCTCGACGGAGTTGATCGGCCTCGCCGCCGCTAAACCCTGCGGCTACCATGGCTAGCTTGATGACTTGCTCTTGGAAAATAGGGACGCCCATAGTCCGCTCAAGAACGCTTTTTACTTCTTCCGATGGATAACTGACAGGCTCTTTGTGATCTCGTCGTTTTAAAAAAGGATGCACCATATCACCCTGAATAGGGCCTGGACGAACAATTGCAATTTGAATCACTAAGTCGTAATAACAAGCAGGCTTTAGGCGAGGAAGCATGCTCATTTGTGCACGAGATTCAATTTGGAATACGCCTATCGTGTCAGCTTTTTGGATCATGCGGTACACGTGTGGATCATCTTGTCGGCGAGTGATCTCGGAAATCGAGAGGGATCGCTGGTGATGTTTCTCGACCAGTTGAAAGCACTTTTTGATGGCGTTTAACATGCCGAGTGCGAGCACATCGACTTTTAGTAGCTTCAAGCTTTCTAAATCGTCTTTATCCCATTGAATGATAGTGCGATCTTCCATCGAGGCATTTTCAACAGGAACCAACTCATATAAAGGGCCAGATGAAATTACAAAGCCACCTACGTGCTGAGATAAATGGCGTGGGAAGCCAATGATCTCGTTGACCAATTGGATGAACTGCTGCCCTTTGAGAGATTCTGGTTGTAAGCCCAGTTCAATAATTTGAGCTTGCCAGCCTTGGCTGCGATCTCGGCGATTAACGTTCTTAATGAAAAAATCCAATTGGGTCTCTTCAATCCCTAGTGCTTTACCGACTTCACGCACGGCACTTTTAAAGCGATAGCTGATCACTGTTGCAGCAAGTGCTGCACGCTCACGGCCATATTTTTTGTAAATATACTGGATAACTTCTTCACGGCGCTCGTGTTCAAAGTCCACATCAATATCCGGCGGTTCCTTACGTTCTTTACTGATAAATCGTTCGAATAAGACAGCGATTTGTCGAGGATCGACGGCGGTAATTTCCAGGCAATAACACACCACAGAGTTTGCAGCGGAACCTCGCCCTTGGTAAAGAATGCCTTGCTGTTTCGCGAACATTACGATGTCGTGAATAGTAAGGAAGTAGTAGTGGTATTTCAGCTCTTGAATAAGCGCCAGTTCATTCTCGATGGTTTGATTGACTTCTGCTGGCACGCCTTCAGGAAAACGCAGCCTTTTACCACGTTCGACCAACATACGTAAGTAAGAGTCGGGTGTATAACCATCTGGGATCAGCTCGGTAGGATATTCGTATTTTAAATCGGAGAGCTTAAACTCGCATAAATCGGCGATGTAAGTACTTTCTTCCAGCCATTCTGGTTTGTAAATCCGAATCAACTTTTTAAAAGGACGAAGTGCTCGCTCAGTATTCGAAATACGATCAAAACCGAGTTTATCGACGCTACACCCATGCTTTATAGCAGTAAGTACATGCTGTAATGGCAAGCGTTCAACATCATGCATGAGAACGCCTCCGCAGGCAGTTATAGGTAATTGAAATTCATGTGCTAACTGCTCGCAGTGCGCAATGTATTCAGTATCGTTGTTACTCAAATGGCGCTGAATCGCTACCCACAAACGATTAGCGTGGTGTTGATTGAGCCAGCGCCCCCAGTAGTGATCACTCTCTTGATGTGTGGGCAGCCACAATACCAAACAATGTCGAACCGACATCAAATCCCATTCGAACAGTTGATAGTTGCCTTTTTCACTGCGTCTCCTTGCGTTTGTGATGATACGACACAACTCGGCATAAGCCTTGCGACAAGGGCAAAGCAGTACGATTTGGCATTCATCATTTAACCAAAACATACTTCCAACGATTTGTTTGATATCGAGTTTATGTTGTTCGATGGTTGCATGGGCTTTGACAACGCCCGCGACTGAACATTCATCCGTTATAGCTAGAGCTTGATAGCGATAGAAAGCAGCTTGGAGTACCAGCTCTTCTGCATGAGAAGCCCCAGTCAAAAAAGAGAAGTTAGACTGACAAAATAGTTCCGCGTAACTCATAATGACCCAACAAAAATAACTGTCGATTTAACAAAAATAGCCATGAAGAAACCAGTGCTTGTGCTGATCGCGAAATATCCATAACCAGCGGCCTTGCTTGGTGTGTGCAATGTAGTAATCACGCATGATCTCATCACCATCCCACCACCCAGAAACTATTCGCTCAGGTCCGTGGACCAAAGAAACTTGCTCTTGCAATACAATGGGAGTCGGTAATTGCATTGCTGGGCGTAGTATGGATGGTATGGCGTGCCCCTTTTCATCCGGAGCATCAGCAGGGCGATACTGACTGGCCTTTTCTGGTCTAGGATCGCAAGCAATATTGGGTTTTAAAACGGCACTTTTTCCCAATTTAGCTTGCAGTAAAGAGAGCAGCTCTAAAGCATTCATGTTTCCTTTCTGCCCAGCAAAGAGATCGCGTGATGCACTAAGAGGCTCACCTTGACGGATGACTTTTAACGTTAGCCCTGTGACTGGGCCATTAAGCGAGAGTGATTCTAAGCTTAAACTCGCTAACTGTTGCCAACGCTGACATAGGTAATCACCTTGCGCAGAAGTGAGTTGAAGGTGTTGCTCTTGTTTCTCACGCTGGTGGAGTGTTAAACACAGTTCAAAAGCGACCTTATCTCTTAATTTAAGAAAGGTTTCGAGTTGACGAAGTAATTTGGCCAACGGCTTTTCAATCCACTGAACGTTTTCGATCTCAAACAAGAGCTCTAAATAAACTTGGAAGGATTCGGTAGGGTGATAAAAGTCGACAGGGTGTTTAAACTGCCCAGTCAGTCGACCAACGTAGTTCACCAAATCGATATCAAAGCGTCGTGCGATGTCTTGCAATGGCAGTTCAAGCAGGTTTTGCAATGTGGTGACACCTACACGTTGTAACTTCTCTACGGTAGCGTTTGATAAATCTGTCAGTTTTAACGGTAGTGGTGATAAAGCTTTTTGTATGGCAGATTTGTCTTCACTGATGACGTTCGCTCCTGATATTGCCATCAATTTGGCAGCAAAAGGCGAAAAACCACATCCGAATTGAAAACTCAGTTTCAGCTCCGATAAGTGAGCTCTGACTTTATTCCAATAGTTTTCAAGCCCTTCATACAGAGCGAGCATTGGAGTAGCACGCAGTAAAATACCTTGGTTTGGCATCAACACAACGTCAGATGTGATCAAATACAGCCATTGAGCAATTTCTTGTAACTTGCTCCATTCGGTGTGCGGATGATAAGGATGCACTTGTAAATCTCGACACAAGGACGCAGCACTGCCTAGGCCCATACCTGGTTTAATGCCTTGTTGTTCGGCAATCTCGTTGTATTGAAGAATCTGGCAACGTTGGCTTTCGACAATCACCACGGGTTGTTCTTGGTTATCACCAAAGAGTGCGTCTAGCTGCAGGCGAGGGAAGTGCAAGTAAATCCACAGAGACATATCACTAACCTTGGTTCGCCAGTGGGAAGTTGACCACAGTCGAGTGCACAGTTTCAGATGATGGTTTCACCAGTTGCGGGTAATGGTGTTGGAATCCGATACTAACGCTACCTCTATTCCAGCCTCCTTTCCTTTTCAGCACTTCAACATGAATCCCTTGCTCGTCGCCTTTCAGTTTTAAACTGAGTGACACAGGCAAAGACAAGCGGTTGATAGTATCTGTTTTAAGCATAAAGAGAGGGCAACTCCCTTGTTCACTTGCTACCTGTAAGCGTTTCACTTGATGTATTTCAAGCTCTTCTTGCCATAACAAAACATTACTGCATACCCCACTTTTCAGACATTGCTCTGCAGCCCAAAGAGCGTCTTTGGGGTGAGTTGGAGTAACGACCCACACTTGGTTTATATCCAACCCGATGTAGTGTAAAAACAGAGAATTCACTAGCGCAGGTGGTTGAATAAATGCGGTCACACCATTGGTCTGAGTGGCTTTTAAATAGGGAGCGAGCAAACGCAATTCACCAATACTACCAATAGATTCCATCTCCACTACGCCATGAGGTGGAAAGCCTCCGCCGAGCAAATCATCTAATTCAGAAAAACCGGAACTAGTCTGCAACTGCTGAGGATCTGCTTTCGTTAAATTTGCTTGCCAAACAAGGTGTTGGCTTTTTAAGTTCTGAATAATATCTTGCATAATAAATACCTGTATATATATACAGTATATTTCTGTGGGAGAAAGTCGCAAGATTTTTATGAAGAGAGAAATGAAAAAAGGCAGCGTTTGCTGCCTTTTCAATCGATTATGTGAGGTAACCTGAATGAGTTATTTACGCTTCGGTTGAGCGTCGATGCACTGACCGTTCACATCGGTAACCGCAGGATCCATTAAGTGCAAATATAGCGGCATGATATCCAGTGGCGTTTTGAGAGTATTCGCATCTTCACCCGGATATGCTTTTTCACGCATGCGAGTACGAGTGGCACCAGGGTTAATTGCGTTAACGCGGATCGGTGTATCACTCAGCTCGTCAGCCAAAACTTGCATCATGCCTTCTACGGCAAATTTAGAGATAGCGTATGGCCCCCAGAATGCGCGGCCAGAGTGGCCGACGGTTGAAGAGGTAAAGATAATACGCCCAGCTTCTGATTTACGCATCACAGGCAGTAGTGCTTGAGTCATTAGCACTTCGGCTTTCACGTTGATCTGCATGATATCGTCGAAGTCTTCCTCTTTGATTTGATCAAATGGACACAGCGAACTCAAGACACCTGCGTTGTGTAATAGACCATCCAAGCGACCAAACTGTCCTTCGATTGTCTCTGCCATATCAATGTAATTCTGCTGAGTTGCACCCTTGAGATCCAATGGAATGATAGCTGCTTGTGGATAGCCAGCAGCTTCAATCTCATCATAGATAGATTCAAGGTTTTGCACATTTCTACCCAAGAGAATAACAGTTGCACCGTGCTCGGCATAAGAAAGCGCGGCTTGACGGCCGATGCCATTACCAGCGCCAGTAACAAGAATGACTTTACCTTTTAGAGCATCAGCTGAAACGGAGTAGTTCACGGCGATAAATCCTTATTATTGTAAGAGGGTCCATGATAGTTAATTGACGCTAAAAAACGCCTGTTTCTCAATGGAAAATCTTGGTAATCGTGACAAGATGGTTACAATACACCAATTCATGTGTTATACCAATTCCAGAACTTTCGTTAGGTATGCTATCAATCAGAACAAGTGGTTACAAACCGCGCTGCCTTCTCGCTGATGTTTCTGCGTAACATACTAACGTCATCTGAAATGAGATAAAGGAGCTCTCGTTGGAATTTTTATTAGATTATGGTCTGTTTCTGGCCAAAATTATCACGGTGGTTGCTGCGATAATTGTTCTGCTCATTATTGCAAAATCGGCTGGTGGCAAATCGGGTGCGGCGAAAGGGGAGTTAGAGATTACCAACCTTTCAGAGCAACACAAACAATCTGTTGAGCAGTTAGAGCATCATTTGCATGACGATGCTTTCATCAAGGCTCGAGATAAAGCCGTCAAGAAAGAAGAAAAAGAGAAGAACAAATCTCGCGAGAAAGAAATCAAACAAGCGAGCAAAGACGGTTCATTAGATAGCAAGCGTGAACCACACCTATTTGTTCTTGATTTCAACGGTAGCATAGACGCAAAAGAAGTCGCGTCTCTACGTGAAGAAATCACCGCTATTTTGGCTGTCGCACGTGAAGGTGATGAAGTGTTACTTCGCTTAGAGTCTGGCGGTGGTATGGTTCATGGTTACGGCCTTGCCTCTTCTCAACTGGACCGAATCAAAGCTGCAGGTCTTCCTCTGACCATCTCTGTTGACAAAGTTGCGGCAAGTGGCGGTTACATGATGGCATGTGTAGCAGATAAGATTGTTTCTGCACCATTTGCAATTGTGGGGTCTATTGGCGTTATCGCACAAATTCCTAACTTCAACAAACTGTTGAAGAAACATGACATTGAGTACGAACAACTAACAGCGGGTGAATATAAACGCACGCTAACGATGTTCGGTGAGAATACCGATAAAGCGCGCGATAAGTTTAAGCAAGAACTTGAAGAAACACATGTCTTGTTTAAAGACTTCATCCGTGAGCGTCGTCCTAGTTTGGACCTAGACAAAGTAGCCACTGGTGAGCACTGGTTCGGTACACAAGCGAAAGAGCTTGGTTTGGTGGATGACATTAGTACATCTGATGATATCGTTGTTGCAGCATGCAAAGATAAAACTGTACTTTCTGTGCATTATGTACAAAAGAAAAAACTGGCCGACAAGCTAGCAGGTGTGGCGGGTAAAGTCGCTGATAGTGTGATTTTAAAGTTAGCTGAGCGTGGTCAAAAGCCGATTGTTTAATCGAGCTTAAGTTCATGACATTTAAAACGGCGAGGGCGGAAGCTCTCGCCGTTTTTGTTGAACTTTATGTTTATTGATGAATCCAATTACGCATTAGGTGTAATGCTTTACACGACATTTTTCCTCGCTCCAAAGACTGATTACCCGTATAATGTGCGCCTCGAAAACCGAGCAAATTGCTGAAAAGAAACTATTGGTGGAGAAGAACATGTCCTCTCAAACTCCGGTTGTAACCGTAGATGGACCTAGTGGTGCAGGTAAAGGCACTTTATGTATGTTGCTGGCGAAAAAGTTGGGTTTCCAACTCTTAGATTCTGGCGCAATTTATCGTGTACTTGCACTCGCTGCGATTCACCACGGTGTCGACACCGAGTCAGAAGATGCTCTTGTCCCACTAGCAACCCACCTAGACGTTCAATTTATCGCGGAAGGTGACTTAGTTAAGGTCATTCTAGAAGGCGAAGACGTGTCAGGGGAGCTTCGCAAAGAAGAAACAGGCATGGCAGCATCTAAAGTTGCGGCTTTGCCACGTGTTCGTGAAGCATTACTACGTCGTCAGCGTGCATTTGAGACCGCTCCGGGTCTGGTTGCTGATGGTCGTGATATGGGCACAATTGTATTCCCGAGTGCGCAAGCAAAAATCTTCCTTGATGCGAGTGCTGAAGAGCGTGCAAATCGACGCCTTAAACAGTTGCAAGAGAAAGGGTTAGATGTTAGATTTGCTGACCTTTTAAGCGAGATCCAAGAGCGTGACGACCGAGATCGTAACCGCCCAGTGGCGCCATTACGCCCTGCTGAGGATGCGCTTGTGCTAGATTCTACGTCGATGAGTATCGACGAAGTAGTAGAAAAGGCACTACAATATATCGAATCGAAGCTAGCTGAGTAATAATACTCGACTAGGCTAAGAGCGTTGGTCGCAAGGATGATGACTGGCGAATTTAATAACCCCATGCGGTAGGATACCCGTGGAAGTTTAATTTATTGAAGATTAATTAAATGACTGAATCTTTTGCTCAACTCTTTGAAGAGTTTCTAAACGAAACAGAATTCCAACAAGGCAGCATCGTTAAAGGTACTGTAGTAGCTATCGAGAACGGTTTCGTTCTTGTTGACGCTGGTCTTAAGTCTGAATCTGCTATCCCTGCTGAACAGTTCAAGAACGCTGCTGGCGAACTTGAAGTAGAAGTTGGCGCTGAAGTAGACGTAGCTCTAGACGCTGTTGAAGATGGTTTCGGTGAAACTCAACTTTCTCGTGAGAAAGCTAAGCGTCACGAAGCTTGGATCGTACTTGAGAAAGCTTACGAAGAAGCTGAAACTGTTGTTGGTATCATCAACGGTAAAGTTAAAGGCGGTTTCACTGTTGAACTAAACGGTATCCGTGCTTTCCTTCCTGGCTCTCTAGTAGACGTACGTCCAATCCGCGACACTGCTCACCTAGAAAACAAAGAGCTAGAGTTCAAAGTTATCAAACTTGACCAAAAACGTAACAACGTAGTTGTTTCACGTCGTGCAGTTATCGAATCAGAGAACAGCGTTGAGCGTGACGAGCTTCTAGAAACTCTACAAGAAGGTTCTGAAGTTAAAGGTATCGTTAAGAACCTTACTGACTACGGTGCGTTCGTTGACCTAGGTGGCGTTGACGGTCTTCTACATATCACTGATATGGCTTGGAAGCGCGTTAAGCACCCATCTGAAATCGTTAACGTTGGTGACGAGATCCAAGTTAAAGTTCTTAAGTTCGACCGTGAGCGTACTCGCGTATCACTAGGTCTTAAGCAACTAGGCGAAGATCCATGGGTAGCAATCGCTAAGCGTTACCCAGAAGGTCACAAACTAACTGGTCGCGTAACTAACCTAACTGACTACGGCTGCTTCGTTGAAATCGAAGAAGGCGTTGAAGGTCTAGTTCACGTTTCAGAAATGGATTGGACTAACAAGAACATCCACCCTTCTAAAGTTGTTAATGTTGGCGACGAAGTTGAGGTTATGGTTCTTGAAATCGACGAAGAACGTCGTCGTATCTCTCTAGGTCTGAAACAGTGTAAAGCTAACCCATGGCAGTCATTCGCTGAAGCACAAGCTAAAGGCGACAAAGTTACTGGTAAGATCAAGTCTATCACTGACTTCGGTATCTTCATCGGTCTAGAAGGCGGCATCGACGGTCTAGTTCACCTATCTGACATTTCTTGGAATGTTGCTGGCGAAGAAGCTGTACGTGAGTACAAGAAAGGCGACGAGATCTCTGCAGTTGTTCTAGCAGTAGACGCTGAGCGTGAGCGCATCTCTCTAGGCATCAAGCAAATGGAAAATGACCCATTCAATGCTTACGTTGCTGACAACAAGAAAGGTGTTCTAGTTAACGCTACTGTAACTGCTGTTGACGCTAAAGGCGCTACTGTTGAAATCGCAGAAGGCGTTGAAGGTTACATCCGTGCTTCTGAAGTATCACGCGATCGCGTAGAAGATGCTTCTCTAATCCTAAGCGCTGGTGATGTTGTTGAAGCGAAGTTCACAGGTGTAGACCGTAAGAACCGCGTAATCAACCTATCTATCAAAGCTAAAGACGAAGCTGACGAGCAAGAAGCAATGGCATCTATCAACAAGCAAGATGACAATGCATTCGGTAACGCAATGGCTGACGCTTTCAAAGCTGCTAAAGGCGAATAATATACTCGCTTAAGCAAAAAAGGAGCCGCAAGGCTCCTTTTTTATATTTGGTCATATTTAAGTAGTAATACTAATGACAGTAAACTATCTTAATAAAAGGCATTTCTTCATTGCGCATTTTGCATAAAATTTGTCTAGAATTGTCAGCAAGTGTTTGTTGGAATTAGTATTACTTACTATAATAAGTGATAAAGATACTCAAAGAGGGCAACTATGACTAAGTCTGAACTGATTGAAAGACTCTGCGCTGAGCAAACACACTTATCAGCGAAAGAGGTAGAGGATGCTGTAAAAGATATTTTAGAGCACATGGCCTCTACACTAGAGAGCGGTGACCGTATCGAGATCCGTGGCTTTGGTAGTTTTTCTCTTCATTACCGCGAGCCTCGCGTAGGTCGTAACCCTAAAACGGGCGATAAAGTGGAATTGGAAGGTAAATACGTTCCACATTTCAAACCTGGTAAAGAACTTCGTGAGCGTGTAAATATTGGTTAATGCACTCTTATTAGTTTGAAAAAAGCGGCATACGTTTGTGTATGCCGCTTTTTTGTAATGTATCCAAGTTAGTCATACATCCAAGATCGTTTACTAATCTAATTGTGGATTCAGCTGTTTTCTATACCCAAATAACTTTAACTTCTAAGCATGTCTACAAACTAAGCATCTTGAGGTTACTTGGGTATAGATTATTGCTAATATACGTAGTCTGAAGAAGCATTTTCCTGCATAATCTTACCGACTTACTCCTAGAAGGGTGATGTAACATGAAAATTATAAAAATCGTTGCTGTTTTAGCTCTCTTTTTAATTGCATTGGCGTTAGGTTCCCAAAACCAAGAGCTCGTGACTTTTAACTATCTTCTAGCAAAAGGAGAGTTCCACTTATCTACGCTATTAGGTGTAGTATTTGTGGTTGGCTTTGCTTTAGCGTGGGTTATCTTTGGTAGCATCCAACTGAAAACTCAGCTACAGGTCCGTCGTTTAAAGAAAAAACTGAAAAAGTACGAACCAACTGAATCAAACAACGCTGCTGATAAGCCAGCCATTGAAAAACAGGCATAAGGATAAGGCTTAACTTTAATGCTTGAACTACTCTTCTTGTTGTTGCCTATAGCTGCTGCGTATGGCTGGTATATGGGGCATCGCAGCGCTCAGCAAGACAAGCAGAAGCAATCTCATCAAATCTCTCGTCAGTATATGACGGGTCTTAATCTGCTGCTCTCTGACCAATCAGATAAGGCTGTCGATCACTTTATTGAATTGCTCCAAGTTGATAACGAGACCATCGATACTCACCTTGCGTTGGGTAACCTGTTCCGGTCTCGTGGTGAAGTCGACCGCGCAATCAGAATTCACCAAAATCTTATTTCTCGTTCAGGCTTAACACTGGACCAAAAGAACCTCGCCCTTCAACAGTTAGCGAAAGACTACATGGTCTCAGGTTTTCTTGATCGTGCAGAGAAAATCTTCGAACAGTTAGTCGAAGAGCCAGATTACAAAGAGGCGGCTCTTCAACAATTAGTGACCATTTATCAGCAAACACGAGAATGGGAAAAGGCGATTTATTACGCGAACCAATTGGCTAAGTTAGGTAATAAACGCTCAAGGATGCGTGCAAATATTGCCCATTTTTGGTGTGAAATAGCCATGCTCGACCAAGCTGATGGGAATACTAATAAGGCAATACAGCATTTTAAAAAAGCGTTAGCGGAAGACCCGAAGTGTGTTCGAGCAAGTATTGCTTTGGGACGAATTTACCTAGAGTCTGAAGACTATAAGCACACCATCAAATATCTGACGGGGGTACTTGAGCAAGATAAAGACTTTATCAGTGATGTCTTGCCAACTATTGCAGAATGCTATCATCATCTGGGTCAGGAAGATGAACTTGTCGAGTTTCTGAGAGCTTGTATTGATAAGAAAGCAGGCGTATCAGCCGAGTTGATGTTGGCTCAATTAGTTGCTCATCACGAGAACGTTGGGGCTGCTCAAGAGTTACTGACGAAACAATTGCTGAAAAACCCAACCATGAAGGGCTTCTACCGTTTAATTGACTACCACATTGCAGAAGCAGAAGATGGTCGAGCGAAAGACAGCCTATCAACACTACAAGCGATGGTGGGTGAACAGTTAAAAGTGAAACCGCATTACCGATGCCGGAAGTGTGGATTTTCTACCCATTCCCTTTATTGGCATTGTCCGTCCTGTAAAGGATGGGGGACGATCAAGCCAATCCGCGGATTGGATGGTGAATAATTCTTAATGCAGCTGGCAGAGTTTCTGTCCGCTGCATTTTTTTAACTTTTTATTGAATAAGAACCAAAACAGTTAGGAGATGAAATGATCGACCAAAAAGTTATTGTCGCACTGGATTATGATAACCAAGCAGATGCACTTGCGTTTGTAGATAGAATTGATCCTGCGTCATGCCGACTAAAAGTTGGCAAGGAGATGTTTACGCTATTTGGTCCTGATTTTGTACGTGAACTCCATAAACGTGGTTTCTCTGTATTCCTAGATTTAAAATTTCACGATATTCCAAACACCTGCTCGAAAGCAGTTCGCGCTGCGGCTGAAATGGGTGTATGGATGGTGAACGTACACGCGAGCGGTGGTGAGCGTATGATGACGGCATCACGTGAAATTCTTGAACCATATGGTAAAGATCGTCCACTTCTTATCGGTGTAACGGTACTAACCAGTATGGAACAAAGTGATTTAGCTGGTATTGGTTTGAATGTTGCGCCTCAGGAGCAAGTTATTCGTCTAGCAACCTTGACCAAAAACGCAGGCTTAGATGGTGTCGTATGTTCAGCGCAAGAGTCCTCATTACTGAAGAGCGAACTAGGCCAAGAATTTAAATTAGTGACCCCTGGTATTCGACCTGCTGGCTCAGAACAAGGTGACCAACGCCGTATCATGACACCAGTAGACGCTATCCAATCAGGTTCAGATTATCTTGTGATTGGTCGCCCTATCACTCAAGCGTCAAATCCTGCAGAAGTGCTGAAGTCGATCAATGAGAGCTTATCTAAAATGTAAGCACTGTCTCGATTGTATGGAGAAAAGTGAGGCTAAGATGCCTCACTTTTTACATCGAATGAAAATACTAATCGCGGTAAAAAACCATTCCTTTTAACCAGCTATGTCTGATCATTTACTCGCTGTAACTGGTATATCGGGGCCAATTGAGATAAAGGTTCTGCGGTTTATTCTGAGTAAAGTAGGGCTTGGTACTATGCCGATCACACTTTTGTAACATAACTCACTGTGATGCCTCGAAAATGCAACCATGTGTTATTGATGGCTTGCGTTACAAATGTCTAAAGAATACTATGGCGAAGATGCATTCACTGCGTTGTAAGGTCTAGGATGACCTAGTGAAACTCTTTGAAATTAATATAGAAGCTGGCAGGACGTCACTTCATATTACGTTCCTATTATTTCCTATCTGCGTATTTTAAATCGCAGCTTTCTGTGAGCTTTCACACGCTGTCTTCCTTGTTACGACCTTAGTGCGCAAACACAACAAGGAAGAAACATGACTAAAAAACTGCCATTTTCAGTACTAGCAACACTGACCGCTGCCAGTTTTCAACTGAGTGCGGCAGAATTGCCAGCTGATATCGAATGGATTTCAAACAACAACGAACCTCTATTTGCCTCTGAAGAGGCGGTACGAGGTGGCACCTATCGCACTTACATTCAGAGCTTTCCGCAAACATTACGAAGTGTTGGTCCAGATGCGAACTCAGGTTTGCGCCAATACTTAATGGATGGTTCACCAAAACTGGCTCAGCGTCATCCAAATACTGGCAAATGGATCCCTCAACTTGCTAAGTCATGGGCATTTGGAGAAGACAACAAAACCGTATTCTTTAAACTCGACGAAACGGCCGAGTGGTCAGATGGTGAAAAAATTACATCAGATGATTACGTCTTTATGATGAAGTACTACACGTCAAAAGACATTATCGACCCGTGGTATAACGACTTCTTCACAAACAGTATTGTGAGTGTTGAAAAAATTGATGACTACACGATCAAAGTCAATCTTGCTGTAGCTCAAAGTCATGACTCACTTATGGTTATGATTAACATGCCAAGTAATGGTTTTCAGCCTCGTCCTGAACACTTCTTTGAAGGAGAAAAGGACGCAAATAACGATGGCATGCCTGATAACTTCGTCAGAAAGTTTAACTTTAAATCTGAGCCAACCGCAGCGCCTTACTACATTGATCAAGTGAAGAAAGGTAAGAGCGTGACATTCAAACATGTCGGTGAAGATTGGTGGGGATACAACAACCGCTACTATAAAAACCGTTATAACGTTGAAAAGGTTCGCATTAAGGTGATTCGCGATCCTGATATTGCCATGAAGCACTTTGAGAAAGGCAACTTAGACTACTTTGAGATGGTGCTACCAAGCTTTTGGCATGACAAAACCAATAGTGATGTGTACAAAAAAGGCTATATCCAAAAGTACTGGGGCTTTAACGAAGCACCGCAAGGAGCTGGTGGTCTTTGGATGAACACAGCGATGCCGATGTTGGATAACCTAGAAGTGCGTAAAGGTGTTATGGCAGCCACTGACTATGACGGCATGATTGAAAACATCATGCGTGGAGATTATTCACGTAAACCGCATGGACTCGGCTTTGGTCATGGCGAATACGATGATCCTAACAATACACCGCCAAAGTTTGATGCTGATGCGGCGGTTAAACACTTCGAAAAAGCGGGCTTTGACAAAGTGGGCGCAGATGGTATTCGTATTAACGACAAGGGCCAACACTTGAGCTTTGCTATCACCTATGGATACAACTCTTGGACACCGCGTATTGCATACCTGAAAGAGCAAGCGAAACTTGCTGGTCTTGAGTTCACGTTAAACTTGGTGGATGGCTCATCTGCGTTTAAATACATTCTTGAGAAAAAGCATCAGCTAGCGTTTTTGAATATGGGCTCTGGTGAGATCCCTGCGTATTGGGAATACCTACACTCGGATAATGCAAATCGACCACAAACGAATGCTCACACCAACTACAGCAGCCCTGAGCTAGACAAGTTAATTGAAGCGTATGATTCTGAGTTTGATCAGGAGAAGCGTTACGACTTGTCGCATCAAATCCAAAACTATGTCAGCAAAGCGAACATCATCGTTCCTGGCTACATGGTGCCTTATTCTCGAGTTGCTCATTGGCGCTGGGTTAAAATTCCTAAAAACGGCATGACAAAAGCGACAGAATGGGTGCTTCATCCAATGGATATCGGTAATTTCTGGATTGATAACCAAGTAAAAGAAGAGACAGAGGAAGCGATGGACGAGGGTAAAACCTTCCCAGAATTAACGGTAATTGATGATCGTTACAAATTGTAAATCAGTAGTTTAGATAGAAAATGATAGCCCCGGTAATGAATTTTATCGGGGCTTTCTTTTTTTACTTAATAAGGTAAGACACTTCTAAAAGGTAGGTTTTTGCATCACCAAGCAAAGAGAACGCTCTATCGATGGTTTTAAATCGATCATCAAGCGAGTCGCTTGATATCAGCTGGCTGAATGTTTGTAACGAGAAATCTTCGTTTGCTTTGAAGAACTGATGTACGTTTTCAAGCTGCACTTTATGAATATGCTCCACCTTATTTAGGGCGGTGGTTAAATCGGAAATGTTAATCGACATTGCTACTCGGGAACCTTATCAACAAGACCTATATGAGGTCATAGAGTGGGGTTTTATATTTTGTGACAGAGAGTAGCACCGAAGAGCAATTTATAGTCTGATGAAGATCAATTTGCCTTATTTAAGCATCTGTAACGTGGCACTAGACGTGTACCTAGAGCTAGTACACGTTACAACGCTTGAATATAGGCTAGGATTTCACCTGATCAAAAGTAAAAGCCAAGTCCGACTAAAAGTCCTTGAGAAGCTGTATCATATTCAAATACTCCCTCATTTTTGTAATCAACCCAGGTCGACTTGTAAGCTAAGTTGAGATCAGACCATTCGTTAAAACGATAACGAACACCAGTTTGAATGGCATAAGTGAAGTGAGTATCGTTGCCAAGTCCGGCGTCGATGCTGGCATGAAATCGCCAGTTTTCGCTCAATTCATCAATGAGTCGCAAGCCAACTAAAAAATCGACCCAATCTTCTTGTAATGACAGTCTATCTTCTAGTACCCGGTTATCATTACGATACAGCTTGCCGGTGATGTCATTGTCCCACCAACGTAATCCAAACATATAATCCAGTTTACCAAATGAATATTGTTCGCGTTGGAATGCCTTTGCTTCTAGAACACCTTGCCGTATTTCGATGTCCGCACGATAACGAGCGTTAGGCAGAGCGCCCTTGATATTATTAACATCACCACTTAAGTTCATGAAACTATAATCTATGTAGTAGCCCCACTTACTTTGGTAAATACTCTCGAATCGCAACATCGCCCCAATATCGAGGTGGTCTACGATGAACTTAGGATCGACATCCACCTCTGATGAAAAGCGACCAATACTGGTATCCCCGTGGATATTCAGTCCTAGCATGTACACTTCTATGCTATTTCGCCAACGAGATTCTTGTGTCTCGGCTGAGAGCGCTACTGATGTAGGTAATACAAGAATGAGTGAGGAGAGTGATAGCAGGTTACATGGTTTCATCCAATTTCCTTTTCGGCTTTTCGTCAGCTTTCAGCTTAGTAGAAGTCGCTACACTCTGCATAAAAAAGGGAAGCAACTTGCTTCCCTGTAATTAACATTGACTTAGAGTTGTTTGGCAATGTCTGAGGTTAGGCTTTCTAAGCCTATGGATAAAGCGTTGACGAGCGCTTCATAGCCCTCATCTTGAAGCGGCTGTGAGATTTGTATTGGCGCGCTGTTTTCTACCTTACCTTCGGCATTAATGAGTAACCATTCCCCCTCAATTTCGATATTACCTTTGTAGCTGCCATTAAATTTATTTAACGTAAGCTGGAGTTTGGCTTCACCGCTTTGATCCAGCAGATTATTCATTTCAGCCGGCCAGTAATGACTTTGCTTGTGACGCAGCTCCGCGACGACTCTCTGAGTGATTTGCTCAGAAATACTGTGCGCCCATTGATTGTGTTTCGCCTGAATAACTTGGGTCTCAGAGGTTCGATAAACAATGCCATTATCATTCAAATAACTCGCCAATGTCACTGGACGAACAACTAAAGTTGGGCGCTGAGCGATATCAGAAGAGCTCAGCGTCACTGGTTCCGCCTTAGGTAGAAGGTACATAGCTCCTTTAGTTTGCGGAGCGCTACTGCAACCCGTTAGACCGACAAATAGCGCGATAGACAGAAAGAATACTCGTTTCATTAGTTTTGGCCTTTAACTGGTATTGGGTCACTGATTTCATCTTCTCCAAACACAAGAGAGTTTGGCTTTTCGTTTAGCTGTTTAAGTACGGGTTTAAACTCTGTCATCACGCTTTCTAATTCTTTTAGCGTGGCTTCCATTTCGCTGTACATGGTTGAGTTGGGCCCATAACCATCGAGTGTTTTTTGTAATTGCTGTAAGCTTTGGCGAATATCTGTTGGGATCTCTTGCGTCTCTTTTTGATTCAAAAGTTTATCAATACTGTCCGTCACGCGTTCTGCTGAAGCTAACGTTTTTTCAGACGTTTTTAACGTTGAATTGAGAGAATCTAGCGTTTCTTCCATCGGTAAGTTATTAATCTTATTTAGGAAGTCGTTCACTTGGCGCTGAACCTGCGCAAAACCACCACGCATGGTTGGGAAAACATCTAAATCAGCAAACTTACTCGGTACGTAAGGCTCGTCATTTGGATAGAAGTCGGCGTCAACATACAGTGCCCCTGTTAATAAGTTACCTGTTTTTAAAGTACCACGTAGGCCTTTAGCAAACTCACTCTTCAATTTATCTTTTAACATTGGTAAAGATTGGGATTGGAAATCGCCATAAACACGGCCGAGCTCGATACGTACCAATACAGGGATTTTTTTCGCAGAAAAGTTCTCTTCTGGGGTTGGAAGTCGCATTGGTACACGCATCACAGTACCAATTCTCAAGCCTCGATATTCGACAGGTGCCTTACGTTTAAGTCCTCGTACCGATTCATCAAAAAGCATAACGAATTCAATATAATCATCGTACATACCTTCTCGAAGTTGTTTAATATCATCGTACAAGCGGAAGTTGACCATATTTTCAGTGAGCTGTTCACCGGATTCAAGACCTGGAACGGTATCGAAGGTAACACCACCCGTTAGCATGCTCTCTAATGAGCCAAACTTGACTTCGAACCCTTCAGCATTGAGCTGTAAATCTACGCCAGAATTCAGCCAGAACTTGGTACGAGTGCGCACTAAGCTGTCATAAGGCTTGAAAATAAAGAGTTGGTATAACGCTTTGCGAGTGTCAACATCAAAGCTGGTTTTCTCTACGCGACCAACCGTAAAGCCTTTATAAATGACGGGGTCACCAACGCCTAGCTTACCAGCCTCGCGGTGTGTTAACACAAGGCGTAACCCCTCTGCATCAGGAGAGGCCACTGGGGGAACATCTAAGACCGTAAAGCGCTCTTTCTCTATCTTAGATTTACCCGGTTGAAGTTGGATATAAGCGCCAGAGAGCAAGGTCTCTAAACCTGAAACGCCATCACGGCCAATACGAGGCTTCACCACCCAAAACATGGTGTCATCTCGCAGCATGCGTTCTGCATCCTTGTTCATTTGTGCCTTAGCGATGATGTGATCGTAATTTTCACTGAGAGTGACTTCAGTAATCAGTCCGACTTTTACATTCAATGCTCGGATTTCGGTTTTGCCAACCTCAATCCCATCTGCGGTTGGCAGTTGGAGAGTAATTTGTGGGCCTGTACTGTTGATATATTGGAACAGCATCCACGCTCCCATGGCTAGCGCAAGGATCGGGACAATCCATATCGCAGAAATCTGCTTTTGCGGTTTTATTTGAGCGGTTACGTTGTTCTCATCACTCATATTTGGCTTTCTCGTTTAAGTTGTCAGAAATCGGCTCCTGCACTTCGTTTTGTGGCAATTGCCACAACAAACGTGAGTCAAATATCATTGCAGAAAGCATAGTAAAAATGACCACTGCCGCGAAAGAGAGCGCAGCAGGACCTGGATAAATCGCCATTAAGTTTTGCAGTTGAACCAGTGCAACTAAGATCGCGACGACGAAGATATCGATCATGGACCAACGGCCAATAAACTCAGTTATACGGTAGATCTTTAAGCGTGAAATACTCTCTTCGTGCGGAAGATATCGCGCTTTTTGCGCATTGTAATACAGCCACGCGAGTGCCAGCATTTTCGCCATTGGAATAAATACGCTAGCAAAGAAAATTACCATCGCAATAGGGTAAGAACCTAAATGCCAAAGCAATATTACCCCCTCCATGATAGTTGAACCTTCTGCATGTCCAAGACTTACGGTGTACATCATAGGGTAGAGGTTTGCAGGGATATAGAAAATGACTGAAGCAAACAAAAGCGCCCAAGCTTTTTGTAAGTTGTCTGCGGGGTTGTATTTGTGAATAGGGCTTTTACAACGAATGCAGTGTTGGTGTTTTTTAGCTTCAATAGGGTTGAGCTGGTGACACGTATGACAACCAATATGGTTGTGGTTATGGTGCGTATCACCCTCTTTTACATCAGATAGCTCGATAGCTGGAATAAAGTGCCCCCAGAGCCAGCTTTTGTCGACCATTGATATGCATTTGACTACCAGAACGGTATATACACAAAACGCCCAGAATGAAGTGCCCATTCCTATGTCTGCGAGTGAAGCGATTTTAATTAAGCTGACCAACACGCCAATCAAAAAGACATCCACCATTAACCAGGGTTCGACTCGAAACAGAAGACGGCATAAAACTTTTGCCATTCGTTGCTGCTTTCTAGAGGGGGTATGTTTACGTGCTTTTAATGCTTCAAGGTGAAGAAAGAGAATGAGACCAACATAGATTGCAGGCAAAACGATAACTGTTGCGAGTAGCAGCACACCCAAAAGCACATTTTGAAACTCAGCCAGCATTTTGGCAGCGTGCAACAAGGTGATTTCTTGCGACAACCCTTGCACGCTGAACGACATAAAAGGGAAAGAAATGCTTAGCACTAACATGATCAAACATGCCGATGATATGGCGATCACGCTTTGGTAAGGCTTGGCATTCACTTTAGTCAGCGAATGCGAACATCGAGGACATTGTGCTTTTTGCCCCTGTTCGATATCAGGAATGCGAACAACAAGGCCGCACTCTTCGCATGAAATTAACTGACGGGAATTAGGTTGAATACTCATCGGGTAGGTTTTAGATTCATTTGCTTTAAGAATACTCTTTTTTCACTAGGCACGCTTGTTTTGATTCAGGAGTTTACGAGTTTCTTACTTTTGGCATTAGAGCATATGGGAGATCTAAGACATAAACGAAGTCGCGTTTGGTACAAGATTTTACGGCGAAGATGAGTATGTTGGAAGCCGAAAGTAATATGATGTTGCTTGTTTATTGGAGGGGGTAACTACTTGTTTTTAAGGGTAAGTAACCCTGCCCAGATAATCTGAGCAGGGAAAAAGAGCATTTTATTTAAGGTGCTTAGTTGTACTTTACTTGACCGTTCCGCTCTTAAAGGCATTGGAGCCGACTTGCGTACCGTTGAGCGTTTTGCCGTAATAGCCTTGGTGCTGGTGATATTTCTCCGAGTTTGCGGTGACATTGCCTTTGAATCGAGGATCTTGTGGGCGCTCATGGCTGTTAACGTATGCTGCGACATCCCAAGCTTCTTGCTCTGTCAGCTGGACACTTTTCCCAAGCGGCATGTTTTCGTAAATAAAATAGGCCGCTGTGTTAATCCGGTGCATACCTGCGCCCCAGTTATACGCATATTCGCCCCAAAGTGGTGGAATGTATGAGTGGCCGTTGGTGTCTTTGATGCCAGAACCGTCGGCGCGATGGCAAGTTTCACAGTTCTTTTCGTAGACCAGTGCGCCTCGCTCTATTGATGGTTCTTGCTCAGGGGCGTTGATTTTTGGGTAGCCACGCCCAGAGAGATTACCTCGCTTTTCAATTGGTAGTGCTTGTGCGATGGCTTCGGGCAACGGGAAGTCTTTTGCTTTTCCACCAATTTGCAACGCTTTTGCGTCTAGCTCTGGAATGGGTTCATCCGCCATACCATGTTTGTCAAGCAAACCGCCCATCGCTAACCAGTAGGCGTAAGCACTAAGGGCAACAATTTCTGGCGAATCGTAAGCGGGCGCTTTACCGTTCATGGAATACTCGAAACAACCCTGGATACGGTCAGCATAGCTATTTACGCGATCGTTTTTCTTACGATATGCCGGGTATGCCATGTAAGCTGCCCACAGTGGCGCAGCGTTTGCTTTTCGTCCTGCCTCCATATGGCAGTTCACACAGTTTTGTTCGTTGCCAACGTATTTTCCGCGCATTTGTTGTGAGTTAACAAAGAGCGAGTAACCGCGTTTTACTTGCTCACCAAATGCGGTGTTTGGGATTGTGCTGAGACCACGCGGTTTTAAGTATTCACCGTGCTTTTCTTTTTCTATCGCAGGTAGCTCTTTCTGGCGGTCCGGTAACAGATCGTTAGCTAATACGAGCGTAGAAATGAAAGGCAGTGCGAACAAAGAATAGAAACGTTTCATGACTGCTCCTAGTAACGTAATGAGGCAAAGTAGTAAGCAAGATTTTCGATCTCTTTGTCAGTGAGATTTTTTGCGATGGTCCCCATCATATTGAGCGGGTCACCACTGCGAGTGCCGTTTTTCCATGCCATCAATTGCGTTTTTAAGTAATCAGCATGTTGGCTTGCGAGGCGAGGGAACTTGTCGACGCCCATACCGCTGGCTCCATGACAAGTTGCGCAAGCTGGAATATTTCTATCCCAATCGCCTTGGAAAATTAATTTACGATACGGGTTACGAATATCAGCTTGGTCGCCGCGTTGTTCTGGATTCGTGAACTCATAGCTCGGGAGGTTAGCAAAGTACTCCATAACTTCCTTACGGTCTGCGGGATCGCTGAGTTCCTTCGCCATGCCTTGCATGACCACATTTTGGCGTTCGCCACTAAGGAATAGTTCGATTTGAGTGTTGAGATAATTCGCGTTTAAACCAGCGATCATAGGCGCGATATTTGGCTGTCCCATGCCATCTTGGCCGTGACAACCGCTACATACGCTGGCTTTTTCCGGAATAGACGAGGCGCTTGCGCCCATAGTGGTTGCTAACAAACAGGCCACCACCACTGGAAGAATTTTTGACATGCTGACTCACTTTAATTTTTATTAATATGTCTAAGTGCTACTTGGTAGTCACTTGGACAATATTGTCGGCCTTATCAATAATGAAAGGTATTGTGGATTTCCACATATTTAATAAGTGTAAATGGCCGTATTTGTTTTTATTGGTTGTTCTATAAGCGATAAAAACAAAGTGGTGAAGAGCTGCACAAATCGGCAGCTCTAAGTGGTAGAGACGTCTTAACGTGCGGCGTTACGCTTTGCGGATTTTGGCTGGTAATGATTGACGAGCCGCGGCTCCTACCACCCAATCCAACAATACACCTTTACCTTCTCGGGTAGGATCAATTAAGCCAATGTCGTTAATATTGACGCCATCTTGGCTGCGCGTTTTTACGGGTTGTTGTTTATCGCCGATCCAGTGCGAGCGTTGTCCTAGCTCGGTATGACCAAACCCATGTTCAAATCCGAGTGTGCCAGGGCGAATCCCGCTGACTATCATCGCAAGTGCTTTGGTGCTTGCAGATGGTGTCTCGATAACAAACTCATCACCCGTTTTAATGTCTGCGCGCTCGGCATCGATTGGATGGATGTACACTGGGTTTACGCCTTTAATCGAGTTCAACCTTGGCGATAGATTGGATACCGCACTGTGAATGTTGGATTTAAAGTTCGTCAGGCTGAAAGGCCATTCTGAGCTTGGGAACTGGTCTTCCATTGGTGTGCCATCGGCCAGTTTTTGTGGATGCCATGTTGGGCAACCCGTGTAGAAATCACCGGTCATGGTGTTTCTTGCACTGCCGACACGTTCATTCCATATCGCGACAGGTCGTGTCCATTTGTGCTTCATTTGCTCACCTTGATACGCTTCGGTTGCATTTTCAAAACGTCCACCGCGAGCAAAAATAAACGCCACACGTTTCATCTCATCCGCTGTCAGCGTCTTCTGCATGGCTGGCATTAAACGCTCTAGGCCGGACCACGCAATGTCTTCTGCCGAAACTTCAGGCACCCCGCCTTTCACATAAGCCAAGTTTGCCGCAGCTCGCAAATAGAAATCTTCAGCGCTGTGGAGAGCGTGCCAATTCCCTTGCGCATCTTGAATCGCGTTGTCACCAAAGCCGCCTAGTTGCATTTTCTTGGCGACATCAATCAAAAAGTTTTCTAAGCAAATTGAACGACCATCGGCGGTTTTCTCTGTTCGCGCTTCCACAATCGGCCAGCGAGCGGTGACGGTTTTCACCGGAACGTCGTGCCAAGGCGTTGCCATACCCCAGCTTTCGTAGGTGACCGTGTCCGGCACAATATAATCCGACAATGCGGTGGTTTCGTTAATGAACGCATCAACAGACACAATCAAACCGAGTTGTTTTGGATCTTTAAGCTTGTCTTCCAGCAGCGTTTTCAAACCGGGCACACCATACATCGGGTTCGCCATGTGGTTGATCCACGCTTTAACGCGATATGGATAACCATCAATAGCCGCAGATAGGTGTTCTGTCAGCAGTGGCGCTGCAAACGGATACCAAGGTGCGCGAGTTGGATAAGGGGATTCACCAGCCTCAACGCGACGTTTGTATTCGCTGGTTTTGTGGTATGGGAATTTACTGCGCGATAAAAAGACGCCTTTCGGGCCGACTTTGCCAGCAAATTTGGTGAAGTCGTAACGAGGACCCGCAGCGGAAGTTGGGTAGCCACCCGCTTTCGCCATCGCGCCGCCTTTCATGTTGATGTTACCAATCAACGCATTGAGCATCATGATGGTAAACGAGTTATAGAACCCATTGGTGTGCATGTTGCCACCGTGGGTATCGACCACCGCTTTTGTTCCGTGACTGGTAAAGCGCTTTGCTAGTTCAACAATTTGTTCGACAGGGATTTCACATTGTTGGCTGTAGAACGCAAGGCTGTATTTGAACGCCTCTTCTTTGAGTCTTTGTAGAGACGATTTTACGCGCACTTCGCCCGATGCAAGCGAAACCGTTTTATCGATAAACAGTGCCGCTTCCTCAGCTTGGGTATGAACACCAAATTCGCCTCTTTGCTCATTCACGATGACGTACGGGTCGGAGTCAGACAACGCTTCGCCCTCAAATGGCAGGTTCAGATCAGATGCGCGTAAAAACGTGCCGTTTCTCGGGTGCTGCTCATCGCTGATTACCAAGTGCGTGGCATTACACCAGTGCGCGGTGCCGGCTCGCTTCATCGCGTTTGCCCCCGGCTGCGCCAAGAAGGTTTTGTTGTAGCGTTGGTTTTCGATGATCCACTGGATCATGCCAAGCACGAGGGCAGAATCGGTACCCGGTTTGATTGGTATCCAGCGGTTGTTGTCACCGGCAGCTAAGCTCGATGAACCAGCAGGCAAACTTGGTGTGATGATGGTGTATTCCAAGCTACCTTCTGTTCGCGCATTGGCGAGTTGGCGCGCCTGACGCTTAAAAGGGTTACCCGCTTGAGCTGGTGACATACCGATGAAGATGATGTATTCCGCGTTATCAAAGTCTGGCTTCAAGTGCGCGTTCTTATCTAAATCGTTCATGAATGCGCCGCTGCCAGCACGAAATGCGTAGCCGCAGTAAGAGCCGTGATGCCCAAAGTTACGTGTACCATAGCTATTGAACGCGAAGCGTTTGAATATGTCGTCTCGGCCTTCGTTACCGGCGTTGGTCATTAACAATTGGTTGGCTTTCGGTCCATATTCCGGGCTTTCAGGATCTACGGGCGTTGTTAAATCGCGGATGTCGCGTAAGCCATCAACATGGCCTTCACCAAATAAATCACCACCCTCTACGACTTCTTCTATCAATTGCTCGTAGCTGATCGGAATCCATTTTCCTTCGCCGCGTTTTCCAACTCGTTTCAGTGGCTGAGTAATGCGGTACGGGCTGTTGCGAATTTCTAGCATCCCATTGCCACGTGCGCATGCTGTTGAACGACCGTCAAGGCCCGCTTCTCCTGCCAAACTTAAATAAGCATCTTTGACTGGCGTTTCGAACGGAATGTGTTGCTGATGAGAGAGTGGGTGATATGGGTTGCCAGTAATACGCAAAATCTCGTCGTTACGGTTATCAATGCGTACACGCAATCCGCACAGTGACCAACAACCAAAGCACATCGATGGCGCAACGCGCTGATTTGGATTAGGGATTAGGTTGCCTTTGCTGTTGACCGTGTACTCAGGTTCAAGCGAGTTACCGTGGTGAATATCACGCGTTTTTTCTCCCGCAGTGCCTTCGAGCGCACCCTCGACCATGTGTTTGGTGGTGGTGGCGTAACCCGCAGCGAATGCGCCAAGCCCACCCACTGCAATGCCTGATTTCAAAAACTGACGGCGTTTGTTATCCATGATGAAATCCTCTTTGATTAGCGTTCAGTTAAGGTGAGTGATGAGGCTTTTACTTCGATCTTTTGTTTTGGCTGAACCAGCTCCGAACCGAGCAGTGCCAGTGCAAGCCATAATCCGAGCATGCCGATAATGCCTATCCAGCCATTTCCATCCATAGTGAGTTGGTATGGATACAGCCCTGCATCGAACTTGGCGATGGTTTGCACTTCCATGATGGTAAACCAGCGAATCAGCCATGCACTTGCCAGTGCGGCAGCAGACACAAAACTGAGCCCTATGACGTGACGAAATCTGGCTGATGCGGACTTTTTGGTATCGCGCAAGAAGATGAAAGCGAGCAAAACACAACCTAAAACGACAAAAGTGAGCAGGGCAATGTTGTGCATCCATTGTTCGCTAGAATAGAGCGAAAATGCGGAATTGTTGGATGCCCAAATCGGTAGCAGTATCAGCGTTAATACACCGCTGGTAACCACTGATTTTTTAAGTAAATTAGTATCGCCAGATGTCAGTGTCTTTGACTGACTAGGCAGCAAGAGCCAAATCAACAGAGAAAATCCGACCGCGCTCATAAATGCAGTGACAAACCAAAGAACCGGCGACGCGGGTTGGTGCCATAAAGAGCGCGATTTAACGACTGCAATTTCAGCGCCTGTGTAGACTGCAATGGTGATGCCTGATAGCACCGTGATAACAGATACCATAAGCATGACTCTACGAGAGAGCGCCCAGTCACCCAGTGACAGCTTTGAAATTAGAGGCAGTACTTTCCCTGGCTGATTACGTAAGTTGATCATATCCTCGCGGAGATACAGCCATGCAGTCACTACCGCTAAACCTGAGAAAACAGGCAAGAAAAGCGACCCTAAAGACATCCATGACCACGGAGTGATGTGTGCGTAAAAATGCCATGCTCGTCCCGGTTGGTGTAAATCACCAGTTAACGCTAATGGTCCCACGATGGCGCCTATGGCCAGCGTCAGAACAAGCGCAGCGCGCAGTCTTTGACTGGTGTGTTTTTCAAATAATAGGGCGATTAGGAACAAAACAGCAGCCGCATAAGCCGAACCGATGTAGAAGAAATACTGCACCGCCCACGGGAGCCAAGCTATCGCTTGAGGCTGGACTAACACTTCGGTGATGTTCATGCGCGATCTCCTTGTGGGTCGTAAATAGCAGGTTGTCCGTCGATGTGGCTGGTGAAGCGTTCATCCATGCCGATGTAAAACACGTGAGGCTTGGTGCCTTCATTGGGTTTTAGCACTTTGATATCGTCTTGGTGCTTCGCAATTAAGCGGCGAACTTCACTTGATGGATCATTCAAATCACCAATTACACGTGCTCCGCCAACACAGGTTTCCACGCAGGCAGGCAATAGACCTTTTTCTAGACGGTGAGCACAGAAGGTACATTTATCTGCGGTGAGGGTGTCTTCATTGATAAAGCGAGCATCGTAAGGGCAAGCTTGTACACAATACGCACACGCTACGCAGCGACTGTTATCCACCATGACGATGCCATCTTCGCGCTGAAAGGTTGCTTGAACCGGACACACTGCCACGCAAGGTGGGTTGTCGCAGTGGTTACAAAGGCGCGGTAGCATAAAGGCTTTTGCTTCTCGCGTGGCTGTAGAGCCATCATCTAACGTAACTTCGTATTGCTTTACGGTGGTTCGGAATTGACCGATAGGCACTTGGTTCTCGATGCTGCAACCCACAGTGCAAGCCTGGCATCCGACACATTTACGCAAATCTATCACCATGGCATAACGCTTCCCGACTTGTCCTTTTCGGTCAGCGGACTGGTTATTTCGAATAATGTTTCCCGCAGTTGCCGTGCCAATGCCTGCGACTGGAATTAACGCGGCTCCGGCTGTGACCGCGCTGAGAAAGCGACGTTTGGTGGAATCCATAACTCACCTGCTTTTTTGTTGTATTTGAATTGACTGATTCCATTGTGAGAAATGCACTGCGAGGCTTATATTGTGGATTTCCACATACCCAGATCAAACTTGATCTAAAACAAATGTGGTTTAGGGAAGGTAGCTGTTACTCTTGTCGTACTCTCTTGACGGAACGATTCGACTCATCATGAAAAAAGCACTGTGGCTTCAGCTTTGGATTCTTTGCTTAGTTGCCTTTGCATCTTTGGCTCAGGGCGCAGTTTCTGAACAAGCAGATCTGCAAGGAATGCAAGAGCAAAAGGCAGAGCAGCCAGAGGCCAAGCAGAAAGTTGAAGTGGGCGTGTTAGCGATACGCGGCCACCTCTATGCAGAGCAAAGGTGGCAACCGACCATTGATTGGCTCAATCAGCAAATTTCCGATGTGCATTTTGTTCTTCATCCCCTTAACTTGGATGAAATGGGCGAAGCGGTGAAGTTTCAGACGATGGATTTCATCTTAACCAACCCAGGTCAAGCAGTGCGGTTGGGCAGGCAATACGCGCTGTCGTGGATGGCAACGCTAACCAGCCGAGCGCCGCAAAATTCGAACTACGGCATTGGTTCGGCGCTTGTGGTTCGAGCCAATTCAAGTTATCAAACGGTGCAAGATGTCTCAGGACGTCCCGTTGCGGCGGTATCAGAAAAAGCCTTTGGTGGTTATCTCACGATGCGCTATCAAATAGTCAAAATGGGGCTTAATCCAAACGATTTCTTATCCGATGTCCGCTATCTTGGTTTTCCTATTGATGCCAACCTGTATCAATTACGTGATGGCAATGTGGAAGCCGCTGTCGTCCCTGCTTGTTTATTGGAACAGATGCAAAATGAAGGTCTGTTACAGCAAGGTGATTTTCGAGTCCTAAATCAACAGCTAAATGAACATTCTTCGTGCGCTGTTTCTACGCCGTTATATCCAAACTGGTCATTTGCCAAAACAGAGCGCGGCTCAGCTCAGATTGCCAAACAGATTGCGCAAGTATTGCTAGCGATGCCACCTGAACACCCTGCGGTTATTGCGGCAGGCGCGTCAGGTTGGACGTCCCCCGTCAGCTTGCTGAGCATCGACAAACTTTATCAGGCGTTGGATCTCCATCCGTTGCAACAACCTTGGTGGAGTGAGGCTCTACGCTGGCTGCGTAGTCATCAAGAATGGGCATGGGCGCTGTTCATGTTTGTGATTGTATTGAACGCTTACCACTTTTGGCTTGAGTATCGATTTAGCAAGAGTAAGCAAGCGTTGGAGCAGACATCGTTACGATTAAAAGAGAAAAGTGAACAGTTAGAACATTCACAAAGGGTTGCGATTGTCGGAGAAATCGGGACTAGTCTTGCCCATGAACTCAATCAGCCACTGGCAGCCATTCGCAACTATAGTGAAGGTGGTTTACTTCGCTTGGCCAAAAAGCGCCCTCATGAAGATATTGTCCCTGTGCTTGAGAAAATACAGGGCCAAGTTGAAAGAGCCGATGCAATTATTCAGCGATTAAGAACGTTGATTCGTAAGCGCAGTGTCGACAAAACGTCGTGCGATCTTCAAGTACTCATTGATGACACGATTGAGTTGCTCCATTTTCGAATGCAGAAGCAAAACACTTCGATCGTGACCAGTATAGAAGGGAACATGCGTCCGTTACTTGTCGATGCAGTTGGCGTACAACAGGTTTTAGTTAATGTGATCAGCAACGCGATTGATGCGTGTACTTTGTTCCAAGAGAAATATCACTCATCAGGCTATCAAGGTAAAATTGCCCTGCATTGCGATTACCAAATCAATCAACTCTCTATTCGAGTGTTAGACAATGGTACAGGGTTGCAGCAAGAGAATCCGACTCAAGCGTTTGTGAGTAGCAAAGAAGAAGGGCTTGGGCTAGGGTTAGCCATTTGTCGCGATGTGATGGAAATGCATGGTGGCGAGTTTGTCATCAGCTCGATAGCACCACATGGTTGTTTGGTTGAGCTTGTGTTTCCATATCAAAACTAATCTGAACTAGGCATAGGAGCACTCAATGAGCAGCGGTGAAAAGCAGCTACCTGTTTTTGTAGTCGATGATGATGAATCGGTGCGTGACTCGCTCGCTTTTATGTTGGAAGAGCATGACTTCAACGTGACGACTTTTGCTGATGGGCAATCTTTTCTCGATAAAGTGAACATTCATCAGGCCGGATGCGTGATCCTTGATAGCCGAATGCCCAACCTTCGTGGCCAGCAAGTGCACCAAATTTTAAATAAAGCCAACAGCCCGTTAGCCGTTATTTATCTGACAGGGCATGGTGATGTTCCGATGGCGGTCGATGCATTGCATGCTGGGGCGGTCAATTTCTTCCAAAAACCAGTCAAAGGCGATGAACTGGCACGAGCCATTTTGCAGGGACAGGCGCAGTCTGCCACAAACCTCGATATGGCAGCAGCAAAATCGGCTTATGAATCGCTCACACCTAGAGAAAAAGACATTTTGCGTTTGATCATTGAAGGAAAGCGCAACATTCGTATTGCTGACGAACTTTGCATAGCAATGCGAACGGTTGAAGTACACCGAGCTAATCTATTGAAGAAGTTCTCGGCAAAAACCGTCGCAGAGTTGGCATATATTTATGGCAAGCTAGATTAAAGCTTACCGAGTGAAGCCTCTTAAGGCTATTTAGAGGATACAACTTGAGCTTTATGACGACTCGCGTATTATCTTCTTCGTTCTTATTTTATCTGAATTCTTATGAGTTTGTTGACTAAACGACATCACACGCCACATAAGCGGGCAAAATGGCTACTGGCGATTATTGGCTGGGTGGTGGTTGTGTGTCTGATGCAAAATTCAGGTTTTGCATCGCCATGCTCTATGAAATATGAGACGGAATCGCCCGCGGTTTCACTTACTGATGAGCGTTCGAGCGTCAAGTCGATTGATACTAAAGAAACCAGCAAGTGCGAATTGTCTGAAAAGTTAATTCAGTTTTCTCAACATCAACTCGATGTATTTATTGTTGTTCTGTTTGTCGGTCTTTTTGCTTCGGCAATTTGGTTGTGCAGTGCCTATATTGGTGCGCAACATTGGACGGAACCGATAGGCCGTAAGTATCGAGTCCATCTGACTTTCTGTGTGTTCCGAGAATAAAAGCGTGCTTTCTGACCACTAGCGTCAGTTATTTAGCACCTTTGTCTTTTAACTAGGAATCACTATGAATCAAATTACTAAACTGACTCAGTTTGCGTTCATGTTTTTTATGACGCTTGCTTTGAGTTTGCTCTCTCTGAGTATTTCAGCTCAAACTACTGATACAGGTTGGATAACCAACCCACAACATCCTCCAGTGCAAACGCGCTTTGTGCTCACTGGTCAACAAGATCCGCAAGCCAAAACACTTACAGGTTATTTGGATGTCAAGTTAACCGGAGATTGGAAAACTTACTGGCGTTCACCTGGTGAGGGCGGCGTAGCACCATCTATTGATTGGCAAAATTCACAAAATTTATCCAAAGTGGATTGGCAATGGCCGCACCCACAAAAATTCGAACTATTAGGTATCGAGACTCTTGGGTATAAAGGCGATACTTTGTTCCCCATGACGCTGCACGTCGAAGACATGTCCAGACCTGTCACGATTGATGCGGTACTGACACTTTCTTCTTGTACGACGATTTGTGTGCTGACCGACTATCAAATTCAATTGACGTTCTTGCCTTCTGATCTAACAGTCGATGAAGGCGTGATGTTCAGTTACGCTCAAGCAGTGAGTAACGTGCCGCAGCCATCGCCGTTTATTGATGTTACTCAGGCGAGTTGGGATGCGAACCAATCGAAACTACAAATCAAGCTACAGAACAGTCAGGGTTGGCAACAACCACAAGTGCTGGTGGATGGTGTCGATGAAGCAACGCGAGACTATAGCTTCAAGCTTGAAGGAATGCATCAAGAAGGAAACATCGTCACCGCGAGCTATATCGTTGATACTTGGCTGGGCGATGTGGCGTTAGATGAACAGTCGCTGTTTGTGACCATCAAAGACACCAATTTACTAGCAGAAGAAACCACTCAAGCAACTGCTGAGGCAATAGTTGAACCGCTGCCGAGCACGTCTCTAACGAGTGTTTTTCTATTCGCGTTGCTCGGCGGTTTAATTCTTAACATTATGCCTTGCGTTCTTCCGGTTTTGGGGATGAAGCTAAGTAGTATTGTTGCCGCTCAAGGTATCGAGCGTCGTCAAATTCGCGCTCAGTTTGTTGCCTCGTCACTTGGTATATTAACGTCGTTCTGGATTCTCGCTGGTTTTATTTTGGTGCTCAAGCTAACAGGTAATGCCATTGGTTGGGGCGTGCAATTTCAAAGCCCCTGGTTCTTAGGTTTGATGGTGTTGGTCACCACTTTGTTTGGGGCCAATATGCTAGGGCTGTTTGAAATCCGTCTATCATCGGGTACCAATACATGGCTGGCCTCGAAAGGTGATAACTCCCTAGTTGGTCACTATGTTCAAGGTATGTTTGCTACATTGCTTGCGACGCCTTGCTCCGCGCCTTTTCTAGGAACGGCCGTGGCATTTGCCTTGGGTGCCGACGTATTAACGTTATTTGCAACTTTTACAGCATTAGCATTGGGTATGGCACTGCCTTGGCTCTTAGTCGCTGTGTTTCCAAATATCGCGCTGAAACTACCAAAGCCTGGCTCGTGGATGAATGTCGTTAAAATAGTGTTTGGCATAATGATGTTGGCAACCAGCGTTTGGCTACTTTCATTAATGGCAAATCATGTACCGATGCTATGGATTGCACTTATCGCTGTGGCTGCTTTTGTTGTAATGATGGCAAGAGTTAAGAAAGTGTATGGTGAGAAAGCGCTTGCTGTATCCGGAACTGCGTCATTAGTGTTGATAGCTGGTGGCCTGTTACTTGGTAGTGTCACTGCCGACCAATGGGCGACACCGCTTCCTGAGGACTTAGCGTGGCAGAAGCTTTCTAACTCGGCGATTGAAGATCACGTCAATAATGGGCGAGTGGTGTTTGTGGATGTCACTGCGGATTGGTGTGTCACGTGTAAAGCGAACAAGATCGGTGTGATCTGGCAAGATCCTGTCTACTCATTGCTGCGAAGCCCTAATGTGGCGACGTTAAAAGGGGATTGGACACATCCGGACAGCTCGGTAACTGACTTTTTACGAGCTCATGGGCGTTACGGTGTGCCGTTTAACATCGTCTATGGCCCGGCGGCGCCACAAGGTATCCCGTTACCTGTTATTCTGACTGATGATGTTGTTTTAAGCGCGGTGAAACAAGCGAGTGGGGGAACCATTCAATGAGTTCGACAAAGCAGCGTAGAACATTCCGATATTGGCTCGTTCAAATCGTACAGATGGTGCTCATTGTCACCGTCATTTCCATCACGATGGATTGGTATCGCACTAAAGATATTCCTAAACAGGAGTTACCACCATTGAGCTCCGTATTGAGCGCTGGTGAACACTTCGATGCCATCGCGCAAAGTTATGAACAACCTGTCGTTGTTTATTTTTGGGCGACTTGGTGTCCCGCTTGTAAATTTGTAAGCCCAAGCGTGAGCTGGCTGAGTGATGACTACACCGTAGTTGGCGTTTCTGGATCGTCGGGACCGAATGAGCGTGTGGCGCAGTTTATGAGGGCAAAAGAATATCGTTTCGAAAACATAAACGATCCTTCAAGCGATATTATGCGCGAATGGAAAATTAGCGTGACCCCAACCATTTATGTTTTAAGAAATGGTGAAATTTCCTCTGTCACAACTGGCGTTACCACTCCGATAGGAATACTAGCGAGAATTTGGTTAGCTCGATAACGTAATAAAAATCCGATATTCAAAATATTGAGTATCGGATTTTTTCTTTTTATTTTCTTGCTCTAACGGGAATAATAATGTGTGCGTATGGCATACCATTCCACATCACGTATGGGCCATCATAACTTGAACCGATGGGTAGATAGTCGAGCAACACTTGGTCTAGGGTAATAATCATCATGTGTGGTCCTTCCACAATCCATTGGTTATCGTCCGTTATTCCTTCTGAAAATGGGTCGGTGTTATTGGCGCCGCCATCACCCGCTAACATGCCAAAAAGTACAATTAACTGAAATGAAATTAGTTAAATAGTCAGATTAATGAATTAAAGCTCAATTTAATAAAAATTAAAGTTTGATAAATTTAATTATAGAGTGCCTTTAAAAAGGAAGTGTTATTTAAATTTAAAATAGTAATTGATAGTTTTACTATGTTAATTTAAGTGTTCATTTATAAACATTTTTTCGTCTATTAATACGCATGGTTTAAAACATCTTGGCTGTCCTGCTTTGAAGCGTGACCAAAAGGTGATAAATAGGTGTTTTTAGTGATATGAGCTGAGTTTATTTGTAATCTATATTTTCAACACCTAATTCCCCTCGTATGGCTAATCGTATAAAACAACATTTTATCTTTATTGTTGTCACGCTAAAGCGTACTTTCTTAATTATATGATTAGTTATAAAGGTAACGAGAATGGGATTAAAAATCCGTGGCTCTGTTGGTATAAATGGCACTAATTCGAAAAATGATGTTAAAGCAGTTCAACAATTTTTAAATGATAACCAAAAGAGAATAGGTTTTACCCGACTGTTGGTTGTTGATGGCTCGTTAGGGCGGAGTCCTCATTTGTCGAAAACAGTAGAGGCAATAAAAGTGTGTCAGCGTAAGCTACTTTATATGGTAAAGCCAGATGGTCGGATCGATGTAAATGGTAGAACTCATCGTAAGCTCAATGGATTACCATCCTATAGTTCAGTGAAAAATGATCCTCATGATGCTCAAAAACTAGTAACCAAAGTGCCTTGGATGAAAACAGCGTTGGGAGAAATTGGACAAAAAGAAGTTTCAGGCACTAAGGCCAATCCAAGGATTTTAGAGTATTTTACAGCATCTAAGTTTTGGGGCACTGATGACTCTGGAGGTCAAAATTCTTGGTGTGGTTCGTTTGCCGCTTGGGTTTTTAAACAACACGGAATCACTCCAGTAAAAGAAGCTTATCGAGCAAAGGAGTGGAAGGGTTTTGGTAAAAACATCTCAGAACCTATACATGGAGCTCTAGGGATTAAATCGAGAAAAGGTGGTGGGCATGTTGCTTTTGTCGTGGGAAAGAGCCCTGATGGTAGGCATTTGTACATGTTAGGAGGAAACCAAAGCAACCAAGTCAATATAGCAAAGTACTCTATTGATGTCTGGGACAAGTTCGTAGTACCGAGTAACTACGATGAAACAAAAGGTACTTTACCTGTATATACAAAAGGCTCTGCCTTAGCAGGAACGGAAAGTTAAACATGAAGAAATTTATAAGTTTGCTAGGCTGTGTGAGCTTATCAGCTTGTGCTTCACAGGGAGTGTACTCTCAGAATGAGGTACTCAAAGATGCGATATTTCAAACGCCCTATTCTGCAGTGGTGAAAATTACAGGTTTTGAAAAGTTTGCTGAACACGAGGAAGATGTTCTCTTTAAAGTTCAAGCAGAAGTGATTCAGAAACTTCGTGGAGACGTTGGGTCTGAGATTACTTTCAGTATGTATGGCGAGCTAGGAGATGAGCCCAATATACACAATGATCCTGTCATTCTCACACTATGTCGTGATAAAGATACATATTATTGGCCTGGAACGGGGGCTGAGTTTGGGGCTAATCAAGAGAACATATTAAACGCTCAAGAAACAGCTGCTCACTTGGATACAGAACAGCGCCATTTTGCACATTGTTCAGAATGAAAAGGGTGGCGGTTGAAACGAGCGGTTACAGAGCATGTTAGTCGCCATCGTAGACAGCGTCTTTGCTGAATGATTCGTCGAGATTTTTTAGTCTTTGATTGTCAGAGGCGACTGACAAAACCATACCAACTGTGACAACCATACCGCTATTAAAGCAGGATATTATTCCTTCAACTTTGTGTTTTAGGAGTAGTCATTAGACTACCCAATAATTGTTGGAATAAATAATGACGAAACGTTGGCTTGTCTCCGCTGTGAGCATTGCGCTGCTCGGCGGTGGTACGTATTTCTATCTCCAATCTGCCGCTCAACCAGAATTGCTGCCTACATTGATTGTGGAAAAAGGCACGATTGAAAAACAAGCGGTGGCTGTTGGTAAAATTGTCCCTGCACACTCCGTGTCTATCAAGTCACAAATCGACGGTATCGTCGGTGAAATTTATGCGAAAGTTGGTGAAAAGGTGAAGCAAGGCCAGCCGCTGATCAAAGTGCGTCCAAACCCAACCCCCCAAGCATTAACGGATGCATCGGCAGAACTCATGCGTAGTGAAGCCGATCTGGAATCCGCCAAACAAAAACTGTCCAACTTAGAAAGCTTGGTCAAGCAGGACATTATTCCAAGTAACTACGACGAATACGTAAGTGCGCGCTCGGCAGTCAAATCTGCGCAAGCGGACGTATTGCAAAAGCGCCAGAATCTCGAACTCATCCGCAGTGGTGAGGCGTCTATCGGTGATGCGCGTTTAACGTCGACGATCTACGCGCCAATTGATGGCACGGTACTCAACCAGAAAGTTGAGGTCGGAGAGCCGATCATCTCGACTCAATCAAGCCAAGCCGCGACTGAAATGATGTCATTGGCCGACATGAACAGTCTGATTTTTAAAGGTAGCGTCAGTGAGCATGATGCTGCGCAGTTGTCTCCGGGAATGCCCGTTATGTTGACGGTTGCGCCTTATCCTGATGTGGCGATTTCTGGTGTGCTAACCAAAGTGGCGATTCAATCTGAGAACCTTAACTCACCAGAAGGCAACGCTTCGGCTAAAAGTTTTGATAACGGTTTTGAGGTTGAAGTGGGAGAACTCAAGATCCCACAAGATGTGTTGCTTCGTTCTGGTTTTTCATCGACGGCTCAAATCATTCTGAAGACTTCTGAAAACGTGCTCACGCTACCGGAGCGCGCTCTGCAATTTGATGGTGACGCACCGAATGTTCTGATCTCCGATAGCTCAGAACAAGGGTTTCATAAACAACCTGTGAAACTCGGTCTGTCAGATGGCATCAATGTCGAAGTGCTTGACGGCGTGGAGCTTGATGAAGAGGTTATCGACAACAGTATGATGGGAGCGGCGCATGGTTAAGCTGCAACGATCAACAATCGCCTTTGCATTGTTGGCTGCCACGCTCAGTTTGCCGACCTACGCAATTTCTATTGAACAAGCTTGGCAACAAGCAAAGCAGAACGATCCAAATTACGAAAAAGCGAAAATCGGCGTCCAGCTTGGCGAGGTTGGCGTACAGAGTAGCCGCAGTGCGTTATTGCCGGGTTTAAGCGCCAGTGCGTCAGCGGATTGGAATGAGTCCTCAAGCCATTCCAACAGTTACGGTGCTACCTTATCTCAAACTATTTGGGATAGCAGTTTGTGGTCGGAACTGGATCAAGCGAATGCCAATTATCTCAAAGCACAGTTAGAGCTATCTCAATCACATAACGAGCTTGCGCAGAAGTTGCTCACCGCTTACCTAGATGTGGCAAGCGCACAGGGCGACCTCAAATTGGCGCAGTCCAAGCTGGAGGAGGGGAAAGAACTTCTCAACATCATCGAGAAACGCTATCGAGCAGGCAAAGTGAAGTCGGTTGATGTTGAAGAGATGCGAGCGAATCAAGTTTCTGAGCAAGCAAGTATCCTCAATGCAAAAGCCGATCTCGAAGTGAAAAAAGCAGAGCTTGCGGCGTTAATCAATCAAATGCCGGAGAGTGTCGACCAAATTCGAACGGATTCTTTGATTCAGCCGCCGATGCTGGTGGACTCTCAGGAGCAATGGCTAAAGCTGGCTAAAGACAGCAGTCCAGAGCTGTTGGTGGCGGCGCAGATGGTGAAAGCGAGCGAGTTCGCGAAAGATTCAGCTAAAGGTGGATACTACCCAACCGTCAAAGGCAGTGTGGGCTACAGCGATGGTGACAATCGTTCAAACGGCGAGTTTAACGCTGGGATTAGTTTGAGTTTGCCGATTGACCTCAATGGTGCAGTGCGAGCGAAAGTGGACGAAGCATCGTTGAACATTTTAAGCGCCAAGCAAGATATGCGTAGAGTGGAAATTGATATTCAGAAACGAGTTATTCAGCAGTTTACGCAGGTCGATATCAACTGGAATCAAGTTTTGATAGCGAACGAGCTAGTTGAGTCGCGCGCCAGAGTGTTGCAAAGCAAAGAGAAACTTTACGACGCTGGCCTGCTTGAAGTGTCGGAAGTTATCAGTGCACACAACAGCTTGTTTGAGGCGAAAAACAGTCTGCAAACCAACTTGTACAGCTATTGGCGTAAGAGAATCGGCTTACTGCAAACCGCAGGGAAACTCGATGACGATACCATGGCGTTGATCTCTCGGGCTTTTCATTCATGAGCAGCCTGTTGCAGCAAACTTGGCAAACGTTGATGGCGCACCGCATGAAGAGCGTGCTAGCCATTATCGCGATTGCTTGGGGCGTGATCTCTGTGGTGGTGTTAATCGCACTTGGCGAAGGCTTTTATCGCCATCAGACCCAGTCGTTTTCATTTATGATCAACAATGTGCAAGTGGTGTTTCCATCGAGCACCAGTAAACCGTGGCAAGGATTACCTTCAAGGCGACAAATTGATATTCCACAAGAAAAAGTCGACATGATCAAACAGTCGGGCTTCGTGCAACTGGCGTCGAGCGTTTACGCCAAATGGGATGCGAATATCACCAATCTCAAAGGACAGAATTTATCGAGTACGGTCAGCGGTATTGATACGTCTTACTTTCCTTTAATGCAACGCAAGCTGCAATCCGGTTCGAGAAACCTGTCACCAAGTGATATGGACAACCACACTCGCGTGGCGGTGTTAGGCGATCAAATTGCGCAAATGGGTGGAATCCAAATCGGGGATAGGCTCAAAGTCAACGGCATTCCGTTTTTGGTGATTGGGATAACCGTTGGTGAGGACACTGGCATTTCATTCGGCGATAGCCGCACGGTTTTCATTCCTCAAACAACGTACCGCGATTTGTGGGATGCGAAACCTTGGATGGTATTGATGAAGCCGAGAGAAGGGATGGATGCATCGTCGTTTCGACAAAATATCGTGAACTTTTTCGCCAAGCAGCTTCATTTTGACCCAAGTGATAAAGATGCGGTCGAATTACCCGATTTTAGTGAAGGAGCGGCGGTCATCAGTGGAATTTTGCGTGGCATTCAGATTTTTCTTGGAGCGAGCGGCGCGATGACCATGGCGGTCGGTGCGCTTGGTGTTGCCAACATCATGTTTTTATCTGTCACGGAGCGCACGCGTGAAATCGGTGTGCGTTTGGCGATCGGGGCGACTCAAAAATCCATACTCAGTCAGTTTATTCTTGAAGGGCTTATATTGGTAGCCGTGGGCACGGCATTAGGTCTGATGTTTTCGTATGCAGTGGTATCTGTCCTAAGCAGCATGGCATTACCGGAATGGATTGGTTTACCTGTGATCACGCCAGATTCCATTGCTTGGTCTTTACTTGTGACGCTTATCTTGGCATTGATGGCATCGTATTTCCCAGCAAGGCGAGCATCGCGTCTCACGCCAGTCATTGCTTTGAGTGCGAGGGCCTAGTCATGTTGTTACCGATGAGACAAATTTTCCAAGAAATGGCCGCAGAAAAGCTGAGACTGGGTTTGACCATTCTGGCTGTAGCGTGGGCGACCCTTTGTATCGCTGCTATGTTGGCGGTAGGTGAGGGTATTCGTCAGGGCGTATTGAAAACCGCACAAAATGGTAACGGCAACTTGATTTATTTGACCGGAGGGATGGCCACCGTCGACCACGGTGCTTTTCACCAAGGTAAGTTTCTGACACTAAAAATGGACGATTCAGAGGTCGTTCGAGCGTTACCCGATGTAAAAAGCGTTGCGCCAACGGCGAAGTGGAAAGAGCGTATCACCGTTGGTGACAGAAGCTCGTGGCAAGAGCCGTTAGCGGTCACGAGCGAGTTTCAATCCATGACCAATTTGGTGCCGATGGCGGGGGGGCGATGGTTAAACCCACTCGATCAAAAAGAGACGCGCAAAGTCGTTGTACTGGGTTATGAACTGGCAGCCGACTTATTCAACCCGAATGAGGACTTTAGTTGGTTTGCGACAGTCACATTGCAAGTCAACCCTGTGGGGAAAAAGGTAAAAATCGGCAATGAGGAGTTCACTGTTGTGGGCGTATTGGAGAAAAACAGCGCCCAAATAGAACTGGGGGATCTTATCAACTATTCCAGCTTTGTGCCGTTAGCGACGTGGAAGCGATTTCATGTCAACGGTGAAATTGGTGGCATCAATGTGCAGCCACAAGCAAATGTAGACCGAGAAGCCTTAGCAAAGACGATCAGGCAAGTGATTGCCCGTAAACACGGGGCAAGTGTCAGTGATGAACAGGTCGTCCAAGTCGATGATATGTTCCTTAAACAAAAGAGTATGCAGCAGTTTCTGATAGGTTTGCAGAGTTTTCTTGGCATTATCGGCTTCGTGACGTTAGCTGTTGCTGGCGTTGGCATCGCCAATGTGATGTATGCCACCGTAAAGCGATCTACGCGTGATATCGGCGTGCGCATGGCAGTCGGTGCAACCCCAACGGCCATTCGCATGCACTATTTAGTGCAGTCTTTATTGACAATGATGATGGGGGGCGCGCTTGGCTTAGGCGTGACGTACGCGCTGGTGTCTGCCATCAGTTCCATTCCTTTAGAGGGCAATGCCTTTTATGAACAACTGGGTAAACCTGTCCCTGAGTTGTCGTGGGTCGTTGTCGCGATTGTCATCCTCACCTTAGTGATAATTGGTGTGGCATCTGCATGGTTACCTGCAAACCGAGCCGCAAAAGTCAGCCCATTGGAGGCGCTACAAAGTGAATAACAACAATAACTCTGGAGAGAACATGTCGAACCAGCCGCTTGTTGAGCTAACCAACATCGGCAAATACTACTCAAGCGGAGAGGCGGAAGTTCGCGCGTTAGACGGCGTTGACTTAACCATTAATCAAGGCGAGTTTCTTTCGATTCTTGGCCCGTCCGGTTCGGGTAAATCAACGCTAATGAACATGCTCGGCTGTTTGGATAAACCCACCGATGGCGAGTACCAACTTGGCGGACAAAACGTCGCAAGTTTAAGTGCGAATGAGCTGGCTGGCATTCGTAACCAAAAGATTGGATTTGTCTTCCAAAGCTTTAACTTATTGGAGTACGCGACGGCGCTCGATAACGTGGCACTGCCGTTGGTTTACTCTGGCATCAAAGCCAAAGAACGTCGCCAGCGCGCCGCCAAATTGCTAGAGCAAGTCGGGCTAGGGGATCGTTTAGACCATAAACCAAACCAGCTTTCTGGTGGTCAAAAGCAGAGAGTTGCTATCGCCAGAGCGTTAGTGAACGACCCTCAAATCATCCTAGCTGACGAGCCAACCGGCGCGCTCGATTCAAAATCTGGTGCTGAGATCGAAGCTCTGTTCAACCAACTCCACGTCGAAGGTAGAACCTTAATCATCGTGACGCACGATAACGCTCTGGCAGAGCGCACTAAACGCATCATCACCATCAAAGACGGCAAGGTAATTTCGGATAGGGTGCCGGTAAGTAGGGAGAAATGAGCTTTTCTTAATTGAGAACTGAGTTTTAAGGGAAATAGCGATACAGAGGCTATCTCCCTTTACTTTTTATTCGCGATGTTCGTTTTGTCTCTCTTTTATCAAGTCATGCTTTTGTTCTTTAAGTAGAGTGATTGCGAGCTTAGTGTCCTCAATCAATTTACTGTTATCGTTGAGATCTTTGCTCTTCAAAGGCAAAACTAGATAATGAATGCTGCCATCTGCATTCTGTACTCCGGTAGCGATGATGACATCACCTTCAGACGCCGTACCAAAATACTCTGATACGACTTTGGTTTCGCTGACACCGTAGCTATCCAAATAGGATGACTCCGTATTGTCAAACAAGATAGGAACCCCTTGCCTAGCTAATGTTCGCAATTGTTTTTGCTTTTGCTCGTCGAATGGATAGTCGGTCGTACTGATGTAACTTACCTGTTCAGCTTCAATAAAATCGTACAGTTCATTGCTCAGTTCATTTAATGGGGCAGATATCCAAGGTGTAGCTGGAATGACGTCGGAAGTATCATCATTGCCACTTTGTGGTGTTGGAGTGGTAACCACCTTCTGAGCAGCATCGCTCTCAGGAGGCGTTACACTTATTGTAGCAGCGTCTTCTGTCTTGATTTGCTCGTCAAGGCTTGCAACAGGTTCGGTCTGGGCATTCTTGTTATTTGAATTAATCAGAAATATGGCGAGTACTGCACCAAGTGCCAGCACCGATCCAGTCAAGAGTTTTTTGTTACTTGTCATGTGTCATGTCTTACCGTTTATTTCATTAGTAAATACGGCGGCCACTTATTTATTCCGTGGCCGCAGGCTAATAAGTTAGTGGTAGAGATCGTCATTCCAAGAGATAGTTACGGCTCGGCTAGTCTCTGTCCATTGACTGCTATCACGATTTTTCTTCCAGGTATTTTCTGGAGTGGTATACCAGCTACACCAGTCGCGACCAAAGTAGTAATTGGTTTTTCGCCAACCAGCAACCAGCTTGACCTCTGATGTATCTAGGCCATCTTGAATGTCATTTTTTCTATATACGACGCCGACTTGTGGTTTAAAATCTGAACGCATAACGACAGGTAACTCATTGTAATCAATCAAATTACCCATGTCACAACTGGTCCAACGATACAATAACCAGTCTTTAGCTGGCGTATTATGGCGGATAGTCTTGTTTTCAATTAACCAATTAATGCTTTCGTTAGCTTGGTTAAAATCGGCAACCGTTTGAAACTCTGGCTGGTCGTACGTTACACGGTTGCTCCAGGAGATTCCCCCACTAATATTTGGAGAAGTAGAAGCACTGAATCCAAGGTTAAAATCTAGCGACTCACTGACAGATGCCGTTGCAATGGTGTTTTCTGGAGCATGGCTCATGTGGCGTAAAGGGGCGCCATTTAAATAGCTCAGTGCCAGCTTAAAAGCCGTTGGAACGGTGTAACGGTAATCTCCCCCAGTGGCAAAACCATAGATTTGTTCTTTGTTTGGAACATTAGTCATGTCGAAGCCAGAGCCGCCATTTAGGATCAACTTAGCTTCTTTAGCGCCATTTGGTAGTAAAGATTGGTTCCAGACATTTTCTAAAGAATAAATTAAGCGGATTTTTTTCGAGCGTGCATCACCATCATCAAGCTGAAGCAACGTCGAAGTGTAAGATTTTAATGTATCTTCAGCATGTGCTGGTGCTAAAGAACCAAGTAAAGCGAGTGCGATAATACTCGCGGAAAGATGCTGTTTTTCCATTATTGTTTCCTATTAGTCAGCCCATAAAGACTTTTGTTTTAAACTATCTTGATGGGCACTTTATAATTATGGACAGGTTATAAATTCAAGCTCAATAAATGAGCGGTGAAATAGTGCATCTTGTTTTTTATTAAAAAAAGAAAAAGGATAGATTCGTGGGATTAATGTCTCATAGTTTTTAAATTCACCTCTCAACTATAATAAATAAGAATCTGGTTATTAAGTCTTGCCTTTTTAAGTTATTGCTTAATTTTAATTTTCTAATGTTATATTGAGCTTTTTTATTGATAAAAGTGAATTTTATAAATGTTAGCCATGTTATTTTTAGGGCTTTTGTTATACCAAACTAAGTAAAGTATCGTTATGTGGTCATCTCGGGTTTATGGGCTTAATTCAAATTAAAACAGTGGTTTATGTTTTTTGTTATTGGTTTTTTAGAACTTAATGTAATAGTTGAGTAATAAAGTCCGTCAATGAAGTTGTCATGTTCGTGTATGAAGTTATATGTGCTTTTACAGCAGGAAATTAAACTTTACGTTTAAGATGGTAAAGATAGAAAAAGAAATAAATAAGATAATTAAATAATCATGTTTCCGAGAATATAAATGTAACGTACTTCTAATTAAACGAATGCTTGAATAAACGATGGAGCATGAAAAGTACTATTTAAGTTACGCTGTCCTATATTCCAGTTGGTGCCTTGTTTATACAATGCGTTTTCTCGGCTTAAAACTGGTTTACGTACTGCTAATCTCTTATCCGTTTCTTAATTACACATATTGGCAATATGCTCGCCAAGTTACGTGTATTGGTGTCAATGAAAAACAGTATCTACGATAGCTCTCTCAGGGTTGGAACTCCCACTATGAATTTCCTTCATGTTCAATGTGAAACAATACCAATATTACTCAACTCGTGAAGCAAGTATAAAAAAAGGACTGCTCTGGTGTTAGGCACTGCGACCGCCGTTTTTAGTACGAACGATTCGTCGTGAAGGCTGCGCAACCTAACGATTGGGAAAACCAAAAAACAAAAATATCCCCATGCACAGAGTTAGGAAAAGTCTGCTTTATCTAAGGAAATAGGATACCAACTCACGATGAATAACGATTTCACATTTGCTATCAAAAGCATTCGTTTTGATGAGAATTACCAACCATCAGACAACACGCGAATCACTACCAACTTTGCTAATCTGGCTCGTGGAAACTACCGCCGAGAGAATCTGCGCAATGCACTCCGAATGATCGACAATCGTTTTAATGCGTTGGCACATTGGGATAATGCGCAAGGTGACCGCTACTCAGTTGAGCTTGAAATCATCTCTGTTGATATGGATATCCAAGGCAGTGGCGAAGCCTTCCCATCAATTGAAGTGCTCAAAACCAACATTGTTGACCACAACACTAACGAGCGCATCGAAGGCATTGTGGGCAACAACTTCTCTTCATACGTTCGTGATTACGATTTTAGCGTTTTGCTGTTGGACCACAACAAAAACCAGCCCCGTTTCAGCATCCCAGCTAATTTCGGTGATTTGCATGGCAAACTGTTCAAAGCTTTCGTTAATTCTGAGTCTTACAAACAGCATTTCAAAAAGCTGCCGGTGATTTGTCTGAGCGTATCGGACAACAAGGTATACCGACGCACCGAAAACCAACATCCTGTTTTGGGCTTTGAATATCAGCCGAATGAATCTTCGTTGACGGAGCAGTACTTCAAAAAGATGGGCTTACAGGTGCGCTACTTTATGCCACCAAACAGTGTCGCACCATTGGCATTCTACTTCTTCGGTGACTTGCTGAACGATTATTCAAACCTAGAGCTTATCAGTACGATTAGCACGATGGAGACATTCCAGAAGATTTACCGACCTGAGATTTACAATGCCAACGCGGTTGCCGGTAATTGCTACCAGCCAAACCTAAAAAACCTAGACCACTCGCTAACTCAAATCGTTTACGACCGAGAAGAGCGCAGCCAACTGGCGATTGAACAAGGGAAATTTGCCGAGGAGCATTTCATCAAACCTTATCAATCTGTGCTTGAACAATGGTCTGCAAACTACGCGTAATCGACAACGAGAATCTAGAAAGGAATGACGATGAAAGCACTATTACCGACTTCAACGGCTGGCAGTTTGCCGAAACCTTCTTGGCTAGCGGAACCAGAAAAACTTTGGTCACCGTGGAAACTGCAAGGTGAAGAACTGATTGATGGCAAACGCGATGCGTTACGTGTCGCTTTGCAAGAACAAGAACTGGCAGGCGTTGATATCGTCAGTGATGGCGAGCAAACTCGCCAACATTTTGTGACGACCTTTATTGAGCATTTAAGCGGCGTAGATTTTGAAAACCGCAAAACGGTGACCATTCGCAACCGTTATGAAGCAAGTGTTCCGACTGTGGTTGGCCCAGTAAGTCGCACAAAGCCCGTGTTTGTTGAAGATGCAAAGTTCTTGCGTCAGCAAACTAAGCAACCTATCAAGTGGGCGCTGCCAGGCCCTATGACGATGATCGATACGCTTTATGATGATCATTACGGTAGCCGTGAAAAGCTGGCTTGGGAATTTGCAAAGATCCTCAATCAAGAAGCGAAAGAGCTTGAAGCGGCAGGTGTCGACATCATTCAGTTTGATGAGCCTGCGTTCAATGTGTTCTTCGATGATGTGAACGAGTGGGGCATTGCATGTTTAGAGCGTGCGATTGAAGGGCTGAAATGTGAAACGGCGGTGCATATCTGCTATGGATACGGCATCAAAGCGAACACGGATTGGAAGCAAACGTTAGGCACTGAATGGCGACAATACGAAGAAGTATTCCCTAAGTTGCAGCAGTCGAATATCGATATTATCTCGCTCGAATGTCATAACTCACGAGTGCCTATTGAGTTGCTTGAGTTGATTCGCGGTAAGAAAGTGATGGTTGGTGCGATTGACGTTGCAACCAACAAAATTGAAACGCCAGAAGAAGTGGCGAATACACTGCGAGAGGCGTTGAAGTACGTTGATGCCGACAAGCTTTACCCATGTACCAACTGCGGTATGGCACCTTTGTCTCGTGAAGTATCGACCGCTAAGCTCAATGCGTTAAGTGCGGGTGCGGAGATCATTCGTAAAGAGTTGGTGGGTTGATATTAATACTTAGGCTCCGCACCATGAACCAAAATTAGGGTCAATCTAGCGAGTTTAAACGAGACTAGGAATCTGATTACAGCTCGCTAGGAAATGACGATAACTTTCGCACTTCAAAGCTCTCGGTGGGTAGATCCTGAATCACGCTCGTCCCTCGCTGTTCAGGATGACGGATGTTGGGAGATATGTTACTCACATACCCAACTATTTGGCTTGTATTCAAATTTGGGTTATTCCAGCGAGTCTAGACGAGACTAGGAATCTGATTACAACTCGCTGGGAAATAGCGATAGTCTACGAACCTCAAAGCACTCGGTGGGTAGCTCCTGAATCACCTCGTCCCTCGCTGTTCAGGATGATGGATGTTGGAAGATACATCGCTCGCCACAAAACCGATATTTGAGCAGCTCCAAGATAGGGTCATTCCAGCGAGTCTAGACGAGACTAGGAATCTGATTACAGCTCGCTAGGAAATGACGATAACTTTCGCACTTCAAAGCACTCGGTGGGTAGCTCATGAATCACCTCGTCCCTCGTTGTTCAGGATGACGGATGTTGGAAGTATATTGCTCGCCACAACCCTAGTTATTAGAGCAGTTTCAAGATAGCGTCATTCCAGCGAGTTTAAACGAGACTAGGAATCTGATAACAGCTCGCTGGTAAATGACGAGAACTTTCGCACTTCAACGCACGTGATTAGTAGATTCTGAATCACTTCGTCCCTCGCTGTTCAGGATGACGGATGTTGGAAGATATATTGCTCGCCACACCCCTAGATATTAGAGCAGTTTCAAGATAACGTCATTCCAGCGAGTTTAAGTGAGACTAGGAATCGGGTTACTGCTCGCTAGGAAATGACGATAACTTTCGCACTTCAAAGCACTCGATGGGTAGCTCCTGAATCACGCTCGTCCCTCGCTGTTCAGGATGATGGATGTTGGAAGATACGTTACTCACATACCCAATTATTTGGCTTGTATTCAAACTTGGGTCATTCCAGCGAGTCTAGATGAGACTAGGAATCTACTAACAACTCACTGGAAAATGGCGATAACCTTAGAACTTCACAGCACTCGGTGAGTCGAGCCTGAACCACGCTCGTTCCTCGATGTTCAGGGTGACCGTTTTAAATAAAAATGCCGCTCACAGTAAAGTGAGCGGCATACATTTCCCGTTTCCAGCCTCGGCCAGATTTAATTCAACTCCACGTTCTTCATCTCAGGATGCTTTAGCAATATCACACGAATCCAGTGATGCACCACCCACATCACCATCGCGGTGAGCAGAACAGCAACGAAAATCGAGCTGAAACGGTACAAGATCGAAAAGAACGCGTCTTTTTGTTCTGGCACCAATGAAGTCGTCAGCGGAACCGATAGGGCAGACATGGCAGAAAACGCGATAGCCGCTTTAATTTGCCCCTTTGTGAGCCACAAGCAGAATGGCCCCATTGCAATGGTAAAGGCGAGCCAAAAGAGTAGCCCATGCCCATACCAACTGCCCAATATCAGCTGAACAGCCATCCCTGCGATGCAGCCTAGTGCGGTGCCGATGATGCGAATTTTTGCCATGGCGAGCGAGCCGGCTAAAGTCATTGGGGTTAGGATGATCAAAATGGAAGCTTGTGCGGATAACGAGTCATATAAGTCCGCTACTTGGAATACGATAAACGCCGCCATCGCCACTAACCAACCCATAGCAACTTGGCTGATGTAGTCAATATCGCTTTTCACTGGGGTCGACATCTCAATGTGCTCGGCGGGGGATTTTGGCTCCGGGAACAACCAATACGCGAATGCGCAAACAAAAATATTGCTGAACGCCATCACCCACATGTTGACATTGAACTCTTCAATATCCATGAAGTTATAGCTGGCAAAATTCAACACAATTGAACCCACCAACAGCCCCATGTAACCAAACAAATAGGTTTTCTGGTTCATCATTGCAATGCACTTGAACAGCATCATGATTCCGACGGCAACGGTCATTAATGTTGGATGAAACTGCAAGTATTCCAGCAAAAATGTGGCTTGTATGGTTGTCCACACCGCAGAGAAAAACACGATCAATAAAGCCGAAATATTAAAGTTGTCCATTCTGCCCAATATAAACAGTGGCATCATGATGGCAAAAAATCCGTAAGACCAACCGAAGATCATGCTTAGCGCGAGCCCTAAAGAGCAGCCGAACCAAATTCGTAAGGTTTTCATTGTCGCCGCCTAGTAAATGAAGTGGAACCAGCTTGCGAGGTGAATCTGTGCTTGCGCCATCAACTGCCAGAAAATGCTGTTGTCTGGGTACAAAACAATGGTAGCGCGAGAGCCGACAAACAGTGCTGGTGGTAACTCTTCGCTGCTGGTTAGGTTCACTCGTGTACGCTGCGCATCACGTACCCAGCGGTTGTTCACTTCCACTTTGGTCAGTGCGCCATTAGGCGTTTGTTGTGCGGCTGCTACACCGTAATCGCGGCTAGCTAAATCAAAGTCGTACACCGAACCTGGGTTGGCATCAAATGTGACCAAGGCGTGGAAAGTCTTGTCTACGTTCGCGACGGACTTTTCACGAAAATCAGCGGCTACCCAGAGTGATCCTGTTGGTACAAACGTCAGCAATGGCATGTTGGTGTTTGCCATCGTGCCAACTTCTAGTTGCAGGTTGGTCACGACACCATCACTGGGAGCGAGTACCGCGGTATTTGCCAAATCAAGTTGCGCCTTTTCGATGCCGTTTTTGGCAATTCGAACGGCGGTGCTTTGACCTTTTTGGTCGCCTAATTGCGCCTCAATGACTTTTAAGTTTTGTCGTTCCGCTTTAAGCGCTGCACGTGATACCTGATTTTGGGCAAAGGCATTATCGAGTGTCGATTGAGAGATGACTTTCTGCTTCGATAGTGTCAGTAAGCGGTTGTACTCGCGGTGTGCATTATCAAATGTCGCTCGTGCGCGGGCAATATTGGCAAGAGCGGCTTCGCGTTGAGAATACAGTGTTGCTTCTTTTTCATAGGCGGATTGCAGAGACAGCTCCGCCTGTTCAAGCGCTATCTTGTATTTACGATCATCAATCGTAAACAACACATCGCCTTTTTGAACGGACTGGTTATTCTCGATGAGAACGTCGGTCACTTTACCAGATACCTCGGGTGCGACTTGGACAACGTATCCTTGCACTCGTCCTTCGGTCGTTAAGGGGGCGTGGCGGTCAGCAATGATAATGTACAAAAATAGTACGATGAACAGGACAATCAAAGTTCGCATCCAGTGTTTGAATTTTTGGTCAGCCGTCATTACAAGTTCCGTTAAACATATTGGATAGCGGATTATAGAGAAGTCACTCACAATTCAGTAGAATGATAATACGAACATAAATGACCTAAAAATAGGACAATGAACGTTAGTTTTGATGATATTTACCTATTCACTCAGACGGTGGTTCACGGCGGTATAAGTGCAGCGGCAGAGGCGAATCAACTACAACGCTCAAAAGTGAGTCGTCGCCTGCAAGAATTAGAGAAATCGCTCGGGGTACAGCTTTTGATCCGCACAACACGCAGCATTGAGTTGACGGAGCACGGGAAACGCTTGTTTGAGTTGGTGGGGCAGCCTATTGACCATATTCAGCAAGGTTTAAATGCCATGCACGAATATCAACAAGAGCTGACGGGCAAGGTGCGTTTAGCCATTCCTTCCGCATTGATGAGCTCTGCCGCGTTTAACGCGATCATCACCGAGTACACAACGCGGTATCCGGATATTTCGGTCGAGATTGAAAACCATCAAGAGAGTGTCGATCTCAAGCGTCAATCGTTTGATTTGCAGCTTCTTCCGAGCGTGGTCAAAGTCACCGATGACAGCTATGTGCAGTTCAGTCTTTTGCCTTATCGTAGTCACTTTGTTGCGTCAAAAGCCTATCTAGAATCGCATCCGCCAGTAAAAACGGTGGAAGATCTTAAGCAGCATCGCCTTTTAACTAATCGTTACAATGCTGATTTGCTCGATTCAGATCTGCATGTGGCGTTGCGCTCGGACGACCTCAACTTGCTGCGCTCGATGGCGATAGCAGGAAACGGCATCGCGTTTATTCCACAAATTCATTCCAAGCCTGCATTGCGAGATGGTTTGTTGGTCGAGGTGCTGCCTCAATTTGCGCATCCGAAGCAGCATCTTACTCTGATTTATCCCTCGGCCTTATTTCTGCCCAATAAAGTCAAAGCCTTGATTGAGCTAATTCGAGAGAAATTTAAATAGTCAGTTCAAACCACCCTTACCTAAGGGCAAATGTGTGAGCGAAGGTCATCTTTCTAGGTTTTATTGCTTAACATGAAAGGGTTCTGATACATTAACTGTTGTTCAACTTGTTGAGTATGTTTTGTGGTCGCACAAGATAGGAGATGGAAATGTTATCGAAAGGAAACACGGGCCTGATTGTGGTGGATGTTCAGGGCAAACTCGCTACATTAATGCATGAAAGCGACGCACTGATTGAAAATATCACGAAACTGGTAAAGGGGGCCAAAGCACTAGATTTGCCTATTCTGTGGCTAGAACAGAATCCAGAAAGGTTGGGCCCAACCGCGGAGCCGATTCGTGAAGTGCTTGAAAGCACGCATTTACCTATTACCAAGTACACGTTTGATGGTTGCAAAGAGGCGACGTTTAAGGTCGCGGTGGAGAATGCGAAAGTTGATACCTGGTTGGTTTGCGGTATTGAATCCCACATTTGCGTCTATCAAACCGCGGTTTCTCTGCGTCAGTCCGGTTATCGCGTTGAATTAGTCACAGATTGTGTATCTTCCCGAACCGCTGCCAATAAAGCGCTCGCTCTTGCGAAGTTAACCGCAAACGGTGTGGTGCTCACTGGGTTAGAAATGTGTTTGTATGAAATGGTCGAAGATTGCCGAGTACCTGAATTCAAAGAAATTCTGGCGCTCATCAAATAGTGGAATCACTGTAATCAGCAACAACTTTATTTGAACACGCTATTCAAATTCTCGTTGATATCTTGGTAACATCGACTCGTTGCCAAGTAACCCACCTTGGTGAATGTAAATCACCGTTTTATCTGTGTTCTCTTCGAACCAAGGTGTTAGGCATTGCCACATATACGGGTCGTATAACAGGTCAAATTCGAGGTCGGTTTGCTCAAAGAGTGCTTTCCATGTGATGTAATCTTCTTCGTACAAGCGACCAAAATGGTGTTTGTTGCGGATGGTTAAAATGGTTGGGTGGCTGTTTTCACAGAGCTGGTTGAACTGCTCAGTTAAGTAATCTGCATCGCCTACGCAAGGGCAAGTTAGCACTTCTATGCCGTGTGGGCTTAAATGTTTATGAAGATATAAAGCGGTCGTGCCAGTGCCTGATGGCAGGGCGACGGTAAACTGTTCTTTACCTCTCAATCGCGTCCAATCAAGAATTTCTCGTGCTAACTGTTTGATGCCAGCTTCAGCGAGGTGGGAACGTCCACCCTCTGGAATAAGCAATGTCGACTCATCTAATCTTCGTACCTGGTGGATGTATTCACTAGGGTGGAGTTCGCTACCGATGTCTTGCATGGCGGTGATTTTCATACCCAAATCGAGAGCGCCGCGATAGTTTCCGATGGGGGAGCTTTTTAGCCAAGATGGAATGTGATGAACATAAAACTCAAATGCCCAACCTTTAATCTGGGCGAGAGCCGCTAGCGAATACATCGCGTTGGATTGAGCAGAGCCGTAACTGATGAGGGTTTTGATGTCGCTGTTTTGCGTTTCCATCAACGCCATAAACTTACGTGCTTTGTTCCCAGAAAAGTGAGAATGCAGCATGTCATCACGCTTAAGAAAAAACGTATGACCGTTGAAGTTGTGTTGAGTTATCGGGCTTTCAGAGAGTTTCATGTGACTGCTGACGTGTCCAACCACGCGACCTTGCCGTTAAAAAGGGCGCGTAGTGTAACGCCATTAAACCCAGATAAAAAGTCTGGGTTTCAGTACATCCATTTCGGTTATTCCTGATGCTCTGACGCAAGATCAATTACTGCCTCACAACCACCTTCTGGATGTGTACCAATCTTAAATTGCCAGCCATAGCGTTGGCACAAATCGTCCACAATCATCAAACCTAATCCGTGCCCATCAGAATGTGGAATGGTCGAAAAGCCTTCACCTTCATCGCGCACCGAGATGGTGTTTTCATCCATATTGATATGAATTGATCCCGAAGGTGTCGCAGCGATGCCGTTGCGAATCAGGTTGCCAAGAATAATGGTCAACACGGCATTGGTCGCGCGCGTTCTAGGGTTGCCGTCGATCTGTACATCAAAGCTGAGTGCTTTCTCATCCGCCTGAGCTTGGCTTTGGAAGATGATTTGGTTGAGTTCTTCTTCGGTGATGCTGCGCACTGGTGAATCATCTGCATTACGCTCGTAACGTACTAAGCCGAGTAGGGCATCCACCATAGTCGACATTTGCTGCGTTGCATCCTGAATTCGGTGCACTTGGCGGGTTTGGAAATCCGTGTTCGCACTTCTCGCCAGTAAGCTGCTTGAGCCTTTCATCACGGTTAACGGTGTACGCAGTTCATGACTCGCGTATCGTGCAAAGGCTTGCTCGCGCTTGATGACTTGGTTGATTTTGTGGCGGTACTCATTCAACTCATCCGCGAGGGTTTGGAACTCTTTGGCTGAACCTTCTGGCACACTAAAAGTCTGCGTAGCATCGCCTTGATGATGGTCGAGTTGAGTTTTGAGCGCATTGACGGGTTCAATTAAGCGCTGTGACAAACGCAGCAGCAGACTACCAAATAGGAACACCAGCACGGCGACAATGGACAACACCATAGCGACGACGAGAATGAATTCCTCTGAGGTGATCTCGATTTCATCAATCAAGGAAACCAGAATCACGGGATGCTCAACGCCTTTATAGGTGTAAGTGCTCATGTAAACCATGCGCGAGTATTCACCGTCTTCTACTTCATCAAGAAAGTGCTTTTGACCAATCAGGTATTTTTGGTAGCGCTCGGCAACCAATGAGATGTCGTTGTAGGCAGTGGTGAGCAGGTCAAGCTGAATACTGCCTTGCTCTGGGTGGGACTGGAAATGTTCAATCGCTTCTTTTTTGTCGACCATAATACGACGCTCGCCCACGCGGTCTTCAGACCAAAGCAGGGAGCCGGTAATCAACAAAAAGCAGAAGATGCCAATCACGACAGACACAAAAGAGAAAAACAGAGCGAGCCGCCCTGTCATACTTTGTGTGCTTTGCGTGCTAGCAAGTAAGCGATTGATCATGCACCTGTCTCCAAGCGGAAGCCAACTTTGGGCACGGTGATCAGCACATGTTGTTCAAATGGCTTATCAAGTTGGTTGCGAAGTTGGTAAATGTGGCTGCGCAGAACGTCGTTGTTCGGCTCGTTCTCTTGCCATAGTTGGAAGGCGATTTCTTCACGTGTTACTACGTCTGGCGCGCTTTTCACAAGCATTTCCAGAATGGTGTAAGTGGTTGGGTTTAGCGCCAACAGTTTATCTTGGCGGTAAGCTTTACGCGTTTTTTGGTCGATAGACACTTCACCGTATTCCAACTTACTCGACGCGACAGTACCACGGTAACGTCGGATCAGCGCCATCATACGCGCTTCTAGAATATCCAAGTCGAAAGGTTTGGTCAGATAGTCATCCGCACCGTGTTGGAAGCCTTTGAGCATATCGTCGCGGCTATCGAGAGCCGTCAGCATAAGCACTGGTGTGTTGTTGCCCGCATCGCGAAGTTTATTACACATGGTCAGGCCATCCATGCGTGGCAGCATGAGGTCGAGCAAGATGATGTCGAAGGTGTTTTCCATCGCCAGTTTCAAGCCGAGCTCGCCGTTGTCTGCATAATCGAGCTCCATACCTGCACACTCAAAATAATCGAACAGCATGCCTGCGATTTCTCGATTATCTTCGACTAAAAGTACGCGTTTCATGTATTTCTCTCCAAGTGGGCAGGTTTTCGAAAATAAGACTTCGTCTTAACCGAACATTATTCACTAAGAACGTGAAAAAGATGTCAACAACATCTCTTTCACATTGATGTTTGTAGACTGGATTCATTCATCGGATTTAGTGGAAGAGTAGCATGTCAACCTTCAACATTCACGCTGCAACCTTTTCAAAGGTGAGCCAACACACTGAGCCTAAAACAGTTTTGTCTGTTGTGGTGCCATTCTTTAACGAGCAAGAAGTCTTGCCTGAATTTCATCGTCGTTTAGCCGCCGTTTTGGATGAAATGCCAGAACGCTGCGAAATCGTCTATGTGGACGACGGTAGCAAAGATGACAGCCTAATGATCGCGCAAAACTTTTCTCAATCTTCTAGCGACGTTCGTTGTATTGCATTAAGCCGTAACTTCGGCAAAGAGTCCGCCATGAGTGCAGGTCTAGAACACTGCCAAGGTGAAGCGGTGATCGTGATTGATGCTGACTTGCAAGACCCGCCTGAGTTGATCCCGCAAATGGTATCAAAATGGCGTGAAGGGTATGACGTAGTGAACATGCAGCGCAGCGAACGCCACGGTGAAACCTGGTTCAAACGCTTCTCGGCCGCTTGCTTTTACAAAGTGCTGAATAGCATGGCGAAATTGGATGTACCGGAGAACGTGGGCGATTTCCGTCTACTGAGCGCAAAAGTGGTTAAACACATCAATGCGTTGCCAGAGCGTAACCGATACATGAAAGGCATTTTCTCTTGGCCGGGTTTCAAGCAAGTGACGGTTCAGTTTGAGCGTGACGCTCGTTTCTGTGGTGAAACCAAATGGAACTACCTCAAGCTGATTGGCCTTGCAATGGACGGCATTACCTCGTTTTCCATTCGTCCTTTGCGTTTAGCGACACTTGCCGGTGCGTTAGTGGCGTTCAGTGCCTTTATCTATGGCGCATTCATAGTGATGAAAACTGTTGTGTTTGGTGAGCCTGTCACTGGCTACCCATCCATGATGGTCGTCCAACTTGCCTTGGGCGGTGTGCAACTGCTGTCGATTGGCCTTTTGGGCGAATACATTGGCCGCATTTTTGTCGAGACCAAGCAACGTCCTCTTTATCTTGTTCAGTCTGTTTACGAGCAGCCTGCAAAACATCAATCCATCCAAACCATGAAGTTTAAACTGGGAGAAACCGCGTAATCATGAGTATTAATAAAACCCATCTGTGGTTGTTGTTGGCGTTTGCTCTTTTACTCCGTCTTATTTCACTTGCCGCTTACCCTTTGATGGACACCACGGAAGCCCGCTACGGCGAAATGGCGCGCTTAATGGTGGAAACAGGCAATTGGCTTACCCCACAGTTTGATTACGGCGTGCCTTTTTGGGGGAAACCACCCCTGTTCACGTGGATGAGTGCTTATGGCATTGAGTTGTTTGGATTGAATGAATTCGCAGTGCGCGCGCCTCATTGGTTGGCGGGTGTCGCGACTATTATTTTTGTTGCAGCCATGGCGCATCGCGCTGGCTTTAATGCAGTCATCGCAGCGTCGGTATTGGCGACGTGTGGCATCTTTTCAATTGCGGCGGGTGCAGTGATGACAGACATGGCACTGACGTTGGCAATGACGATGGCGATGGTCGGTTTTTACTATTGCTGGCTCGGCAAAGACAAACACAGCCGATTGTGGGGTTACCTCGGTTTCTTTGGCTTGGCTTGCGGGCTGTTAGCAAAAGGCCCAGTGGCGATCGTGATCATGGGCATCGCAGTGTTTCCTTGGCTTGTGATTCAGCATGGTTTCTTTGGTGCCTTCAAAGCCCTGTGGCAGCGTTTTCCAATTGTATCGGGGTTGGTGCTCATGCTGGCGATTGCTCTGCCTTGGTACATCATGGCAGAAATGGCGACGCCTGGATTTATTGATTACTTCATTGTTGGCGAGCACTTTAAGCGTTTTGTTGTCAGCGGTTGGGAAGGGGATCTGTATGGCTCCGCTCATGATCAACCACGTGGGATGATCTGGGTATTCTGGCTGCAATCGGCTGCACCTTGGTCAATAGTATTGCCTATCTTGGCGTGGAAACGTCGTAAAGTACTCAAAGCCATTGAAACCGATCATCAAGGTTTATTTAGCTTCCTGATGTGTTGGCTGATTTCTCCAATGATCTTGTTCACCATGGCTGGGAATATTTTGCCTGCTTACGTACTACCGGGTGTGCCTGCGTTGGGTATCTTGATTGCGATGCTGGTGGATAAACACGATTTCAAATGGTTGACCGGAACGGCGGCGGTGTTGCCAGCCCTGCTTATGATTGCGATGTTGGTTTTGAATATGGGCAAAGCAGATAGTCGCAGCGACCGCATCATCTTCGCGCAAATTAATGACAACGCTCCGGTCTTTTATATTGGTAAGCGCCCGTTCTCAGGCCAGTTCTATAGTCATGGTCAGGCGAAAAAGCTTGAAGATAAGAATGACTTAAACAATCTGAAGAAATTCCACCTGATTGGTAAATCGCAGCAAGTGGATAGCATGATTCATGAAAATGCGTTGAGCTGTACCAACGAGTTCACAGCAAAATCGAAACGCTCACTCTACACCTGTGTGGTTGGATAACGGAATGTGCAAATTAATACAACTTGCTTCGTTAGAAAGGTTTGCTTCGTTAACAAGGTTTGCTCTGGTAGGAGGTGTCGGCTTTATGGTCGACACCCTTATCTTTTCTGTGTTGTTCCATTGGTTTGGTCTGGAGTTGATGCTGGCTCGTGGGATAGCATTTTTGTTTGCGGCAACCACGACGTGGCTTGGCAATCGCTGGCTGACTTTCTATCAAGCAGAAAAAACCAACCCTTTCGCTCAATGGCAAAAATTTATGGCGAGTGTCTTTATCAGTGCTTTGCCGAACTTTATTGTGTTCAAAGGCGTAACGCTCGCGCTAGGAACGCAAGGGGTGATGGTCTATTTGGCTTTGATCTTAGGCATATTGGCAGGCATGGTGAGTAATTATTTGCTCAGTGCAAAATGGGTGTTTAGTTGAGGATAGAAAGGTTCGGGCTTACTATCCTATCCTCGAGTTAAAAATTCGTTATTTGAACCAATTTTTCTTTTTGTACATCAGAGTAAACCTAAAGCTTTTCATGGGGTATGTAAAAAGGTAAATAAGCCAAGGTTTATACCTTGGCTGCCGTTAGTTCAGATTTTGATTGTTCGATTTCAAACTCGGTTTGCCACTTGCCGTTGTAAAGATACTTACACTCTGGGAGTGGCGCTTTCGCATCCCTTAAATCAAACACTTCATTGGTAGGGTATTCTCGATAATAAGCGGGAGTCGTAAAAAGTCTAGGTTCAGGCTTCGCTTCAAACAGCTTTTTATGATCATTGACCTCTTTACAATCCAGTTTGTAGACCTCTGACAGTTGCGTGACCATGGATTCTAATTCCGCTTCATTTTTAAAGAAAATGTAACAATAAAATCGTCCCTGTGAGCGAAAAGTAATCTCCTGAGCAGTATCTTGGTATTCGCACCTGTCATACTTAAAAAAGAACTTAATTACTTTCCTTTTCTTATTGTAATCAGCAAAGAGCCAGTCTTCACGTTCTCCGACCCTCACTTCTGTTGGTTCATCAGGCTGACGTTTAAGCATTTTAAAGGATACTAATATAAAAGCACCAGCGCCTGCTAACGCCATCGGGCCAACCACCGCAACCATCACCACACACACCACAGCACCTATCCAGCCAACGGCTTGCGTGGCGGTATTCACCCAGTTAGGCATGTTGCGACGTTTCTTCATCACAAAGCCTTTGTCAGAAAAAATATAGTCATAGCGATAGTCGAGGCCAATCGTAAGGTAAAAGGCTCCAGACACCATCACCGACAAAATAAAAGAAAAAATAGTTACGTCAACCGTGTCACTCGTGTGTATAAACAAAGTTAATAGGAATGGAGCGATCACAAATGGAAGCGCAAAAAGTTTAAAGTAATAGCGAAATGGTTCCTCTACATCATACTTGTGCCATGTTCTGACATTATCGCCTGCGAGTATTTCTTGCTCTTGCGCCTCTTGATAAACTGCCAATTCTTTTGGGGTGATATAAAATGGTGAATATGCCAAGAACTAATCCTTATTTATAAGTGGATAAAGATTATCCGAGTCTTCTAGTTGCTGTAATGTTTTTGGTGTGATGCAAAGAGATTCTTCTCTAGCAAACTTAGTTGCGAAGAATGGTAGGTAGCCTTCGGGGGAACGAGAGCACTCTTTCAGTCCAGCATTGTCATATCGTGTTTGATAAATCCAAGGGGTAATTAGAGTCAATACGATAGAAACAGCAAGAGAACCTAAGATCAAATATTGTAAGCCATTTCCATATACTTGATCCCAGCGTTTCTTTTTAAATGCAAAAAACAAAGCACTGATTAACCCTCCAAGTAATACGAAGCCAAATGGAATCATCGCTAAGTCAAACCTTGAGTAAACCGCAACGTCTCCAATTTGGGAAGTTAGCGCTGAGATTTTTTGATATCCAAAGTAAAAACAGAAGCTCGTTAAGCCAGCAAGGAGCAATAAACCACTTAAATACATAAATTGACTAACCAGAAGTTTAGGCTTGGTTTGTGTACCTTATGTTTTTGCATTCTCAAAAACATAAGGTACGGGGGCAGGTTGATACCTGGAGCCCTTTTTTTAGTGCTTGTTGTGAACTATAAAACGGAAGTAGCTTGCTGTTCACCTGCCGCTTTTAAGCGTTCGATTTCAGATTCCGTTTGCCACTTGCCGTTGTAAATACGTCGCCATTCAGGAAGTGGGGCGTTTTTAGCTCTCAGGTCAAAGGTATCGGCTACCGGAAATTCAAGGCTGCGAGAAGGGATATCTTCAATTCGAGGTTCAGGTCTTCCTTCAAAAAACGCTTTATGGTCTGGAAAATCAATACATTCAATGTCGTATTTGTTTGAAAGGGTCTCTAGCATTGCATCTAGGTCTTGAACAGTCCTAAAGAATATGTAGCTATAACCACGAGTTTGAGCTCTGAAGATGGTATGCTTCTCTAGGCTCCATTTAGAACACTCGTCATACTTGTGGTAGAAGCGAATCACTTTACGCTTTTTGTTGTAGTAGGCGAACAGCCAATCTTCTGTCTCTGCTACTCGAACTTCCGTAGGTTCGTCAGGCTGACGATTTAGCATACGAAATGAAACCAGTATAAACCCTCCAGCACCGACAAGAACCATGGGCCCAGCAATACCTACCATTACTACACAAACTATAGCACCAACCCAGCCCATGACCTGCGTTGCTGAGTTTACCCAATTAGGTAAATCACGTCGCTTTTTTATCACTAAGCCGTTGTCGGACAAGGTGTAGTCATAGCGATTGTCTAAACCAAAAGTCAAATAGGACACTCCAGACATGATTATCGTCAGACCCGATAAAATGTAAGTTAAGATCATTTCACTACTATCATGTAGGAAATAGGTAAGGAAAAATAATGGGCTAACTGCGGCTATAGCAATCGATAAATATAAGTATCGAAAAGGTTCCTCAATATCGTGCTTGTGCCAGGTTGCAAGATCTTTCCCCTTTAGAATTTGTTGCTCTTGTTCTTCTTGGTAGGCCGAAAGTTCGTCTGGCGTGATGTAAAAAGGTAAATAAGCCAAGGGTTACTCCTGTAAGCTAAGTTCACTAGCATCAGAAGTTAATGAACTTCTGATCGTTGCTTGTTTAGTATTGTCTGAAATCGCCGTATAAGTTGCACGCTGTTTTGCATTATTTTGGAACCAGTACTTACGGCTTAATTCGTTTTTATCATCAAGGATGTATTCAATCTCAAATGCTAGATAGTTAGCTGAGTCTTTCATTGGTAAAGTTAATTTATAGACGCTTTGAGAATCTGAGGAATCCGTTGAACTATTCAACGTTTCTAGATTTACTCCAGTGTACCAAGCTCCCGACATCAGTCCCTCCTCTGTTACAGAAGTATTTGTCCGAAGTTTTATGCCATCTCTTGCATTATTGGTGGGAACTTGGATATGTAGCTCAATACCAAACAATTCTTGTTTTGCTGCTGGGTACTGTGTTGATGAATTCGGAACGGTACGCATCATTGGTGTTTGGCAGATTAAAGGTTTATCCATTATGGTTTTTAACTCAAAAAGGGCCTCTTGTACTAAAGAAGAATTATGCTTTTCTCTCTTTACCAAGCTTGAGGATTGACTCCAACGTGCTTTATCTGGGTGATAGCCCCAAGGAAGTTTATCTAACCATTTTTGATAATCGTCTTGTTTAAGTTTACTCATGATATGATTACTAAGAAGGTAAACCGCAGTGAGTCCCATAATGACAAACATTACTGGTCCTCCAAAGAGAACGTTTGCCGACCATATACCTGTTATTCCACCAATGGCCTGAAAGGCACCAACGACCGTTAATCCGACCAACGAAGAAAAGTTAAAATACCCAGCGATTCTTGCATCTCTTTCTAGGTCATCGATGCTATTTAAAACACGATAAGCCTCTATTCCTGACGCTAGTGCACCTATGATCCCAGTAACTGCAAGCCATTTATTGAAGGTTTTTATGTCGTCTATTATTAGGTGCTCGAAACCATCGGCTTGATCTGCAATTAGCTTTTTAAGCCTTATCCGTGAGTGTGCTCTGAGTTGGGCTTCACCTTTCACGCTATCCCATAGCTTACCGGTGCGAATTCCCGTCCAAGCGTTTACTGTATAAAAAAGCTTTTGCTGAATATCCAAAAATTCATCTGAGGACATTAACCCCGTGTCTTGGATACTACTCATGGCATCACCAAGCGCGATGCAGTTGAATATTAGTGCTAAAAAGCCTAGGCCACCTGCATTCTCGAACAGTTTATTCAAATCATCGAGCTTATTCATAGCGATCCGAGTTCTAAGCTCGACGGTTCTTTGCGGTAGATCATCGGGTAATTCAATATATTGTGGGTACTCCAATGTAGTTACAGCGAGTGCCTTCTTAATTCTCTTTTTATTTTTTAAAGCTGTTGTGTATTTAGAGTCGGCTTTGCGGTTGTTTTTCTGGAAGTCAGCAATGACCGCATCGTTTTTCTTGAGCTCACTTAGGTAATCATTTACGCGTGTTTTCCATTTTTTAAAATCGCGAGCGTAGCTTTCATTTACAGTCACCGGCATATTGTGTGCCATATGCTCTGCAATAACGGCTAACAAATAATAGCTCTGACGGTTCAGAGGTTTAGCGAAAACAGGCATCAGTAAAATCGATGCTTGTGAAGTCATGCTAACGCCAAACTCTAAAACTCCTTTTGCAAGTGCACCTATTGCAGATTTAAAGATAATGTCCAGCTCTTGGAAACCTTTGGCGATATCCTTGAGAAAGTCCGTTTCCGCAGTGTTTGGGTTGGAAACAAAGTCCATGATCTTAGAGTACATATTCACGCGGTTGCTTGTATCAGATATCTGGTCCATCAACTGATTATCAGGTTCAGGATTGTCTGAGACGATCGACTGTTCATCAAGCGCCTCTGTAATATTCTTCTCCATCACTTTAAATAAACTACGACTAAACCCTGAGGCATAGAGAGCAAGTAAACTGGTTGGTTTTTCCCATTGGCTTTCAGCCCACTGTCGGTCTTCTTCTTGCATCACCAGAGTAAATGACTCAACGGCTTGCTTGTGCAGTTGATACAAGCTGTACTGCGTGTCTTCGCTGTATAGGTCGAAGGTTCTCTCAAGATGATGAGGTGTCAAAGATTCCATTACAGCAATAAAGTCGCGTTTGACCGAAACCACTTGGGCTAGCATGGTTTCTTTTTGTTCTGACAGCTCTTGCATCTCGCTCAGCATTTGCTTCCAGTTGAGCTGCTGACGCCAGCGTTCAGTCGCTATCCATTGTTCGTATTTACCAAAACGGCTCGCAGAAATTCGATATTTGTCCTGTATCGCTTTAGCAATGTCACTTTGGGTATGTTGGTGTGATTCAATCGCTCCAGCGGAAAATTTAGCAGGATAGCCGGACTGAACTGAGCTTTTGTTCTGCTCTGCCAAATTAAGTTGGTGAGAGGAGTCATAATAGTCAGCCATGTCGGTATAAAACGACAGCTCTTCGCCGTTACGCTTAACGCTAGCTGGCATGTCTATCTCGTCACTTGATCCAAACATACACAGTTGCATGGCAGTCTGCATCAAGTTCCACTGGTTTGAAAACTGGTCAGTGAAAAGGCGGTAAGGGCTTGCGGCACCAACAAAATGCAGTGACATATCTTGAATGTCTGCGGCGTAATCTTTTATCGCGACGAAGTAGCCTGATTCTTCTTCTGGAATCGCAGAGGTTAAATCGCTTTCGACTGCGACAGGTTTAAAGACAGAACCATCTTCATCTGCTTTGGTGGCGATGCCAGAATCCGCAAAGCGACCATCATCGACGGCAGAAGATTCAATATCAGCGACTTGGGTTAACTTATCTATTGGTGCAATGTTGTGCTGATTCTCGTTTGAGGACAGAACAATGGTTTGCATGCGATCGATATGATTACTCGGATTGTTAAGTACGCGCATGAACGTGTGCCATGTCCACCGGTGCTCAGAGAAGCAAATTGATAGTACGCTTCCGTTGACGTAAGTAAGGAAGGGCTTTGCATCTTGTGGTGTCCCACGCTGCTCTGATTTTGGGCTTTCTGATTCTCCCAACTTATAGAGCGTGAATTGCGTTCCTTTGATTTCGTATTCGTCTAAGCTTTTGTTGATTGCATCATACACATACAGCCAACCGTCGCGCAGTTGACGCAGGGTGTAACCAACGGTATTGAGTTTGGCTGGGCCTTGGCCTTTCCATTCTTCAGGCAAACCAAAAGGTTGTGTCTCTTCTGTTTCTAGCTGATCGATGGCATAGCGGACTGGGATAAAGTGCGCAGGTGATGCTTCCGTTGCTTCCTTCTCAGTTTTTAAATTGAGAGGCTCTGGTTCAGACGGCGGTGGCGGATCGATTTTTTTTGTTTCTCCCTCCCAAAACATACTGCGCTCTGGGGGTGAGCCAGCAAGATCATCGGATTCCGTGGTTGGAACGATATTCAGCGATTTCAGTGTACCATCGCTTTCAAATGCCTGAACGGCCTCCTCATAGGTATAGCTGTTGTCATACCAGAACATAGAAGTTTTTGGGGGAAGTGGATTATTCATCGTTAGCCCATGTTTAAGAGTTTTATTCTATTACGCAAATATCGCACCAAAATAAAGCAATTAAAAATCAATGAGTTAGATTTTTATGGTTTTGCTTCAATCAAATAATTGTTTGTTTTTCCAATAAGTTGGTTGGTGTTTACCATTTTTTGTATTGATTGAATCAAAGTTTGAGTTGTGAGTGATGCCTCAATGAGCCGACAAAACAAAAGGGCTCCAGAGTTAACTCTGGAGCCCTTTCTAGTATTTAAGCTCTAAATAATTAGCGACGCTTTGGTTTACGTTGACCAGCTGGTTTGCCTTGTCCTTGCGGGCGACCTTGGCCTTGCGGCTTGCTACCTGCCGGGCGGTTTGCACCGTTGCCGCTAGGACGTTGGCCGTTGCTTGCAGGGCGTTGACCACCTGTAGCTTTGCCAGAACCGTTACGGTTACCAGATGGCTTACCATCTTTTGAACCGCTTTCAGAGCGTTTGTTCAAATGACCACCGAAGCCTGGTTGATTTTTGGTATGTTTGGTTGCAAAGCGGTTTGCCCCGTGACGACCAGATTTACGACGTTGCGCAGGTGTTTGTGCTTCAATGTCTTCTGCAGGAACGAGACAGCCTTGTTTGTCACCAATCAAATGTTTTTTACCCATACTGACTAGGGCTTCACGGATCATTGGCCAGTTTGCTGGATCGTGGTAACGCAACAGCGCTTTATGTAGGCGACGTTGACGTTCACCTTTTGCTACAGGTACATCTTCACGTTTTTTGTACTTCACGCGTTTCAGAGGGTTTGTCTCTGAGTAGTACATCGACGTTGCGTTACACATTGGCGAAGGGTAGAAGTTTTGTACTTGGTCACATTCGAAGTTGTTCTTTTTCAGCCACAGAGCAAGGTTCAGCATGTCTTCGTCTTCTGTGCCTGGGTGCGCAGAGATAAAATAAGGGATTAAGTACTGCTTCTTGCCTGCTTCTGCACTGTATTTCTCGAACATCTCTTTAAAGCGATCGTACGTACCCATGCCTGGCTTCATCATTAGATCAAGAGGACCTTTCTCTGTATGTTCCGGTGCAATCTTCAAGTAACCGCCTACGTGGTGAGTCACGAGCTCTTTCACGTATTCTGGTGATTCAATCGCAAGGTCGTAACGTACGCCAGATGCAACCATCACTTTCTTCACGCCTTCAACTTTACGCGCTTCGCGGTATAAATCGATCGTGTGTTTGTGGTCTGTGTTTAGCTTGTTACAGATGCCCGGGAATACACAAGAAGGACGACGACAGTTCGCTTCCGCTTTTGGATCTTTACAGCCCAGGCGGTACATGTTTGCAGTCGGGCCACCAAGATCGGAAATTGTGCCGGTAAAGCCCGGAACTTTGTCGCGAATTTCTTCAATCTCGTTGATGATAGACTCTTTCGAACGGTTTTGAATGATTCGACCTTCATGCTCGGTAATCGAACAGAAAGAACAGCCACCAAAGCAACCACGCATGATGTTCACAGACGTCTTGATCATGTCGTACGCAGGAATTTTTGCTTTCCCGTACATAGGGTGAGGGACACGCGCGTAAGGCAGGCCAAACACAAAGTCCATCTCTTCGGTCGTCAATGGAATTGGAGCTTGGTTTACCCAAAGTTCACGATCACCATGGCTTTGAAGTAACGCTCGACCAGAGTACGGGTTCGTTTCTAGATGCAATACACGGCTTGCATGCGCATAAAGAATGCGATCGTTTCTTAGCTTTTCAAACGAAGGTAAACGGACCGCAGTCGTCGCAGCATCGTGGCGTGATGGGCGAATCGTGATTGGTTGTGCAACTGGCTCGTCTTTTTTAGTTTCACACTGAGTTTCTACTTCGTATGGGTTCTTTGGTACGAACGCTTCTTTACGAGGTTTTTCAATGCGAGAAGAATCAATAACCGTGTAGCCTTCTGGCGCCGCTGGCAAGTTCACGGCAGTACCACGAATATTGGTCATGGTGCTGATGTCTTCGCCGTTTGCGATGCGATGTGCTACTTCGACAAGTGCGCGCTCTGCGTTACCAAAAAGTAGGATGTCTGCTTTTGCATCAAACAGTACAGAACGGCGAACTTTATCTGACCAGTAATCGTAGTGCGCCACACGGCGTAGGCTAGCTTCGATACCACCTAAAACAATAGGTACTTCTTTGTATGCCTCACGACAACGCTGAGAGTAAACCAAAGTCGCGCGGTCTGGGCGTTTACCACCTTCGTTATTCGGTGTGTACGCGTCATCGTGACGAAGCTTTTTATCCGCGGTGTAACGGTTGATCATGGAGTCCATGTTACCCGCAGTGATCCCGAAGAACAGATTTGGCTTACCAAGTTGCATGAACTCATCTTTATTTTGCCATTCTGGTTGAGCAATGATACCGACACGGAAACCTTGTGCTTCTAGCAGGCGGCCAATGATAGCCATACCAAAGCTTGGGTGATCCACATAAGCGTCACCGGTTACAATGATAATGTCACAGCTATCCCATCCTAGGGCATCCATTTCTTTGCGACTGGTCGGCAAGAAAGGTGCCGTACCAAAACACTCTGCCCAGTATTTTTTGTACTCATGAATAGGAGTGATGTTATTGGTCATATTTTGCTCTCTGTTCCAGGGAGCGCGAATTATAGCGATTTGATTATCAGGTATCTATAACAAACTCATCTATTCCAGCTTAGTTCATCGAGTTTTATTTGGTTTGTAAAAATATCAATGCTCTATCGGCGATTTTCTGTCTAATTTCACCTTGAAAGCCTCATGGTTATAGATCGGTTCATGAAAAATGTCGCAATCTTAATACAAAGTATAAGCAATGGTGTGCTTATATGGGGTAAAGCCTATAATCAAATTAGTGCATATTAAATGCAAAAGGCTGAGCTGCTCTGGAAATAGTTCTAAGTCGATAGGCTTATCGTTGACACAATCCATCTATAAAGAGGATCGGCAGGTCCCAACTGGAATGTCGCGAATTGACTGTGAATTTTGAGCCTTGGGCTAATTACAAAAAAAGGGGCTAGGGTATGAGTGAATCTACGACAACAGTGCATCCAAAAATGCAAACGACTTCCAGTCTAACTCCTGTTATAGAGTGGTCTTACGATATTGATACTCGCGAGTTCGAATGTGATCAGCAAGGAATGGCAAAGGCATTTGGGATAAGTACGCCAGTAACCAGCCTAAATAACTTGTTTGATCATATGCTGATGGGGCAACAAGAAACGCTAAAACAACGAATTCTAGAAGTGGAACTCTTTGGCGGACGGGGGCGGTTTTCTTGTTGCATGATGCTAAAAAACGTTAACTTAGTGCACGTTACTATTAGTTTTGAAAGGCTCAATAAGCGCATTATCCAAGGCACTATCATTCCACAATTAACAATCACTGGTTGCGAGGAGTTAGCGAAAATCCTCGAAACGATTTTTGATTTGCCAAATGTAGGCGTTTTAGTTGCCGATGAAGATACGCGCATCTTAGGTTGTAACCGTGCCTTTGAGTTACAAATGGGCTATCAAAACCGAGATCTGGTTGGGCTTAAAACTCATATATTCAGTACCTCTCACCATAGCCAAGCGTTTTATGATCAGCTGTGGCAGCAAATTAATGATGAAGGATGTTGGTGTGGTAACTTGCTGAGCAAAACAGCAAACGGTAGCAACCAAGCTCATCATCTTTGTATTTACCGACTTACGTTTCACTCTGGACGAATTCTTTATCTCGGATTTTCTACGGATATTTCTGCTTCGTTGTTGTGGATGAAAAATCGTTGTGAACAACAGCATGATTGGGCTGCCTTTTTACCGACGAGGAAAGAATTTGAACTCCAATTAGCTACCTTAGCGAATGAAAGCAGAAATAAAGAACTCAACATTGTTATGACACTAAGACCCAAGTTTTCGGAGAGATACTTGCTTGAACAGCAATTAGGTTTTGCAGATTTTATTATGCGAAGTCGCTACACCAGTATTGCGGGGCAGTTATCTCGGGATGTGTTTGTCGTATGCTTGCAGACCCCTCATTGTCAATGGTTGAGCCCGGTTCGTTTGATCCAAATTGCCATGAAAGGGTTCTTTAATGAGCTTAGAAATGAAATGGGCACAAAAATGCATGCCACTATCGTTAAAGGCCAAACTGGTGTGTCAATCCTTGGCTATGATACGAACCGACCAAGACAAGCGCTAGCACATGCAGCGCAAGCAATGTTGTCCTCTATTTCCGGTGAAGGTAGCTATTTCAACTTTTACGACAGTGAACTTCACTCTGAATTAGTGAAGCGCCAACATCTCGAGGCGTTTTTGGAGGCGCAAATAGAGAGTGGGCTAGTGGACGTTTACTTTCAACCGATTATCGACGTTCAAACCGGAAGCGTGGTTAAGTTCGAGGCTCTCGCACGCTTCTATGATGAAAATGATGCGTATTGCACGCAAAAGATGATCGCTATTATTGAAGATCTAGAACTCATAGCGGCACTTGATGATGTGGTCTGCCAAGCTGCGTTGAAGCACTTTCCGCGCTTACAAGAAATTTATGGCGAGGAAGTGGGCGTGACCATCAATCGCTCCCTCAATACGAAATTGGATTCTCTTCAGATCCTTCAGCGGTCGCATGATTTGATTAAAGCCAGTGGTGTAGACCCTAAGCGAGTAACTATCGAGCTAACAGAAACCGCGTATTTTGAACAAGATGAGGAGCATACTCGAGCTCTAGAGGAAGTGCGGAAAGAGGGCATTGAGATCGCGATTGATGACTTCGGTACTGGGTATTCTTCTTTTTCTTATCTAGAAAAAGGGCAGTTTGATTTACTGAAAATAGACCGAAAATTCATCAAGAACATTCATAAAGGGAGCACCAGCTATAACATTGTGAAAATGGTCACCGAGCTTGCACAGCAAATGAATGTAAAAGTGGTTGCTGAAGGCGTGGAATCTAAGCAAGAACTTCAAGTATTGGCAGAAATCGGTGTCGATTACATGCAGGGCTTTCTATTTTCTGCTGCCGTGCCTGTCGATTTGATGGATAAAGCGGACAGTTATGAGCATCTGTTCTCTGACATCGCGATTGAGTCTAAGCAAAGTGATGTGCTGCAATCTTTGAGCCATGAACAAGTCAGGTCTATGGACCCTGGAGAACCGCTCTCCTTGGCAGTGGAGTACATGAATTTGAATCCAAGCTTGCCTTTAGTTGTTCTCAATGAAAATCGTTGTGTTGGGTTAATTACGAAAGAGACGGTGAATTTACACCTAACGCCCTCGATGGGCACAGAGCGAGAAACTGAACGAGAAAGCAGAATTTGGAAACGTCCTGTTAATCAGATAATGAGCACCGAATTTGTGTTGGTTGATGAGGATTTACCTGTCTCTGTTATTCGAGAGTTGGTTAAAACCGGCATTCGTTTCCCTTGGGTATTGTGTAATACCAAAGAAGAGTACCGTGGAGTTTTAACGCAGGAAGACGCGTTGAAGTATCTTGCTTCTCTGTGAATAAAATTGTCTTACCGTTTTAGCTCATTTGGGGGCCGACTTTCGGTGGTTTGGCGATAGTTGATTTGATATTATCGCCCCCCAAAATGACTTTTGAGCGTGCATTCAACATGATTCAACAATTGCTGGTTACTTTCCCTCCGATGCTATTTGGCGCACAAGCGCTACTGACTTTGCTTCTAATCAAGGGCGATATTTGTCCTGGTCAGCGAGGACGTCTTCATAAAATGTTGCCTGCAGTAGCTGTATTGTGGCTCGCTGTTGCGTCACTTCGCATTGAAGCATTTATGATCGTGTTTGCTATTTTCTACTTCTATTCTCAGGTTCAAACCAAGAAAACGCGTGAAAAAGGGCCACTATGGGCGATGCATTTAGCGAATGGTTTGGCCTTTGCGTATGTGAGTATTCAAGTATTTGAGCAATCAAGCTGGCCAGCATCGATAGCGATGGCGCTAATGATATTTTTCCTTGGGGCGTCATTTTCTCAATTGCTGCTTACGATAGCTCGCAGCAGATTACAGGCATTTCACCGTATTTTACCAGTTACGGGCATTGTGTCTGGAATGCTATTAGTCATCGCAACGTTGTTTGCTTCTTACCAGTTAAATGAAGCCACACTAAACGCTGCGACACAGCCGATCTTGCTGTCTTTAGCTATGCTAATTTCTTCAATTATTGTGTGGTGTTGGCATATTTTTACGCATAAGAAACCAGAAAAGGTGCAACTGAGCGTTGCCTTGCTTCTAGCACTCGCGTCGATGACGAGCCTGCAAGGTTTATTCTCTCTCGCGGCTTAACCTCTATTCTAAAGACAAAGCTAGACAGCTTATATCCAAGTGCTTTCTTGGTGCTTGGGTATAAGGTGATCACGTTTTAGATCGCACTCACTTTAAATTCGCGTGATTACTACTACGCTTGTTTATATACCTTGTCGAAGAGGAGAGTCGCGATGGATTTAAGCAATGTAGGTAATCTGGACAGCACTATTTTGCTAGGTATCGTCAACGAAAAGCTACGTTTAGAGTGCGACAGTTTTGACGAGTTAGTATCAGTGTATGAGATGGATGTAGAGTCTGTAGTCGGCAAGCTTGATATGCTCGGTTATCAGTACGATCCATTGACTAACCAATTTAAAGCATATCAACGCTAAGCCTTTCATAATCCAAATCTTTTAAGCCACCTTGATTCCGTCAAGGTGGCTTTTACATTGTAGCCTCGCGGTTGCGAAAAAAGCTTGTAAGTAACGCTTCTCTTTCTCTGAGTGACGCGTTGCTGCAAACAAGCGACGCCATAAGCCTTGGCCGAAAGGTTTACTGGTAATAAGACCTTGGCGAGAAAATTCAGAAATCGCCCAATTGGGTAGTGCGGCCACCCCCAATCCAGCAGAGACCATCTGAACTAACATGAGAGTGTTGTCGGCTTGCTTCCATTTCGCAGGTTCTATTCCTGCTGGCTGAAGAAAGTGTTTTACGACGTCTAGCCTTTGTTTTTGAACCGGATAAGAGAGCATGGTTTGATCTGCGAGATCTTGCGGATCAATAATGTCTTTTTCCGCCAATGGGTGGTTGGTTGCGGTAATTAAACGCATTTCAAAGTCGAATAGAGGCTCGTAGTGGACTTCAGATCGAGGTTGGATATCGGAAGTAATAACGAGATCGAGTTCGCCTGCCAATAGAGCTGGGAGTGGTTCAAAGCCAAAACCAGAGGAAAAGTCCAATGTTACGCTAGGCCAAGCAAGTTGGTACTCCCTAAGTGCAGGCATTAGCCATTGGAAGCAAGAGTGACATTCAATGGCCATATGTAATCGGCCATTGACGTCTTCTTTCAAGCTCGCTAAATCATTTTCTGCTCTTGCGAGTTTCGGAAGGATATCTTCTGCAAGACGCAATAGGATTTCTCCCTCTGAAGTGAACTTCACCGGACGAGTCTTTCTCAGGAACAGTTGCCCTCCAATTCGCGCCTCCAAATCTTTGATCTGATGAGACAGTGCCGACTGAGTGAGATGCAAAGCGGTCGCTGTTGCCGTTAGAGAGCCAGTGTCTCGAAGCGAAGTGAGTGTCCGCAAATGTTTTAGCTCTATCATGAATTCCTTTCATCCTTTGTTGCTCGCTATGAACAGAATAGCAATCGTGTAAATAACTTAACGACAAAAAATGGATATGTAAACGTCTAGACGTCTATTTGTTGTGTTTATTTGCGAATCATGTCGCCTCATGATGAATTTTTTTAATAAACAAGTTGAATAAATGGACGTTGTTCAAACCGCAGATGAGAGCGATAGTTTAGCCATCCAGACATCTTTCATGACGAAAGATACTCTGACCCAAACAAATTAAACAAGATTGAAAAAGGAATAGGGACATGGCGACAACAACGCACGTACTAGGTTATCCACGCATTGGTGAAAAACGAGAATTAAAATTCGCTCAGGAAAAATACTGGCGCGGAGAAATTGATCAAGCAGAGCTTAAAAAGGTTGGAGCAGATCTGCGCGCTAAAAACTGGCAAACGCAAACAGATGCTGGCTTGAGTTTTACCACCGCTGGCGATTTTGCTTGGTACGATCATGTACTGACGACCACGTTGTTACTGGGTCACGTGCCAAAACGTCACGCAGACGGTTTCCCTGATTTGGATACGCTATTCAAAGTGGGTCGCGGTCAATCTCAAGCGGGTTGCGGCTGTGCGGGCGCTGCAGCATCGGATATGACTAAATGGTTCAACACAAACTACCACTACATCGTACCTGAATTTAGCAAGGACGATACATTTGAAGTGAGTTGGCCGCAACTGTTTGAAGAAGTCAACGAAGCAACCCAAGCTGGGCATAAAGTGAAGCCAGTTTTGCTTGGCCCAGTCAGTTATCTTTACTTAGGTAAAGAGGTAGAAGAAGGGTTCGATCGCCTGACGCTACTGCCACGATTGCTTACGGCTTACCAAGCTATTTTGGCAAAGCTCGCAAGTCAAGGTGTTGAGTGGGTTCAGATTGATGAGCCAATTTTGTCACTGGAGCTAGAAAGCAAATGGGCTGATGCGTTCAAGCTAGCGTACCAAGTGATTCGAAGCGATGTAAAAGTGCTGCTAACGACGTACTTTGACTCTATAAGCGATACGCTAGACAAAATTGTAAAGCTACCAGTGGATGGTTTGCATATCGATTTATCTGCCGCGCCTCAGCAGCTTGACGACGTGGTTGCCAAACTACCGGAGGGGTGGGTGCTGTCTGCTGGCGTGGTCAACGGTCGTAACGTGTGGCGCTCGGATTTGAGTGCGCAACTTGAACGTCTACAGCCAGTAAAAGAAAAACTGGGCGACAACCTTTGGGTTGCGAGCTCATGCTCTTTGCTACATAGCCCGGTTGATCTGGAACAGGAAACAGAACTCAGTGAGGAAGTGAAAAGCTGGTTTGCGTTCGCAAAACAAAAAGTAACAGAAGTCGCCTTGCTTGGCCGCGCACTCGATGGTGATCAAGATGCGATTCTCGCTTGTGATACCTACAGCCAGCCAATCAAAGCACGTAAAACGGCAACGCATGTGAATAAGCCACAAGTTCAAGCACGTTTAAACAGTATTACTGCGTCACTTGCCGAGCGCAGCGCACCTTACGCGGAGCGTGCTGCGCATCAAGCTGAAGTATTGGGCTTGCCTCTGTTGCCAACAACGACAATCGGCTCTTTTCCTCAAACGGGTGAAATCCGGGTGCAGCGCAGCGCTTATCGTACAGGTCAATTATCTGAGTCTGAATATATCCAAGCACTTAAAGGACATATTGCTGACGCAGTAAAACGTCAAGAGGCGCTCGACCTAGATGTGCTAGTTCATGGTGAAGCAGAGCGTAACGACATGGTGGAATACTTCGCTGAGAACTTGGCGGGTTTTCAAACGACCAAATTTGGTTGGGTACAGAGTTATGGTTCTCGCTGTGTGAAACCTGCCATTGTAGTTGCTGACATTGAACGTGAAAAACCGATCACAGTTGAATGGTCGACGTACGCACAATCGCTAACCAGCAAACAGATGAAAGGCATGTTGACTGGACCAGTAACGATTTTATGTTGGACGTTCCCACGTGAAGACATCACACGTCAAGAAATTGCGCAGCAACTTGCTTTGGCACTACGTGATGAGGTGTCTGACCTGCAAGATGCAGGCATCAATATCATTCAAATTGACGAGCCAGCCATTAGAGAAGGTTTACCACTCAAAAAACGCGATCACAAAGCGTACTTAGAATGGGCCGTAAATGCGTTTAAGGTCTCTGCGGCAAGTGCAAAACCAGAAACTCAGATTCACACTCATATGTGTTACAGCGAGTTCAATGAAATCATTGATTCGGTTGCGGCACTCGATGCGGACGTCATTACCATTGAAACATCTCGCTCAAATATGGAGCTGCTGAAAGCATTTGAAGAGTTCAATTACCCGAACGAAATTGGCCCTGGTGTTTATGACATTCACTCACCAAACATTCCTACGGAAGAATGGATTGAAGGTTTAATCAAGAAAGCGGCAGAAAAAATTCCGGCTCAACGTTTGTGGGTAAACCCAGATTGTGGTCTGAAAACACGAAACTGGAAGGAGACAGAAGCCGCATTGGCAAATCTGGTTTCAGCGGCGAAGAAGCTCCGTGCTGAGCTGGCGTAACACATCGTTACAGCAAATAAAAACGGAGACTGTGGTCTCCGTTTTTCTATTCTTAATTGTTAACTTTCGTTTTCAGATTATCCAATAATAGCGAATCATCGTCTCATGCCGAAAGCAACAAAAATTACTGTAGCTACTTCACCTGAGTACAAGTCTGTGCGGAAACCAACTCATCTGCCATCAACTGACCGCGAGAATTACGTACCTTAATACGATACATCAAGCCCATATCAATTTGCTTGCGAACTTCTGGGTTGCTGCAGTAGGTATAGATACTGGTATTCAGTACTTGATTTAACGGCTTTGCACCGAGTGCGCCATCGTTATAAATCATCATCATCTCTACAACATTTTTGTTGGATGAGACACGCATTATTTGCAGTGGACCGTACTCTAAAGGGAGGCCCGCAGACAAGACTCCTGCTCGGTTTGATGCCATAAGCTCAAGTTGGCGCTGATTATCATCGGTTGATGAACAGCCAGCCAGAGCACCAAATACCAAGAAAAGACACAGTAATTTTTTCATAAATTAAAACACTTTTTTGAACGGTTTCACGATTACATGATCGTAAACACCAGCCGCTACATAAGGATCGGCTTCTGCCCACGCTTTAGCATCCTCTAGAGAGGCGAATTCAGCGATGACAGTTGAGCCCGTAAATCCAGCTTCACCAGGATTGTCAGAATCTATCGCAGGCATCGGACCAGCTGTAAGAAGGCGACCTTCGTCTTGTAGCTTTTGTAAGCGATCCAAGTGTTGTGGGCGAACGCTCATGCGTTTTTCCAACGAGTTCTCAACGTCCTGTGAAAAGATGACATACCACATAGCATAGTTCCTTAATTGGTAGGGTAAAGTGTTAATTTAACGCCTTTTTTGTGTCTCTCACAAGTGAACAACAGAAAATGTGAGCTCCTTTCTAACTGTTAGCGTTGTAGGTTGACTAATTCTGAACCGGACGTGGTTTACCTTCACTGTCAATGGCTACGTAGTTGAAGGTCGCATCACAAACCATGAAGCGTTCGCCAACACCGTGAGCTTTGACGGGTTTGACCCATACTTCCAAATCGACACTCATGGATGTGCGGCCGATCTTAGTGCATTCGCCGTAGCAGCATACGACATCGCCCACACCAACAGGTTTTTTGAACGTAATGCTTGATACCGAAACGGTGACAACGCGACCACAAGAGATCTCTTTTGCCAGAATCGCGCCCGCTAAGTCGAGCTGAGACATTATCCAACCGCCAAAAATATCGCCATTGGCGTTTGTATCTGCAGGCATTGCAAGGGTACGAAGCAGCATTTGACCTTTCGGAGAGCTAATTTCTTGACTCATTGTGACATCCTAAATCTTAAAGGCGCTCAAACTAAGCGCCAACATAGTAAATACCTAGAACCAAAGGTCCTTAAAAAACCGCAGATACCGGACCAGAGAAAGTTGGTTTACAGCAGCAAGAATGGTCTGAAAACGGTACGTTGTTTGAGCGGTTTACTGATACATGGAGCAAAACAGCGACCCGAAGGCCGCTGTGAAGTCGCGGATTATAGCAAAACTGAGTTTTTAATCATCAGTGGACACATCGGATGAGTTATTTTTTTGTTCTTTTGGCATGTGTTTATAAATGTAAAAGCCAGTCGCAAACATGTAGGCAAATGTCGCGATCAACATTCCAAATACTTTGAAGTTAACCCAAACATCCAACGGCAATTCGTAAGCAATATAAATGTTTAGGCCAGCGAAGAATGAGAAGAAGCCAACCCAAGCCCAGTTAATCTTTGCCCAAACAGCGTCAGGTAACGTAATTTCCTTGCCTAGCATACCTTTGATGGCTGATTTTCCCAATGCGTGGCTCACTGCTAAGCCAATCGCCAGAATCGCGTAAATGATGGTGACTTTCCACTTTATAAAATTGTCGTCGTGGAAGAAAAGGGTCATGCCGCCGAAGATAGTGACGATAACAAATGTTATTAGCTGCATCTTTTCGACTTTCTTATACAGCGCATAGGTGACGACAAGCTGAATGGCTGTTGCTGCGATCAGTGCACCTGTCGCCACATAGATGTCGTACAGCTTGTATAAAGCGAAGAAAACGATGAGTGGTATAAAGTCTAGGATCTGCTTCATGATGGCAAAATCTACCTAATTGTTGAATTGAAGACAGTCTAACGGAATCTGACAAGATGTGAATACTGGGGAAGTTAAGGTAAGAATAGTAACGCTTAGTATATCGTACAGCCCGCAAGCTTCTTCCACGTCGAAACAGCAAATGGAAAGAATAAAAATTGCCGCGTGAAGCGGCAATAAAGTTGAGAGTTTTAAACCTTAAGCAACACGTTGATATTGGGAAATAAGCGTTTTTACATCTTCTAAATAGCCTTCCCGTAGTAAGTTATCGACCGTTGCTTCTAGCTCTTCGAGAGACATCGTGAAGCAAGTGGATTTACCAGTCATCAGGCTCAGATATTGATGATACTCTTCTTCTGTATAGTGGCCTAAGCGATCAAGTAACAGTGTTTTGATTCCATGATGAATCAAGCCGTAGTATGTATGTCGATGAAGTAACATGGCGATCTCCTTATCAAGCTCATACGCTACTCATTTGCAGCCTGCTTGACCTTCTGGATAATTCGATTTACCCCAATAATGCACATCTAGTGCCAATTCTATATTTGCAAATTAAAAAGTGTTGGAAGGTGCAAAATTCTCGTTCTGTAGCCATCTTTGGATGACGACTTGAAGTGCATTTAACGTGGTGGGCTTTTCGAGTCTGTCATCCATGAGTTTCGAAATTAGCTCCAACTCTCTAGCTCCAGACTCACCAGATAAGGCAATGATTGGAACGGAGGATGTGATTTGCTTAATCCGTTGGCTTGCGTCAAATCCATTCATTACCGGCATTTGGACATCCATAAGAACGAGATCAATCTTGTGAGAGTGGAATAGTTCTACCGCAGAGGCTCCATTATTTGCTTGTAAGCTGTTGACTCCCAGCCTTTTTAAATACATCTGTACCAAGGTGCGTTGCACCTCTTTGTCATCAACAATGAGCACTGTTGGTGCATCTTTAGATACTTGTACGTGTTGAGCTGAATGATTTTCAGAATGTGATGCAGTTGCTTTCCAGCTATCAAAGTCCGGTGCTCTTAATGTCTCTGGTTTTGGTGCGTTTGGTACGACTGGGAAATACAAGTAGAATTCTGTGAACTCATTCAATTCAGACTGGCACTCTATTCGTCCTCCGAAGGAGCGCATAACACGTTGGCAATAGCCCAAACCTAAGCCACTGCCTCCGCTTTTTTGATACGAGAAAAAGTCATCAAATATCTTGTGTAAGATACTGCGATCTATACCTGGCCCACAATCTCGGAAGATCAGAATGTTTTCGTAAGCCCCCGTCTGGGTACGAATCTCAATTTGACTGTCGGGATAAGAATCAAAATAGTAGATAGCGTTACGAATCAAATTGAAAATGACAAAGTTAAACAGGGTCTCATTTAACTTCGCGACAAAATCGTGTGCCTGTGGCAGGTTAATTCTCTCTATTATTTGATCGTTTTCAAAACCATAACGGCTTACTGCTTGGTCGGTGGCTTTATGTATGGAAGTGAGAGCTAAAGGCTCATGCTCTGGTGAACTGTCGCTAACTTCTCGTAAAATAATATCGATAAGTTGTCGACCGCGTTGTATAGCGGCTTCACCTTTATCAATTTCTCTTTTTAGCGTATCCAGTGAGGCGTTTGACTCTATATGCTGTTTTAAAGCTTCAAATTGTAATTGTACTTGAGCGAGAGGGTTACGCATTTCATGTGCAATGGAGTTAGCCAGCGCACGGCTTTGGCGTACCTTTCTATCGGCTTCTATGGTGCTCTGGATGCGAACTAATAACGTTTGCAGAGCTGAGATTTCTTCATTAGAAAACAGCTTATTATCTATTTTATGTGAAGAAATCAGCAAGTGAGTAACAGACTTTCCACGACCGAAGAGAGGCATAACGAGCGCAGTATTGCTTGAGCGCATACGCTCGTAGAGCTTTCTCATAGACCCTTTAGAAGAGGAGGCATAATCAATTTCTTCAGACAACTCATCAAGCACGAGAACTGACTTGCTTGACGGCAGGTACTCTTCGTAAAACGTTTCTGTGTAATTGCTAGTGACTAGCTGTAGCTTGTTGTTTGGTATGTTAAGTAACGATGCCAACTGACGCATAGCATCATCTATTGAGCGTTTAAACTCTTCCTCTAACCCAAGGATTTGCTGAACGGGAGTGTGTCGTTTCCCATAAATAAAATACGAAGCGAAACGACTGACTCGCTTAAAAAGCAAGTGCCAAGTGATACCGATAAGCGCGCATAAAGGTACCGCAACAAGCCATTGGTTATCTTCAGAGATAGGAATAAATATCGCCCCTAGCGGCAGAACAAAAATGGCGCAGACTAAGAGCGCGCTTACCGTTAAGTACGTGAGATATTTAGCGCTGTAGAAGCGGGAGGTAAGTAGGGCATAGCCCACAAACAACATTTCGCTGATTGAAAGTGCTGGTGGTAACCAAGTTAGGGAGAAGTCGCCAAGGAAATACGTCATTCCAAGGTGTATCACTGCCGTAGATAACATGAATACCAAAATGCCAGCGATCATATAGTTGCTTTTTGCTAGCGTGAGCTTGCTGCTGTTCGCGCGCATGGCAATCAAGTTAAGCAGCGTTAGTACCACGAAAGCTAGCAAACTAATGAAAAAATATGAGGTATGTGGGCCAAATTCAATGACGAACTGGCTTGGACCACTAATGGTGACATTTTCGACAGTAAGATTCGGCACTAAGTTGATGTACAGTGAATACGTTGCTAGTGCGACAAAGACGACTTTTTGCCAGACTTTGACCGCTGTTTTTTTAACATCTGCGGTTAACTGGCAAGAAAAATAGAATGCAAACGCAAAGGCGAAAAAAGACGCTAAGTTCGCTAACTTAGCCATAAAGATGCCACCAACAGAGCCTAATTCTGGCAATAAATCGGTATGGAAATAGGCGTTGCTGCTTATCCAAACAATGATACAGCTGGAATAAGCGATGTAAGGCGCGTGATGCGAGCCTAAGATTGATTCACTCTTCTGTTTTAGGCGATAGCAGTAATACAGTAGCCAAGCGAATACTATTAGTACAGTCGCGTACAATGCCATTGCTTTTGGGTAAAAGAGACCGTGCAAATGAACATCAAGCATGCTCATTCACCTTTTTATCCATTCTTTTTGTTCGTACGCAATGTTTGTAGTCGCGAAATTGTATGTCTTGAAATGCTTCAACCATCATACCTAAATTCCAGAAACCGCGGTATGTCTTGGTACCGTCACCGTTAATGTCGCGGTATCCTGAGTGAAAGTAGGCACTTAAATCAATAGATTGATAGAAATTTAACATAAATACTTGCTCAATAATGGTAAAGCCGAGCTTATAGCCTGCTTTATAGAGCTCGCTCATCATAGTTTTTTGCGCCAGATACAAAAAATACAGCTTTTGTTGAATGTTGCCTCCCACCGTAAGACGCAGTACTTCGCAAACCGCTTCAGTGTTCTTTACATGAGATTGAAACTGAGCATCAAACCCAATAAGAGTGTGCTCATGAGTTAGAGCACGACACTCCAAAATACCCAGTTGATTGAGAACACTGTACCCATGATTAGGAAAGCAAAACTGCCATTGTTCGTTACTAAACTGTGGTGAGTAACTGAGCCAGTTATTTCGTTGATGCCAGCCTTGCACTAAAGCGGAGGAGACCATGATTGGTGAAGATGACGATTTGAGCAAGAGCGCAAAGTGCTGCCCTTTTTGCGAGAGTGATAAAAGAGGCAAGATTTCAAACCATTGTTCAGTTTGGACGAAAAGCTCAAGATTACTCAGTGTGATCGCTTCGGAAATCGGCATTAACGCTGCATGATTTGGCAGCATTACCTCAAGATCGCAATCTGCGATATCTTCAATTAACACGCCAGTATAGCTGTGGTCGTCAAACGGAAGCGGAGTAGGAATCGCAGCTTCGTTTGACGGATATTTTTGCTTGATTGCTTCGATCTCGCATTGACACCAGAAAACCATCCAATGCGGGTAACAATCTGCGGCAAGTTGTTCAAGTAAACGAATCTCTTCGGAGAAACCTGTAGGATACTGTTGCACTAAATCTCGATAATCCATTAACTCAAATAGTGCAGAAAGACTTTTTGATGCGTGTTTAGGAAAGAGAGATTTAAGCAGTTTTATTCGATACAGAGCAACCTGTTGAAAAAGAGCATCTCGTTTTTGTTTCGTTAGGGTAAGAATAACTGAGTCAACCAGTGCCTGCTGCTTTGATTCGATCGGCAAATTTGTTTTGGTGAGATATTCCAAAGATTGCTCAAGACTCATGATATAACCTAGTTCTAACGTTTTGTTATATTTTGTAATGGTTTATATCATTTTGAAAAATTTATGCCATCGGTTTCTATTTGTATAGTTACGTAATGCAAGAAAAGACAAAAAAACCGCTCATAATGAGCGGTTTTTGGTCTATTCAAGAAAGAGTTAGGCTTCTTGCTTTTTAAGCTCAGCTTCTGCCGTTTCTTCTTCAATTAGCGCATCAACGATAACTGCACATGCAGCATCACCTGTGATGTTCAGTGCTGTACGAATCATATCGAAAATACGGTCAAGAGCGAATAGCAGCGGTAGACCTTCAATTGGAATACCAGCGGCAAGAAGCACGGCAACCACTAGGAAAGAAGGGCCAGGAACACCCGCTTGACCAACCGCACCCAATGTAGACGTTACGATAATTGCAATGTAAGCGCCCATGCCTAGATCGATATTGAACAGTTGAGCAAAGAAGATAGCAACCAAGCCATAGTAAATCGCATTACCTGACATGTTGATCGTTGCGCCTAGAGGCAGAACAAATGATGCAGTTGAATTTTTTACGCCCAGCTCTTTTTCACAGGTGTCCATTGTAACAGGCAGTGTTGCCATAGAAGACGCTGTTGAAAGCGCAACTGCTTGCGGTTTCTTCATTGAAGACAGGAATTTCTTCGCAGATGTCTTCGTGAAAACATGCACCATTGCTGGGTAAACAACGAAACCGAAGATTAGGATGGCGGCAACGTAAACAACGAACAGTTTAAACACCACCATTAGCGCACCAAAACCGAACGTACCGACGGCTTCTGCCATCAGACCAAATACACCGATAGGTGCAATGATCATTACTTTGTTGATCATCCAAACCATTGCGTCAACGATGCAGTTAACACCATTGATGATTGGTTCACGACGCTCTTTTGCTTGCTTAGAAATCGCAATACCAAAGAACATACAGAAAACGAGGATCTGTAGGATGTTTGCTTCATTTAGTGATTGGAAAACGTTGGTTGGGATCATACCAGTGATGGTTGCCCAGAAAGTAGGTAGTTCACCTTTTGAAGCGTATTCTGCTGAGAACATGCCTTCAACGCCAGAGACGTCGATACCCATGCCTGGTTGGAATACTTCACCCATAAATAGTGCAAGCGCAACGGCTAGGGCGGATGTTAAACCAAAATAACCTAGAGTGACGATACCAACTTTACCTGCTGACTGGCTGTTCCCAAGACCAGCGGCGCCAGAAATCAAGGCTACAGCGACCAAAGGAATAACCAACATTTTGATTAAGTTGATAAAGATAGCACCTAAAGGAGCGAACACTGTCGCATCATGACCCATCATGGCACCAACGGCTGTGCCCACGATCATGGCGATTACGACTTGTACGCCAATGTTGTTTAGCAAACTCTTTTCTTTTAACACTTCCATAACCTCTGTGCTAATAAAATGTAAAATCCTAAAATTACCCACTAACCATAAATGGATTTACGGATAATTATCTCGCCTTGCTTTTTACACTTATCGTTTACAATTGGCAATATGCAGCAAGGTATTATTGATGGATTAATCGATATTTTATTGACGAACGATAAAGTTTTGTTCAATAGCAAACGTTTGCTATTGATTTTTCTTATAAGGGTTACGCTTGGGATTGTTCAAGTTTATTTTTCTTTATTTGTTTTCTTTTTGTTAATTTTAACCGCTTTTGTATTTGCTATTGCAGTCAGAGTTTTTAGTGACTTGGGGTGATATTTATAACAATTCATCTCTTTCAAGCTCACACTTTTATTAATTTGCCTTCTGAAATGTTAATTGCTTTACATTCTTAGTCCTGATTGCGTTGTAAACATAATGTTAAATGGTAATGACTGGTGAGAATCAAATGCTGACGATCCAGTGTTAAGGATAACTTGCTTAGTTAATGCTCCTGAGCTGATTAGACGAGAAAGACAAGTAAGAGGTGAAGAGACTATGATGAATCTTGCTGCTGCGTTACAAAGAAATGCTGCGAGTAAACCAGATAAAACGGCGTTGATATGTGGCGCTGAAAAGATAAATTATGCGCAGTTTAATGCGATCGCCGGCAAGATCGCAGCGTCTTTAATCAATAAAGGCGTAAAGCCAGGTGACCGCGTTGCGATTTCATGCCCAAACATTCCTTTTTTCGCGTTTGTTTATTATGCAATACAAAAAGCTGGCGCGGTTGCAGTCCCATTAAATGTGCTTTTGAAAGCGCGAGAAATTAAGTATCACTTAGAAGATTCAAAAGCGAAGTTTTATTTCTGCTTTGAAGGGACGAAAGAACTGCCAATGGCAAAAGAGGGCGTCAAAGCCTTTGAACAAGTCGATACATGCGAAGGCATAGTCGTACTGACTCAATCTCAAGATCAAAGCTATTGGAATGGTGTAATAACTCTCAATGCGTTTATAGCCGATGTCCAACCGTTGCCGGATTATATACCGCGTAATGCGGATGATACTTGTGTGATTTTGTATACATCAGGGACGACAGGCTTACCAAAAGGCGCTGAGCTGACTCAGCAGAACATCATAATGAACGCTCTGGTGGCACAAAACATTATGGGCAGCCAGGCCGATGATATTCACTTAGTAACTTTGCCTTTATTTCATACATTTGGTCAAACCGTCCACTTAAATGCTAGTGTTTTGGGCGGGGCAACATTGGTGTTAGTGCCTAGGTTTGAGCCTAAACATGTTCTTGAGCTGGTGGAAAAACATAGGGTGACGATATTTGCTGGTGTGCCAACGATGTACATCGGTCTGCTTCACGTGCAGCATCAATTTGATACCTCGTCATTGCGTGTTGCAGTAAGCGGTGGTGCGCCATTGCCAACCGAAATCTTTCGAACCTTTGAAGAAACATTTAATGTGCCGATCTTAGAAGGATACGGGTTATCGGAGACAAGTCCTATTGCATGTTTTAATCATTTGGATCAGGAGCGCATACCAGGCTCGGTAGGTCAACCGGTTCAAGGTGTCGAAGTAAAAGTTATCGATATTGAAGGTAATGCACTACCGATAGGCGAAGAAGGTGAGATTGTTGTGCGTGGTCATAATGTTATGAAGGGATATCTTGACCGCCCAGAAGTTACTGAATCTGCGCTACAAAATGGTTGGTTCCATACTGGTGATGTGGGCCGCTTTGACAGTTCAGGTAATTTATTTATTGTCGATAGAATGAAAGATCTGATCATTCGAGGTGGATTTAATGTTTATCCCAGAGAAATTGAAGAAGTTTTCATGACTCATCCTGCAGTTTCAATGGTAGCGGTGATAGGGATTCCAAATGAAGAGTATGGCGAAGAGATAAAAGCCTACGTTGTACTTAAACCAAAAGAATACATTGACGCCGATTCATTACAAAAGTGGGGTAAAGAGCAATTAGCCTCGTTTAAATATCCTCGTTATGTCGAAATTCGTGAACACCTCCCGATGAGTGCGACAGGAAAGATTTTGAAACGTGAGTTGAAATCTGAATTGAATATAGCTTAGTCAATTCAATGGTTTTTGTGTCACAGCGCCACTTGCCTAAGTGCAAATGGTGTTGTGCTCTTGACCAATTAGATGCATAAGGTTTTTAGCTATCGTTAGACAATACTTACCATTTGTTGAATGGATCTATTGCTCGAGTTCTTTAAAGTATTCTTCTAAGCGCTTCGGATTGGTAATGGTTACTGAGCCATAGTTTAGCTCTAGCATCCCGATACTTTCTAATCGTTTTAGTATCTTGTGTACACTCTGACGAGTTAGCCCCATCATGTTAGCGATATGTTCTCTTGTTACCCTGACAACGCATGGTCGAGTATCGATCGCTTGATTAAGTTGGTATTCAGCAAGCAGCAGCAACCTTTTGGCGACTCGTTCTTCAATTCCTCTAATCGCGTCATCTTCGATAACAGAAATAGCAGACCACAAGCGGCGGCTAAGTAAGTCGAGTATAGTGGGGTAACTTTGAGGGTATTTGGCGAGTAATTGGCGAAATTTATCTCCAGGAAGCTCCATTACAGTCACGTCAGAATGCGCGGTCGCACCAAAAATACGAGGCATGCCGGGAGAAAAAACATTGTCTCCAAACCAGCCACCAGCTTCGAAAATCATCAGTGTGACTTCTTTGCCTTTTGAACTAATTGAGTTCACTCTCACTGCACCTTGAGCTATGACCATAAGAGAAGATTGAAGCGCACCTTTATTGCAAATCAGTGCTTTTTCGTCGAAGCAGCGAACCTTAGTCATTTGCGCTGCTTCACTAAGCCCTTTATCTGGCAGCCCTGATAGTACAGGACATTTGGCTAGCAGTGTTTTGACTTCTTCCATGTAGCAACCTTACTGCACATTGCTTTATTGAGTTAGTTAAGTGACCCAAGCTTAACACTCTTTGAGTGCTCTGCTTGAGATAGATTTGGAAAGTGCGGGCGTTGAACAAAAAATGACGTGGTATAAACGCGATAGTAAGAAAACGCCCACTAAACATAATGTTAAGCGGGCGTTGTTGTGTCATATCAAACTGAAATTATTTTTGAGTGGCAGCTTTCATTGCAGAAACGAATTCACCTAGCTTGTCGAGCATAATTTGTGGCTGCTCAACGTTCGCTTCAATGATTTTGACCACGGCTGAACCAGAAATTGCACCAGCCGCACCAGATTCTAGTGCTTGTTTCACCTGTGCAGGCTCAGAGATGCCAAAACCAAGTAGCGCTGGTGGTGCATCAAATTGGTCCAGTCTATCGAGCATATGACCTACAGGCATGTTTGCTTTGGTTTCTGCGCCAGTAACACCTGCACGAGAGAGTAGGTAAGTGTAGCCGCCACCTAACTCTGATACTTGCTTCAGTGTTTCATCACTTGCTGTTGGTGGTGCGATGAAGATTGGGTGAATATCAAACTTCTCTGCAGCCGCAACGAACTCAGTACTTTCATTAGTTGGTACGTCTGCAATCAAAACAGAATCGATGCCTGCTTTTGCACAACGCTCATAGAAGTTCTCGATACCACGAGAGTAAACAAGGTTCGCGTACATCAGAAGGCCAATAGGTAGCTCTGGGTACTTAGCTCGGATCTTACCAATTTGTTCGAAGCAGATATCCGGTGTTGCGCCTGAATCTAGAGCACGAATGTTCGCACCTTGGATAGTCGGGCCATCCGCAAGAGGATCTGAAAATGGAATACCGAGTTCAAGGGCATCTGCGCCAGACTCGACCAGTGTTTCCATGATTTTGTAAGACTGCTCTGCGTTTGGATCGCAAACCGTTACGAACGGTACAAATGCGCCTTGGTTCTTTTCGTTTAGGCGCGCAAACATCTTTTCATAACGGCTCATTAGATTGCTCCTTTTTCTTCTAAGATGGCGTGTACGGTGAAGATGTCTTTGTCACCACGACCTGATAGGTTAACGACCAATAATTGCTCTTTTTCTGGATTCTCACGAGCCATACGCAGTGCATGAGCCAGTGCGTGAGAAGATTCTAGAGCAGGGATGATACCTTCGTGACGCGCAATTTCTTGGAATGCTTCTAGTGCTTCATCATCCGTCACGTTGTCATATTCAGCACGGCCAATTGCGTTTAGATGTGCGTGCTGTGGACCAACTGAAGGGAAATCAAGACCAGCAGAGACAGAGTATGACTCTTCAACCTGACCGTTTGGATCTTGCATCAATGGCGCTTTCATACCAAAGAAAATACCCGTTTTACCATGTTTAAGTGGTGCACCGTGCTGGTCAGTATCGATACCTTTACCTGCTGGCTCAACACCAATTAGGCGAACGCTTTCTTCTTCGATAAAGTCAGCAAACATACCAATCGCGTTTGAACCACCGCCCACACATGCGATAACCGCATCAGGAAGACGACCTTCACGTGCCAAAATCTGATTCTTCGTTTCTTCACCAATCATGCGTTGGAAGTCACGCACGATCGTTGGGAATGGGTGAGGACCTGCCGCTGTACCTAGTAGGTAGTGCGCGTCTTCATAAGTTGCAGACCAGTCGCGTAGCGCTTCGTTACATGCATCTTTAAGTGTCGCAGAGCCCGAGTGGACAGGGATAACTTCTGCGCCCATTAGTTTCATACGGAATACGTTCGGGCTTTGACGCTCAACGTCTTTTGCACCCATGTAAACGCGACACTTAAGGCCAAGCAGCGCACACGCTAATGCAGTTGCTACACCGTGTTGGCCTGCGCCTGTTTCTGCGATGATTTCGTTTTTACCCATGCGTTTTGCAAGCAGCGCTTGACCCAACACTTGGTTGGTCTTGTGCGCGCCACCGTGAAGTAGGTCTTCACGTTTTAGGTACAGTTTGGTTTTCGTACCTTTGGTTAGGTTACGAGTTAGAGTCAAAGCCGTTGGACGGCCCGCATACTCTTGAAGAAGCGTCATGAATTCGCTGCGGAATTCTGGATCTTCTTGCGCGTCGATAAACGCTTGCTCTAGTTGCTCCAGTGCTGGAACTAGAATTTGCGGAACGTACTGACCGCCGTATTCGCCAAAGTAGGCATTCAGTTTTGCCATCGTTATATTCCTTCTCGTATTTTTCGCTACGAATAGCTTTAAATTTTTTAGCTGATATCCAGCTTTAGTAGTTGCGAATAGCAGTGAATGCCGCGAGCAACTTCTGTGAATCTTTTTTGCCTGGTGCGCTTTCTACACCAGAGTTTAAATCTAACCCCAAGCAACCTAGTGTCGCTGCTTGTTGAGCATTTTCTGGCGACAGTCCGCCCGCTAGCATAATTTGACTTGGGTCGCCGATCAGTGACCAGTCGAAAACTTGACCAGTTCCGCCGGTTTGAGTGCCAACTTGTGCATCTAATAGGTGACGGTCAATGTTTTCTGCAAGTAGTTCTGGCTTGGCATCAGTCACGCCGTAAGCTTTCCAAATTTCTACCGCTGCTGGCAGTTCGGCTTTAAGTTGGTTTACGTAAGCTTGGTCTTCTTGACCGTGCAGTTGCACCGCTTTTAAACCCAAAGAGGTCACGACAGAAGCAACAAAATCGATATCGTGATTTTGGAAAACGCCCACGTAGTTCAGTGGAGCACCGCTCATGGTTAGGCGAGCACCTTCAAGGTCAACCGCACGCTTCGACTTCTCGACAAAAATCAGGCCACCAAATACCGCGCCAGCTTGATATGCTTTTGCTGCGTCATCTGGATGCGTTAAGCCACACACTTTGTTTTCGCCTAAGGTCACTTTACGTACAGCAAGTTCTAAGTTGTCTTCTGCCATCAGTGAACTACCAATCAAGAAGCCGTCTGCGTATTCCGCTAAATCACGAACTTGTTGATGCGTATAAATGCCAGATTCTGAGATTACTGTTGCGTTAGGAGCCAGTTCGCGAATTGTCGGTGCCAGTTCTTTAGTACGATTCAAATCAGTACTTAGGTCGCGAAGGTTACGGTTATTAATGCCGATAACGCGTGCGCCTAGCTTAACTGCACGATGAAGCTCTTCTTCGTTGCTGACTTCGGTCAAGATACCCATGTTCAGGCTGTGCGCCGCTTCCTCTAGCGCTTTGTACTCTTCGTCATTAAGGACAGAAAGCATCAGTAGCACGGCATCAGCACTGTAATGACGTGCTAGGTAAACTTGGTAGGTATCTACCATGAAGTCTTTGCACAGAACCGGTTGTTTGACTTGACTGCGCACTTGAGGAAGAAAGTCAAAGTTACCTTGGAAGTACTTTTCGTCTGTTAGGACTGAAATTGCATCTGCGTGGTTGTTGTAAACCGACGCAATGTAATCCAAGTCGAAGTGATCACGAATCAAACCTTTAGAAGGAGATGCCTTCTTACATTCTGTGATGAATGCCGTCTTTTCGCCACTCAGAGCATCGTAGAAGCTGCGGTCCGATGGCAGCAAATCAGACTGAAATGTGCTTAGCGGTTGAGACACCTTACGGTCTGCTACCCACTGATATTTGTCGCGGACAATTTTCGCCAGTACTTCTGCCATTTCTGCTTCTTTCTTAGAAACGTGTTCAGACAGGTTGTTAGCTTGCTGAGTGTTGAAGTCAGTCATCTTCTTCAATTCCTTAAGCGTGTGCGGCAAGTTGTTGTACCAATTGGTACGCCTTGCCTGAATTCATTGCCTCAATCGCTTGTTGCGTGTTGGCTTTTAAATCTTCGTGGCCGAATAGACGCATTAGCAGAGCAACGTTTACTGCCACTGCGCCCAATTGTGCGTCTGTCCCTTTACCCGTCAGAATATTGGTAATGATCGCTTTGTTTTCTTCAGGATCGCCACCTTTGATTGCTTCTAGTGGGTGCGCTTCTAGACCGAAGTCTGCAGGCGTTAATTTGTATTCTGTGATCTTACCGTCTTTGATTTCGGCAACGGTTGTTTCACCGTGAATTGCTACTTCGTCCAAACCACTGCCGTGTACTACAGCGGCGCGCTTCATACCCATTTGTAGCATGGTTTCTGCGATAGGACGAACCAGTTCTTCACTGTAAACGCCCATCAATTCGATGTTAGGACGAGCAGGGTTAATCAGTGGGCCAAGAATGTTAAAGATGGTGCGTGTTTTCATGGTTTGACGCACTGGCATCGCATGGCGCACACCACCGTGGTATTGAGGTGCAAATAGGAAAGCAACACCGATATCGTCTACCGCTTTGCGCGTATCTTCTGCGCTCATAGCTAGGTTGATACCAAATGAATCAAGAAGATCAGAAGAACCAGATTTGCTTGAAACGCTGCGGTTACCGTGTTTCGCTACTTTTAGACCACATGCTGCAGCAACAAACGCCGCAGTGGTTGAAATGTTGATGGTGTTGTGACCGTCACCACCAGTACCTACGATATCTGCGAAATCGTAATCTGGGCGAGGGAATGGATTTGCGTTTGCCAGCAGTGCTTTCGCCGCGCCTGCAATTTCGTCTGGCGTTTCGCCTTTGAGTTTTAGTGCAGTCAGTGCTGATGCCATCAAAATTGGGTCTAGTTCACCACGGATAATGATGTCGAATAGCTGTTGGCTCTCTTCCTGAGTAAGCGATTCTTGCTCGTACAGTTTGGTAATAATAGGGTTGATGATTGCTTCCATATTTCCTCTCCTAAATTTCTTATGTGCCAAGTGCTTTTTAAGCAGTGAGTGGGTTCGCTGAAGTTTGTTCTTCAAGTGCCCATTCGATGGCATTGGCCAACAGTGTTGCTCCGTAGGTCGTCATAATAGATTCCGGGTGGAACTGGAACCCGCAAACTTTATCTTCTTCATGTACAACAGACATTACCAAGTTATCCACTTCTGCTGTGATGGTTAGGCTCTCAGGAACCTTGGTCGCAACCAGCGAGTGGTAACGTGCAATTGCAAGTGGTGATGGTAGGTTTTGGTAAATCGCATGGTTTTGGTGCTCCATCATAGAGACCTTACCGTGAATGATTTCGCCCGCGCCAGCAACGGTGCCGCCGTATGCTTCAACAATCGCTTGGTGACCAAGACAAATACCAATCATTGGCACTTTGCCTTTCATACGTTGGATAAGCTCTGGCATTGAGCCTGCCTCTGAAGGTGCACCAGGACCTGGTGATAGTAGAACCACTGGGTTTTCAAGCGCGTTTACCGCTTGTTCGATGGTTTCTGCTGGGATGTTGTTTCGGTAAATCTTGACTGAGTGACCTAGCGAGCGGAATTGATCCACAAGGTTGTAGGTGAACGAGTCAAAGTTGTCGATAAAAATGATATTAGCCATCTCTGAACCCTATTCCTTATTGTGACTTATGCGCTGCTTGGATAGCAGAGATTACCGCTTGTGCTTTGCCGCGCGTTTCGTCTGCTTCCGCTTGTGGATCAGAGTCGAACACCACGCCTGCACCAGCTTGAACTTGAGCAATGCCGTTTTCTACGTAAGCTGAGCGAATGACGATACACGTGTCGAGTGTGCCTTCACCAGTTAGGTAACCAACCGCACCGCCGTAGCTACCGCGACGTGCGCCTTCTACATCGCGAATCAACTGCATTGCACGAATCTTTGGTGCGCCAGTGAGCGTACCCATGTTCATACAAGCTTGGTATGCGTGCAGTGCATCTAGGTCTTCACGCAGTTGGCCAACCACACGAGAGACCAAGTGCATTACGTGGCTGTAACGGTCGACTTTTAGAAGGTCTGCTACGTGGCGAGTGCCAGCTTGAGCAATACGAGCGACGTCGTTACGTGCCAAGTCAACCAACATCATGTGTTCTGCGTTTTCTTTCATGTCGGTGCGCAGTTCAAGTTCGATGCGGCTGTCTAGGTCGAAATCAATCTCGCCGTTAGGGCGCTTACCGCGGCGACGAGTGCCTGCGATTGGGTAGATTTCAATTTGGTTGGTATCGGTTTCATACTTAAGCGCGCTTTCTGGTGATGCGCCAAACAGAGTGAACAGCTCATCTTGCATGTAGAACATGTAAGGGCTTGGGTTACTTTGTTTCAGTTCTTTATAAGCAGCCAGTGGAGAAGGACAAGGTAGAGTGAATCTACGAGACGGTACAACTTGGAATACATCGCCTTTCACTACGAACTCTTTTAAGTCGCGAACGGTTTGGCAGAAGTCTGCATCAGACACGCTAGGTTCTACCGTTACATCTGTTATTTGCTCTGCACTCGGCAACAGTTTTGGCGCTGCACACTGGGCGCTAATTTCTGCAATACGAGTCTCTAACGCTGTTTTCTCTGAACCATCAACAAACAACGTCGCTTGAAGCTGGCAAGATTCCGTTTGATGGTCGACAACAAGTAGTGTTTCCGCGACGTAGAAAACGTAATCTGGACACTGATTTGTTGCTTCGGCATTACCAAGCGGCTCGAAGTTTGCGACTAAGTCGTAGGCAAACAGACCACCAAGGAAAATCGCGTGTTTGTCTTGCTGTGAAATATCAAAACTATGCTGAACCAAACGCAGCGCATCGAAAGAAGAGGCTTCACGTAGACGAGAGTCTTCATCTAACGTGTCGCATGGCTGGTTAAACTGCAAAGTTAGCGTTTCGCCATCGAACTTGCTCTCAACGTCACCACGGATGTTCTGGTTTAGGTGAGACAGTAGGTTTTTACCGTTATTAGTCAAGGCGTGCATGCTAACGGTATGGCCGAAGCAAACAATGCGAACCGCTGAATCTACGATCAGCAGGGATTTTAAATTTTGCTTTGAATCGATCTCAGCAGATTCCAGCAATAGGCTGTCAGTTTTGTTCTCACATAGTGTGTGGAACAAGCGAGTCGGGTCTTGAGTATAAGGGACGGAAGCCGTTAGCACTTCAAGCTGTCCAAGTTTCTTAATTTCAATGGCCTTGTTCACAAGACCTCCTTGTAGCTGTTTAAATCTTCCTGCCGTACATAGTCGCATAAAGCAAACGTTCTCCCAATCTAGAGTTGGCTATATTCGATTAATGTTTAGGCAGTTGAATGTGAAATGAGCAACAAAACAAAAAAGCCCGCTTAAGTAGCGGGCTTTACAACGTTTGGTTCTATAAACTAGAAGTATACGTTTGCCCACCAAGAACTAGTCCAAGTGCGCCACCAAGCAAGATCTGATGAGTTTGCCTTATTAAGACAAACCGCAACTTTCGCTTTTTGGTTTTGGTTAAATTCTTGTAACATGGTGAACCTTAAATTACATACTTTGTATTTGTGTACTAGTTAACTAGTGCGGGAGTAAAAAGTCAACCCCAAAACGGCATTAAAACGATAAAAATATGAGAATTGATTTACATAGTCACACCACTGCATCGGACGGTCGGTTAGAACCTAAAGATTTAGTGGAAAGGGCGCTGAGTTTTGATATCGAGGTTTTGGCGATCACTGATCATGATACGGTTGACGGTTTGGCGTTAGCTAAGCAATACGTTCAAGATAATAATTTGCCGATAAAAATCATCAATGGCATTGAGATATCGACCGTCTGGCAAAACAAAGACATTCATATTGTCGGCCTGAATATCGATCCGGAAAATGAACAATTATCTGCCCTTATAGAACAGCAGAAGCAGCATCGCATAACACGATCTGAGTTAATTGCAGAGCGACTACAAAAAGCAACTCGAGTAGGTGTGCTTGAAGAGGTAAGGCAAATCGCCGGTGATGCCCCAGTGACAAGAGCGCATTTCGCGAAATGGTTGGTAGATAATGGTTACGCAAAAACCATGCAAATGGTGTTTAAAAAATACCTAACGCGTAATAACCCAGGTTATGTACCACCGAATTGGTGTTCGATGAAGGATGCGGTTGATGCTATCCATGCGGCTGGTGGAATGGCGGTATTAGCGCATCCTGGTAGATATAAGTTGACAGCGAAGTGGATTAAGCGTCTTCTAGCAGCGTTTGTCGAAGCGGGTGGTGATGCGATGGAAGTTGCACAGCCACAGCAAGCGCAACAAGAAAGGCGCAACTTGGCTGATTATGCTATACAATACAAACTATTAGCCTCTCAAGGCAGTGATTTTCACTACCCATCACCGTGGATGGAGCTAGGAAGGAACCTATGGTTGCCTGCTGGCGTCGAACCAGTTTGGAAAGATTGGGGAATAGATCCTTCGTTGAATAACACTCAGTAATACGAAGTCGAGAACCCATAAAAATATAGAGCCGAGAGGCTCGATAATGAGGAATTACAATGAGCCAGTTTTTTTACGTTCACCCAGAAAACCCACAGGCTCGCTTGATTAATCAAGCAGTAGCAATCATTCGTAACGGCGGCGTTGTGGTTTACCCTACTGATTCAGGGTACGCACTTGGCTGTCAGTTGGAGAACAAACAGGCACTGGAACGAATCTGTCAGATTCGTCGTCTGGATGATAAGCATAACTTTACTTTACTGTGTCGTGATTTGTCGGAGCTTTCTCTCTATGCGCGAGTGGATAACTCTGCATTCCGACTGCTGAAAAATAACACACCAGGTCCTTACACCTTCATCTTCAAAGGCACAAAAGAGGTGCCGCGTCGTCTGATGAATGCAAAACGTAAGACCATCGGTATCCGTGTTCCAGACAATCAAATTGCCTTGGACTTGTTGGAAGCATTAGGTGAGCCGATGATGTCTACGTCGTTGATTCTACCTGGCAGTGACGTAACAGAATCTGATCCAGAGGATATTCGCGATAAACTAGAACATGCGGTTGATGTGATTCTTAATGGCGGTTACCTAGGTGAACAACCTACGACTGTAATTGACTTTAGCGAAGGTGAACCTGTTGTGGTTCGTTTGGGATCTGGTGACCCTGCACCATTCGAATAGTAGACGCACACCACCGTCAAACAAAATAGGAGGCATCGCGCCTCCTATTTTTGTTATCATATCGAACATCTCATTGAACTTAACTGATTGAGGTTAAGCGAAATCGAAAATGTCGATACCATTTTGTTCTGCATAGTTGATGTATGCAGAGCTCACACCGTTTAGTGTCACTTCAACATTGTATTCATCACTTGAGAATACTGCCCAGCCACATTCATTGTAAGATAAAGTCAGATCATCCGCCGAATCCAAGAACGTATCTCGAATGCCATCGTTATCAGTGTCTCGGCCCATATCAAAGACAAGTTTGTCATGGAAAATATTAAAATCGACAATGTCGGCTTTAACATCAATATCGTTGGAAGACACTGGCTGATCAGGTACACCAATAGCCAGGCGGTTTGTAAGCACGAAGGTGTCGTCTCCACAGCCACCGCTCAGTACTGATTCACCATCACCAACAACGAGCGTGTCGTTACCCCAGCCACCACTCAAGTAGTTGTTGCCTGAATAATCAAAAATTGTGTCGTCGCCGCAGCCACCAAAGAGTTTGTCGTTTCCTAATCCGCCGGATAGGAAATCGTTTCCAAAGCCGCCAGAAACAAAGTCGTTACCTCGGCCACCAAGCAAGGTATCATCTCCCCATCCACCGAAGACAATATCATTACCTCCGTATCCTACAAACTTATCATCACCACAGAAGCCGAAGAAAATATCGGTTGTTTCAGAGCCTTTTGTGCCTGTCATATCGTCATCTTGAGATGTCCCAAAAATCCAATTTAGGTCGAGATTTAGCATAGACATTGTTCTATTCCTTTTTGTCTGATTTATGCCAATCGCCGAGAGTGCAGAGCGAACCTAGAGAGTCAGAGTACACGATAGCATTAGTGTTATTTTTGATGTGAACTAATGACTTAAAGACAATTTTTGTCTTGTTACCCACGACCTTGCTTTGCTATGAGCGCTCATTGTCTGCGGTGATTGGTATTACTTAGCAGCAAACAGGGACGGCTTATTTTTCGTTGCTTTCTAGCAATACGAACAGTAAACACACCCCAAGTGGTTATTGTTGTAACCCTGACAATTTTATCAGGTACCGCGTGGTTAAAGTGGTTCAGGAAGACCGATATTAGTGGGATTCTCGTTGAGCAATGCCTGCATTAAGTAGTAAAAAAGTTGCAGAATAGGACAAATATTTCGGTCATTTTTGATGTGAATTTTGGTGTGGAGAATGGCGCCGATTTAGCTTACATTAACTAAGAAAGTTACGTATAATGTCCGACCGAAAAATCCCACTGAAATGGGTAAATAGCAAAATGCAGACCAATCCTGGTCTAGACGTCTGTGAAGACGACACATAGGTAGATAAATGAGCGAAAAGTTACAAAAAGTATTAGCACGTGCTGGTCACGGTTCTCGTCGTGAGATTGAATCGTTAATTAAATCTGGTCGCGTTAGCGTGAACGGTGTAGTCGCTAAGCTTGGTGAAAGACTTGAAGACGAGAGCAGCGTAGTTCGTATCGATGGTCACATTGTCTCTGCAAAGATTCAAGAAGAAGTGATTTGTCGTGTACTTGCGTACTACAAACCTGAGGGTGAACTGTGTACTCGTCACGATCCAGAAGGTCGTCGTACTGTTTTTGATCGTCTGCCAAAAATTCGTGGCTCTCGTTGGATTTCAGTTGGTCGTCTGGATGCGAACACTTCTGGTCTTCTACTTTTCACAACGGATGGTGAACTGGCGAACCGCTTAATGCACCCAAGCCGCCAAGTTGAACGTGAATACCTAGTACGTGTGTTCGGTGAAGTAACTGAACAGAAAGTTCGTAATCTAGTAAAAGGTGTTGAACTGGAAGACGGTTTAGCTCGCTTTGAAGATGTTGTTTACGCGGGTGGTGAAGGCATGAACCACACGTTTTACGTTGTTATCAACGAAGGTCGTAACCGCGAAGTTCGTCGACTATGGGAATCGCAAGAGTGTACCGTTAGCCGTCTGAAACGTGTTCGTTACGGCGACATCTTCTTAGACAAGAAACTGCCTCGTGGCGGTTGGATGGAGCTTGACCTGAAAGAAGTAAACTACTTGCGTGAGCTTGTAGAGCTTCGTCCAGAGAAAGAAACCATGCTTGATCTGAACAAAGACAACACGTCACGCAAACGTGAGCGTGCACGCAGCCAAAAAATTCGTCGCGCAGTTAAGCGCCATGAAGAGCGTGTTAACACACCAAAAGGTCGCAGCAACAACCCTTCTCGTCGTAAGCCGAAGAAGACTGCTGGTGACCAAGGCGCACGCAACAAGCATCGTTAATCGATAGCAAAACATCAGAAAGGCTTGCCAATTCGGCAAGCCTTTTTCTTATCTGTTACATAACAAAAGGATCTAAAGCCGATATAGAGCAGGGTGTTTTGGATAAACAAATATCTCAGCTAAACAAAAACAGCAGATAAAAAAATACCAGCACTAGGCTGGTATCTTTGTTCATGATGAAGAAACGTTAATCGCGTTTCCAAAGCATATGGCAGAACTTATGTTCAGGGTCTCGGCTGATTAGCATACGAGCAAATACGTCATCAAGAACGTCATTTTCCTCATTTACTAGGCCGATACGAACCTCTGCATATACTTCTTTGTCGATCTCGAAGCCAACATGTTCAACCCAGTCATCACCGGTTTCAACAAGTTCTGCGGCACCACGATCTTCAAATTGCGCAGTAAACAGAATCACGTCAGCAGGCTCTAGGTTATCTGGAGCCATCTCAAGGAAAATGTCGTACGCTGCGTCGATGACGTCGTCGTAAGAAATCAAATCAGACATGCTTATGCTCGGCTCATGTATTTACGTTCAGCTGTGTTAATGATAACACGGTCACCAGTTGCAATGTACTCAGGAACCTGGATGACAAGACCTGAAGCGAAGCGTGCTGGTTTAGTACGAGCAGATGCAGAAGCACCTTTGATTGAAGGGTCAGTTTCTTCAATCACTAGCTCAACAGAAGATGGTAGTTCAATACCCACTGCAGCACCGTTAACAAGGATAATGTGGATACCTTGTGTATCTTCGTTGATGAACAGCATGTCGTCTTCAACTTCATTGTGCTTGAATGTGTATTGTGAGTAGTCTTCGTTATCCATGAAGATGTGCTCATCGCCGTCAGCGTATGAGTACACAACTGCACGTTTGTTCATTTCTACCGTTTCAACAACGTCATCAGACTTGTAACGCTCATCTACACGTGCGCCCGTGTTTAGATCTGTACAACGCATTTTGTAGATTTTAGCGCCGCCACGACCGCCTGGAGTCGTTACTTCGATGTCTTTAACTAGAAGAGTTTTACCATTAGACTCGATTGCGAAGCCTTTTTTGATTTCACTTGCCTTTGGCATTGTATATTCCTATTCATACTTATTAAGCAAAACTCGGTGATTATAGCGCTAAGTTAGCCGCCTAGCATTAAAATTCATTGCAGAAATTTGTTGTTACTCCCATGACTAAACACCTGAATGGACTTGATTCAGTGAGTCTGCTAAGAGAACATATAGTCCAACTTCTTGAACCATCTGAGAACACGTTTTAAGTCATGTCTCTGCCTGTTATCGATCCTAAACAACCATTTCAACCAGAGTTTGCGCCTTTAATTAGGGAAGTCATCGCTTGTCTCAAAGGTGGACTGGGGCAAAACTTACACAGCGTTTATGTATACGGTAGTGTTGCTCGTAAAACAGCGATCGTTGGGAGGTCGAACTTAGACCTGGTTGTCGTTACTCAATCATCCTTTGAGCACAATCGCGCGACTTTGCTCAACACAATTAAGTGGCGTGCGCAGCAGAGTTACCCTCACGTTAATGGTGTATCGGTCCGTACAGCCTTAGTGAGCGAAGTGGCTAATTTAGATAGTATTTTTACTTGGGGCTTTATGCTTAAGCATTGCTGTGTCTGTGTTTATGGTGATGATCTAGCAGACTGCTTCGGTGATTACGTCCCAAGTTGGGAAATTGCTAAGCACTGGAATATGGATGTGGAAGATTGGATTACGGTGTATCGCAAAAAAATCGTACAAGCGAAGACGATAGAAGAGCAGGTGGCCGCCCAGCGCGTGATTGCTAAAAAGTTACTAAGAGCGTCATACTCTTTGGTGATGTATCGAGATAAACGTTGGTTTGATGACCCTATACAATGTGGCAAGGTATTCTTAACTTATCATCCTGAAAAGCAGCTTGAGATCGAGCGGCTAGAAATTTTACTTTCTGGCCGGGGGATTCCCAAGCGTTCTGTTATCGGGCTAATTGATGCGTTTGGTGATTGGTTAGTCAAACAGTACCAGAAAACAGAGTTTCGTATCGGCTAAAACAACCCCATTTGTGGCGCTGAAAGCCTGTCAAAGTCCGTCCCAATGAAAGGGAGAATCGCATCCGCAACGGGTTTGAGTTGTTTATCAATGTAATGTTGATAATCAATCGGGCTATTGAGGTACTCATAAGGTTCAGGGCCGTTCACGGTAATAATGTATTCAATTCGCCCTTTGTTTTGATACTGTAATGGGCGGCCAAGCTTGGCATTTATCTCATCCGCTAAACGAGCTGCACGCACTTGTGGCGGGACGTTCTTCTGATACTCATGCAGTTTTCTGCGCAGTCGCTTTTGATACACCAACTGTTCATCAAATTCACCGTTATTAGTTTTCTCAACCATCTCTCGGACATAGTCGCTTGGATCTTCACCATGGAAAATCATGCTATAGAGTGTATTTTGAAATTTCTGTGCTAACGAGGTCCAGTCAGTACGGGCACTTTCTAACCCTTTAAATACAATCCGTTCTTGCTCTCCTTCACCGATTAAACCCGCATAGCGCTTTTTCGAGCCAGTTTCTGCGCCACGAATCGTTGGCATAAGGAATCTGCGATAATGGGTTTCATACTCGATTTCCAACATAGATGTTAGGTTGTACTCAGAACGCAGGTGTTTTTGCCACCAAGAGTTGATGTAATCAACTAATTGATTTCCAACAGCGTCAGCTTCTACTTGACTGTATGGTCGATTCAACGACACGAATGTGGAATCCGTATCGCCGTAAATCACTTGATATCCTTGCTCCTCAATCAGCACCTTAGTTTGCTTCATGATTTCATGTCCGCGCATGGTAATACTAGAAGCTAACCGAGTATCAAAGAAACGACATCCCGATGAGCCCAGTACGCCATAAAAGGAGTTCATGATGATTTTGATTGCCTGAGAAAAAGCTTTTTCATTGTTCTTCTTTGCAACATCACGTGCTGCCCAAAGCTTTTCAATCATTTCTGGTAAAAAGTGTTTCGTACGATGGAACTGCCCACCGCGAAAGCCAGGTACAGCCTGATTTTCTTCTTTTCCAATATCGAGCAATAACCCCTCAACTAAACCCATAGGATCAATCAAGAAAGAGCGAATAATCGATGGATATAGACTCTTAAAATCCAATACTAAAACAGAATCATATAGGTTAGGGATGGAGTCCATCACGTAACCTCCGGGGCTGGCAATCCAATTTTCAGGGTGTAGGTTCGGAGCAACGTAGCCTGCTCGGTGTATCTGAGGCATGTATAGGTTTGTGAATGCTGCAACCGAACCGCCGACACGATCCAGTTCGACACCAGTGAGACGAGAGCGCTCTATTGCAAAGTCTAGCAGGTGAGTCTGATTGAAAATCTTATTCACTAACACGCAGTCTTGTAAATTATATTTAGCCAGCGATGGTTTGTCGGAGCGGTACATACGATTGATCTCATCCATGCGGTCATGAACGTTGTGGATTTCTTTCCCTTCCCCTAAGAGTTCTTGAGATACAGACTCTAATGACCAAGACCGAAAGTGATAAGTCGCCGTTTTTAACGTATCGATACCGTCCATTACAACTCGCCCTGGAATGGAAATAAACCCTTGTTGGCTTTGAGATGAACTTCTGAAAAAGCTGGCTTGGTCTGCTCTACCAAGCATTAGCTTCATGTTGTGCCATTCTGCTCGTTTGTGTAGCAGACGAAAGTCAAAATCAATGACGTTCCAACCGACAATGACATCGGGGTCGAATTGTTTAAACCAAACGATGAGTGCTTCTAGAAGCGCTTTTTCATCCTTAACCCATTGTATCGGTGTCTCCGAAGGTTCTGGTTCTCCGATCATTATAACGCGGGAATCCATGACGCTGTCTAATCCGATTGAGTAAAGAATGCCTTTCTCAGAGCATTCTAGATCTAACGAGACAACGTTTAACTTCGGCTCATATTGCCCCGCACGGCATTTTGCGCTCTGGACGTGTTGGTAGCCATTGGTGCGAGTCACATTGCCTGTAAACTCGATACTGCCTTTGATAAAACGTTCCATTAGGTAGCGATCGGCGAGGCGAATATCACTTTCATACGTAGTGATATCTTTTTGAGCGAATGTGTCTTTGAGTGCGAGAGCGTCTCTGGTTACATTGGTATAGCAGGCAGCAAGAGGCGTATGTTCAAACGTTTTGAGATCCAAAAGGCGGATGTCGACGAATATGTTTTTTTCTCGTGCGAGTGTCTTTGCTTGCTCTGAGTGTTTCTGAGCGATGAAAAATACTGGCTTCTCACCATTAATAAGTAACTGAGTAGGGCCTGCTTCTGTCGAAAGCCACAGCTCGATTTGAGTTTGACCTTTGATGTCTCGTGCATGTCGAGTTAGCAGGAAGCCTTGTTGAATATTCAAATGTGAGAAACCTTAGAAAACTTGAAGAACGTTAGTTTAACACTAAGAACTGTAAAAATAACCAGTAAAGAAAGCGTCTCAAATTTTTGCTGGAATTAGTGATTACAAGTTAGTCTTTGGTGCAAGAGGGACAGTGTCATTTTAAGTTATAGCGTGTTTCTCTGGGCAATATGAAACCTAGTTACTTGATTTATTGTACTTAATGTTGTTAATTGTCTTTTCTTAGATTTCGGTTCTGCTCATCACGCTCTAAAATAATAGAGTGGTTTATGAATAAGTTCTTGCTAAAGTTTGCGTTTCAGCACATATTCATAGAAAGCAATTTTTTGTCGATTACGTTAGTATATAGGCAGTCATACTGATATCCACATTTAACAAATAATGGTTATGTGGGTGCAGAACCAATACAAAGTGTGGAGATACAAGTTTGATAAATGTTTTCCTTGTAGATGATCACGAGCTGGTTCGCACAGGGATACGACGTATTATTGAAGACGTCCGTGGAATGAACGTAGCAGGAGAAGCTGACAGCGGTGAAGATGCAGTAAAATGGTGTCGCAGTAATCATGCTGACGTCGTTTTAATGGACATGAACATGCCAGGAATTGGCGGCTTGGAAGCCACTAAAAAAATTCTTCGCGTGAATCCTGATGTGAAAATCATCGTACTTACCGTTCATACAGAAAACCCGTTTCCAACCAAGGTGATGCAGGCAGGTGCGTCTGGTTATTTAACCAAAGGTGCTGGCCCTGACGAAATGGTGAATGCGATTCGTGTAGTTAATAGTGGGCAGCGTTACATCTCGCCAGAGATTGCGCAGCAGATGGCATTGAGTCAATTTTCTCCAGCCTCTGAGAACCCTTTTAAAGACTTATCCGAACGTGAATTGCAGATCATGCTTATGATCACCAAAGGCCAAAAGGTAACGGATATTTCTGAGCAACTTAATTTAAGTCCAAAGACAGTCAACAGCTATCGCTACCGACTCTTTAGTAAATTGGACATTAATGGTGACGTTGAGTTAACTCACTTAGCGATTCGCCACGGAATGCTGGACACCGAGACCCTTTAGCGTGAATCCTCCTTTCGATTCGGCTTCCTTTCTCAAGACAGTAACTCATCAGCCCGGCGTTTACAGAATGTACAACGCCGAAGCTGTTGTAATCTACGTAGGTAAAGCCAAAGACCTTAAAAAGCGCCTTTCAAGCTACTTTCGAAAAAAAGTAGACAGTGAGAAAACTCGCGCGCTTGTCAGTAATATCGCCAAAATAGACGTCACGGTGACTCATACTGAGACAGAAGCGCTGATCTTAGAGCATAACTACATCAAGCAGTATTTACCGAAATACAATGTGTTGCTGCGAGATGATAAGTCTTACCCTTATATCTTTATTAGCGGTCATAAGCACCCACGGCTTTCTATCCACCGTGGCGCCAAGAAGCGCAAAGGTGAATATTTTGGCCCCTACCCAGATTCTGGTGCAGTAAGAGAAACATTGCATTTGCTGCAAAAGATATTTCCTGTGCGCCAGTGTGAAGACACTGTCTATTCCAACCGAACGCGCCCATGTTTGATGTACCAAATTGGTCGTTGTGCAGGACCATGCGTTAATACCATCATTTCTGATGAAGAATATGCAGAGTTGGTTGGCTTTGTGCGCATGTTTTTGCAAGGCAAAGATCAGCAAGTACTCAAACAGTTGATTGAGAAAATGGAAGATGCCAGTCAGCAATTGCGCTTTGAAGATGCCGCTAAATTTCGCGATCAAATCCAAGCGATTAGGCGTGTTCAAGAGCAGCAGTACGTCTCAGAAGACAGCATGGATGATATGGATGTACTCGGGTTTGCTCAGGAGAATGGTATCGCGTGTATCCATATCCTGATGATACGCCAAGGCAAAGTGCTTGGTAGCCGTAGCCATTTTCCGAAAATCCCACAAAATACAAGCCAGCAGGAAGTGTTCGATAGTTTTCTGACTCAATACTATTTGAGCCATAACGAAGCACGTACAATTCCTTCTCGTATTATTTTGAATCAAGAGTTGGCAGAAGATATTGCGCCAATACAGAAAGCGTTAAGTGAAGTGGCAGGCCGTAAGGTTCATTTTCATACGTCGCCAACTGGCTCTCGAGCAAGGTATCTCAAGCTTTCGAACACGAATGCACTAACGGCGATTACCACCAAAATCAATCACAAGATGACGATTAATCAGCGTTTTCATGCGCTTCGCGAAACATTGAAGTTGGAGTCTATAGCTCGAATGGAATGTTTTGATATCTCCCATACGATGGGGGAAAGCACGATTGCGTCATGTGTGGTGTTCAACAACGAAGGCCCCGTAAAGCAAGAGTATCGTCGCTACAACATTACTGGGATTACCGGTGGTGATGATTACGCAGCAATGGGACAAGCGTTGGAGCGCCGTTATTCGAAGCAATTGGACGTAGAGAAAATTCCCGACATCATCTTTATCGATGGCGGTAAAGGTCAGTTAAATCGTGCGCATGACATCATTTCGCAGTACTGGGGGGATTGGCCAAAGCGTCCTATCATGATTGGTATTGCAAAAGGCGTTACTCGCAAACCAGGTTTAGAAACGCTGATTACAGTCGATGGGGACGAGTTTCATTTACCAAGCGATGCTCCTGCGCTGCATCTTATCCAACATATTCGTGATGAAAGCCATAACCATGCTATAGCGGGGCACCGTGCTAAGCGAGGTAAAACCAGACGTACGAGTGCACTCGAAGGGATTGAGGGAATCGGCCCTAAACGACGTCAGGCGTTACTCAAGTACATGGGTGGGTTACAAGAACTTAAACGTGCAAGTGTCGAAGAAATCGCCAAAGTACCGGGAATAAGTCACTCTTTAGCAGAAATTATTTTCCAAGCATTGAAACAATAAGGAAAATCGCGCAACATTAAGCCGCAATGTGTAAGAGAATAATAAAATGCGTTTGAATATCCCGAACATTCTGTCTCTTCTTAGACTGTTCCTAATCCCTGTTTTTGTGGTTGTCTTTTATCTACCTTATTCATGGGCACCGTTTGCAGCAGCAATGGTGTTTTGGGTAGCGGGTTTTACTGACTGGCTTGACGGCATGTTGGCCCGTAAACTTGGCCAAACTTCTCGTTTTGGCGCGTTTATTGATCCTGTCGCTGATAAAGTGCTAGTGGCAACGGCATTGATTCTAATCACGGAACATTATCATTCAATTTGGGTGACCATTCCTGCGGTAACGATGATTGCGCGAGAAATCATTATCTCAGCATTGCGAGAATGGATGGCTGAAATCGGTAAGCGAGCAAGTGTTGCGGTATCTTGGGTTGGCAAAGTAAAAACTGTTTCGCAAATGTTCGCCTTATGGGTATTGATATGGCGTTACGATGAATGGATGGTTTGGCTAGGCTTTGCGGCCTTGTATGTGGCAACTTTCTTGACATATTGGTCAATGATTCAATATTTGGCTGCTGCGAAAGACGATCTGTTGAATGAAGAGCACCATTAAATTCTGATGTTAGAAAGCAGGCTTAATAGCCTGCTTTTTTGTATCTAAGACAATCTACAGCATTTTTTGGCTTCTCTCGCTTTTCAATGCTTGCTAACGGCCATGTTTGCAATTTGTATCTGGGGCTTTTGCTTCGATAGAGTTCTATTTGTGATCTAAGTCTTGTTTTTGTCCTTGGAGAGTCTTAGAGAGGCGAGTCTTCTGATTATTAATACTTCAATGCACGCAACGCACGGCCAGCAGTGTAAGGCGTAGCCAAAGTTTTATGATAAACAAGTGTATTTAAGCGATTTTTAGTATTAAAACTAAGCAATCCATCGTCTTTCGCACAAATTCTAGTCAAACGATTTAAAAAAATAAAAATAGTGTTGACTCGATCGCTCGAATCCGTAGAATGCATCCCGTACCCAAGAGAGCACGGCTCGAAAGGGTGGTGAAAAAGCTTAGTTTTATTCACAAATGAGGCGCCTTGGCAGAGTGGCTATGCAGCGGATTGCAAATCCGTGGACCTCGGTTCGACTCCGGGAGGCGCCTCCATTATTCTTTTGAGAGCGAATGGCTTTCGAGAAAAATGCGACACTAGCTCAGTTGGTAGAGCGCAACCTTGCCAAGGTTGAGGTCACGAGTTCGAACCTCGTGTGTCGCTCCAAATTTTATTGATATGGCATTGGCGATATCAGATGGTGTTTTACTTTTCTGTAAAGGCATCACAAAGAATATTTGTGTGCCCTGGTGGTGGAATTGGTAGACACAAGGGATTTAAAATCCCTCGACGTTCGCGTTGTGCCGGTTCAAGTCCGGCCCGGGGCACCATCTCATATTAAATGCGACACTAGCTCAGTTGGTAGAGCGCAACCTTGCCAAGGTTGAGGTCACGAGTTCGAACCTCGTGTGTCGCTCCAGATTTAAGGCCTAACATGAAAATGTTAGGCCTTTTTCGTATTTTTTTGAAAATCTCAAACTTCTTTTCTGTCACAGACTTCGTTAAGTAGCGAACCCTTTGTCTCATTGACTCAAGTGATTGTTAATTCTGCCATTGCAAAACATCTTAGCTATTCCTACTAGTCTATGTTTAAACCATCACTTGTGGTGAATAACCACTCTTACTCCAGGCAAAGCTGTGACGAGAATGCTATCTTTTTAAATGTTCCGGATATAGAAAGGAATGTTTTACGATTAAGCAGCACAACCTTAAACCTCTGTTTAGATGAGGTGATGATATCTCAAGAATATTTGTTTAAATAACAGCTATTTGAGAGAAGCAGAAAAGCATAGCTCATGAATATGAACATGTGAGTTGCAATGGGGTATGTTTTGTTGTGATTTACATCACTGTTACTAATATGAAAAATCGTTGCCAGAAGATTTTATTTTGTGATAAATTCGCGCGCAATCTCGGAGCGTAATTAACAACGTTTGATCTCTGGGGGATACGCGTAGTGACCATTCAAGCTGATTGTGACACTGCGTAGGGTAGGTATCGGCAAAGCCTTTTGTCGATAGACGGGATACTAATGCTGTAAACGCGGCATATTAATGGGAAACCCAACATTGAAACCTTTGAATAAACACACACTAATCAGCTTCATACTGCCGAAATGTCCTGTTTTACAAAACGGGTGCATTACAGAACCTTGATTAATCCCTTTTACATATAAAGCCGCGAGTATCGTGGCGGATGATCTGTATTTGTCATTTATGCACTGACAAATGCGGAGGGGTATTCACACCTCCTGTAATTTCATTCTAATGATTATTAATACAGGATACAGAATTATTATAATTCAAGGGATTATGTAGTATGAGCACTGCCTTTGAAGTCGATAGCAATATCGCAAACATTTTTTCGTCTCAGGTTCCTATCGTTGAGGGAACGTATGACTTAACGCCAGATCAAGTATTGATTGATCAGGCTGAGCATGAATCTGAAGTACGTTCTTATCCACGTCGTTTGCCGATCGCAATTAAACAAGCCTTTGGGTGCTTGGTTGAAGATACGCGTGGACAGATCTTTCTAGACTGCCTTGCGGGGGCAGGCACTCTAGCTTTGGGGTATAACCATCCTGAAATAAACCAAGCTCTGAAAGAGCAATTAGATTCAGGACTGCCATATCAGACGCTAGATATTGCAACATCAGCAAAAACGACGTTTATTCAATCTGTTAAGTCTTTTCTTCCTCAAGAGTTAAGCGAGAACAGCGTTATCCAATTTTGTGGCCCGTCTGGAGCTGATGCGGTTGAAGCTGCTATCAAGCTCGCGAAACAGACTACCGGTCGCAACACCATGTTTGCCTTCCGTGGCGCATACCATGGTATGACTAATGGTACGATGGGGATGATGGGTAACTTAGGCACGAAAGCTCGTCGAACTGGTTTGATGTCGGATGTGCACTTTATGCCTTTCCCATACAACCTGCGTTGTCCTTTTGGGCTTGGCGGTGATGAAGGTGCGAAAGCAAGTATTCGCTATATCGATCGTCTTTTAAACGATGATGAGTCAGGCATTATGAAGCCTGCCGCGATTATCGTGGAGCCAGTGCAAGGTGAGGGTGGTGTTGTTCCTGCGCCAGCATTCTGGCTACGAGAGTTACGTCGTATTTGTGATGAACACGGTATCTTACTGATCTTCGATGAGATCCAGTGTGGTGTTGGTAAAACTGGCTACAATTTCGCGTTCGAAGAGTCGGGCATTGTTCCAGATATTCTGTGTTTATCAAAAGCAATTGGTGGTGGCTTACCAATGTCGCTATTGGTTATCAACAAGCAACATGATACATGGAAGCCGGGCGAGCACACAGGTACATTTCGTGGTAACCAGCTAGCTATGGTCTCTGGTGCGAAAGCATTAGAAATTATCCAGCGTGATAATCTTGTTGAGCATGCCAATATTGCGGGTCAGTACTTGCGCTACGGCCTTGAAAGTATTCAAAAGCGTGTGAACTGTATCGCAGAGGTTCGTGGCAAAGGTTTGATGCTAGGCGTGGAGATTAAAAATCCAGACGGTGAGCTCAATAAATTTGGTGAACCTCAAGCGGATAGTGAACTCACACTTTCTATTCAACGCGCAGCACTCGAGCGTGGCTTGATCGTTGAGAAAGGTGGACGCGAAGGTGCAGTAATTCGTTTCCTTCCTCCTCTTATCATCTCGTTTGAGCAAATCGACTTTGCTTTACGTGTATTTGAAGACGCGATTTTAGCCGCTGGCGGTAGTCACATCGAAACTCAGCCACAAGATGAATGGAAGAAGCATTTCATCCACACTGGAGAGATGGGCAGCAATGAATTTGCTTCGGTGATGAATCACACTACTACGGCAATGAAGTCAGTGTTTGAACAAGTGACTGCACCGTATTCAGGTATGGATCCAAAAGCATTGGAAGCAGCGATTCACGACGTTGATCTTGATAATGGAAATGCGCCTCTTAAAACCGTTATCGACGATGCTGCTGAGCTGGTCGCGAAAAACGCAATTTTTACTCAACATCCAGATTGTATTGCTCACCTACATACTCCACCGTTGATGCCAGCGATTGCGGCAGAGGCAATGATTGCGGCTTTGAACCAGTCGATGGACTCATGGGATCAAGCTTCATCAGCGACTTATGTTGAACAGAAAGTTGTGAACTGGCTATGCGATAAATATGAGTTAGGTGAAAAAGCGGACGGTATCTTCACGAGCGGCGGCACGCAAAGTAACCAAATGGGTTTGATGCTTGCGCGAGATTGGATTGCTGACAAACTCAGTGCACACTCAATTCAAAAGCTTGGCCTTCCTGAATACGCAGACAAGCTACGTATTGTATGTTCGAAAAAATCCCACTTCACGGTTCAAAAATCAGCGTCTTGGATGGGGTTGGGTGAAAAAGCGGTCATGACTGTCGATGCTAATGCCGATGGAACGATGGATGTCACTAAATTAGACGAAGTTCTCAATCAGGCCAAAGCAGAAGGTTTGATCCCATTTGCCATTGTTGGTACAGCGGGTACAACGGACCACGGTGCTATTGATGACTTAGACTTTATCGCCGATATGGCAGCGAGACATGACATGTGGATGCACGTCGACGGTGCATACGGTGGAGCTCTGATTCTAAGTAGCCAAAAAGCGCGTCTGAAAGGTTGTGAGCGTGCACATTCCATCAGCGTAGACTTCCATAAGCTGTTTTACCAAACCATCAGTTGTGGTGCGCTATTGGTAAATGACAAGTCTAACTTTAAATTCCTGCTTCACCATGCAGACTATTTGAACCGCGAACACGACGAACTACCGAACTTGGTGGATAAGTCTATTGCGACAACTAAGCGTTTTGATGCGCTCAAAGTGTTTATGACGATGCAAAGCGTAGGGCCAAAAGCCCTAGGCGATATGTATGATCATTTGCTTGAACAGACGCTTGAAGTGGCGGGCATGATTCGAGATAACAAACACTTTGAGTTGTTGGCTGAACCATCACTATCTACGGTTCTGTTCCGCGCGACACATGAATCAGCGGATCTTGATGAACTGAACAAAACGTTGCGCTTAGAAGCGTTAACACGCGGTATCGCGGTATTGGGTGAAACCATTGTCGACGATAAAACTGCATTGAAATTTACGATTTTGAACCCGTGTCTGACGACGGCGGACTTTGAATCTTTGCTCTCAAAAATCAATACGCTAGCGGCAGAGCTAGTTTAACAAAGGTAACGGAAAACTATGGCAATTCTACAGATTGGTGCAGGCGGCGTTGGCTGGGTAGTTGCACATAAAGCAGCACAAAACAACGACGTTCTGGGTGATATCACAATCGCATCACGTACCGTAGGTAAGTGTGAGAAAATCATCGAATCGATTCAGAAGAAAAACAATCTGAAAGATTCAACTAAGAAATTAGAAGCGCGAGCGGTAAACGCGGACGACGTAGATTCTTTAGTTGCTTTAATTAAAGAAGTACAACCTGACTTAGTGATCAACGCAGGTCCTCCTTGGGTGAACATGTCTATTATGGAAGCATGTTACCAAGCTAAAGTGTCATACCTTGATACATCTGTTGCGGTTGATTTGTGCTCTGAAGGCCAACAAGTACCTCAAGCTTACGATTGGCAGTGGGGTTACCGTGAGAAGTTTGAAGAAGCGGGCATTACAGGTATTCTTGGTGCTGGTTTCGATCCGGGCGTAGTATCGGTGTTTGCCGCATACGCAGTGAAGCATCTGTTCGATGAAATCGATACTATCGACGTAATGGATGTAAACGCAGGCGACCACGGTAAGAAGTTCGCAACTAACTTTGATCCAGAAACGAACATGCTTGAGATTCAAGGCGATTCGTTCTACTGGGAAAACGGCGAGTGGAAACAAGTACCTTGTCACTCACGTATGCTTGAGTTTGAATTCCCGAATTGTGGTTCACACAAAGTGTACTCAATGGCGCACGACGAAGTTCGATCTATGCAAGAGTTCATCCCGGCGAAACGCATCGAATTCTGGATGGGCTTTGGTGACCGTTACCTAAACTACTTCAATGTGATGCGCGACATCGGTCTACTCAGCCCAGATCCACTAACGCTTCACGACGGTACGGTTGTTCAACCTTTGCACGTGCTAAAAGCACTACTACCAGATCCAACATCACTCGCGCCAGGCTACACTGGCCTAACGTGTATCGGTACTTGGGTTCAAGGTAAGAAAGATGGTAAAGAGCGCAGTGTATTTATTTACAACAACGCTGATCACGAAGTCGCATACGAAGATGTTGAACACCAAGCTATCTCATACACCACTGGCGTACCAGCGATCACTGCGGCTTTGCAGTTCTTCCGTGGCAAATGGGCAGACAAAGGCGTGTTCAACATGGAGCAGCTAAATCCAGACCCATTCCTAGAAACCATGCCATCTATTGGTCTAGATTGGCATGTTCAAGAACTGGAGCCAGGACAACCTGTTATCCATAAATTGAAGTAAGAATTTAGCGACTCTTATTTGTACGTTTAAGCCGATGCACTTGCGTCGGCTTTGTTCGATTTTATAGTGTCTTTGCTAAGGCGAAGGGACGTAAGGTATCAAAATGCAACAAAACGAACTAAAAACGCCATACTTCATGATCAATGAAGACAAGCTGATTGAGAATCTAGAGAAAGCAAAACAGCTAAAAGACATCTCTGGTGTGAAGCTTGTATTAGCACTGAAGTGCTTCTCAACATGGGGTGTATTCGACATCATCAAGCCTTACCTAGACGGAACAACAAGTTCTGGCCCGTTTGAAGTGAAGCTTGGCTACGAAACGTTCGGTGGTGAGACACACGCATACAGTGTGGGTTACAGCGAAGATGACGTTCGCGATGTGGCGGACATCTGTGACAAGATGATCTTTAACTCTCAGTCACAGCTAGCGGCTTATCGTCATATTGTCGAAGGTAAAGCATCGATTGGCTTGCGCCTAAACCCAGGTGTGAGCTATGCAGGGCAAGACTTAGCAAACCCAGCGCGTCAATTCTCTCGTCTTGGGGTTCAGGCTGATCACATCAAACCGGAAATTTTTGATGGTATTGATGGCGTAATGTTCCACATGAACTGTGAGAACAAAGACGTGGATGCGTTTATCGGCTTACTCGATGCTATTTCAGATCAGTTTGGCGAGTACCTAGATAAGCTGGACTGGGTTAGCATGGGCGGCGGGGTATTCTTCACATGGCCGGGTTATGACATCGAAAAGCTTGGCCTAGCGCTGAAAGCGTTTGCTGAAAAACACGGCGTGCAAATGTACCTAGAACCGGGCGAAGCGATCATTACCAAGACGACTGACCTAGTGGTCACTGTGGTTGATATCGTTGAGAACGTAAAGAAAACCGCGATTGTGGATTCAGCAACAGAAGCACACCGTCTTGATACGTTGATTTACGACGAGCCTGCATCGATTCTAGAAGCGTCTGAAAATGGTGAACATGAGTATGTGATCGGCTCGTGTTCATGCCTTGCGGGTGACCAGTTCTGCGTGGCGAACTTTGAACAGCCGCTAGAAATTGGACAACGTCTGCATATTCTTGATAGTGCGGGTTACACCATGGTGAAATTGAACTGGTTTAACGGTCTACGTATGCCGTCGGTCTACTGTGAACGCTCGAATGGTGACATTCAAAAACTGAATGAATTTGACTACTCTGATTTCAAACGTTCACTATCTCAGTGGTCAGTGAAATAAGACGTATCGCGCCATAAGCACCAAAAGAGCAGCTTAATCGCTGCTCTTTTTATTGGGGAAACGATAACAGTACGTGATTAACTCTCCACAATCACACGAGTGTCTTCACTCAGAGATTCTAACTCATTGGCTATGTCTTCAATTTCTAGCTCGCTAGGCAGTTTTATCGCCATTTTAGCGCTGAATAAGCTAGAGCTTACCCCTCCGCCTCCAGCAATGAATACACGCTGACAATCCATATCTAAAATTGAGATACCTTGATTATCGAGAACGTGAGTAATTTCATTCACAATACCCGCTCTATCGTTGGCATCTAAACGAAGTTGGAAGATAGTGTCTTCACGATATGAATGAGGCTCAGAGTCGACGAACCTAACAACAAGAGTCTGACAAGAAGAGAACGCCTGTTTAACGATGTCGGCATTTTCTCTTGGAAGCTCTACTTTGATGACACCTGCAACTTGGTCTTCGATAAAGTTTACTTTGCTGATCAGCCATTTCCCGCCGTTTTCGTGTGTGATTGCAGCGAGCTCTTTAATCGTGGCGGGTGACGCTTGTCCGACAAAATTAACAATAAATACGGTGTTCATAATGTCCCCTCCTGGAATCAAGGTTTGGACGCAGTACGAATAAACGTGCTACTTAAGTTATTGGAATAAATCCTTTTATTTAGTGTAGGTGCTAAGGGCGGGTAATGTTTGATGAAAGTCAATTTTTAACACTAATTCGTGATGGAAATAATTAAAACAATGTTCAGAGCACAAAAAAGCAGCCATCGTAAGGCTGCTTTTTACCGAGTATCAACTTAGGATTAGAAGGTTACTTTTAACTCGACACCATAAAATTGACTGTCGTAGTTTGCGCCTGCGTCCATGGCGAATTTTGCAACATCTTGGTTTCCAAACCAAGGTGATGAATTGAATTGTAGTTCTGCACTACCGCCCCATGCATCAGTTACCCAATAATGAATATGTCCAACAGGGTTTAAGAAGAAGAGCGAAACATCACCTGCGGTTTCAGAGCCCATAACTTCGCCACCGTTGGCAATAATGTCTTGCTCAGCCGTTAACATCATTTCACCAACAACAGCACCAAAGAACGGTGTGATAAAAATATCCTGCCAAGATGGTACTTCTGCGAACGCCTCTACGCCATACTCCCAAAAGAACGTCGACATAGTTGCGGAGTACAAAAACGACTGAAATTCATTATAGCCAGCGTGACGTGCTGCCGTGTAGTAAACGCCGCCAAAATATGGGTGCATGATGTAGTTGAGGACATGTTCATCGCGATCCCAAACGGGGCCGTCAGAGACATTATCTTTCCACTTTTGCCCCAACTTACTCATGTCCCGGTCTTCTTCGTCCCATTTGGTGATACTTTCTGGAAGAAAAGTCATCATGCCTACGGTCGCGATACTGAGACCTAGAATGGTGTAGGTTTGACCCATCAGATAATCCCAGTCTTTATCTTGAGGGATGATGAGATGTTTAGGCTGAAGCCCTGCGTCAAGGTTTAGCGAATCATCATTATTCTGTTCATACATAACACCGCGATTTTGAGCCTCGAAGGTGTACAGAGTCGTCGTTTCGCAGTAACCTGACAAACAATCAGGTGTGTAAGAAAACTCTGTATGACGGCTTAGGTCATAGTGACTTGCGTGCGCAAGCGCTGACGAAGCCAAGCAAAGGCCTGTTAGAGTCGTCTTGAACATGGATGATTTTGACACAAAGGTCTCCGAGTTAATGGTGTATGTTCGGGCTCGTAATTATCCCTCAAAACATCAATCATTTAAACACTTGACCCTTATTTAGTCCCAACAAACCTCGGCGAGATTTGTCCAAATAAAAAGAAAAATAAGCGCTATAACGAAAATAGGATTGTGCTTACGTTCAGGAGTCAGTTGTGAAAATAGCAATGCTTAGTACTGGTGAGGAAGTCCTCCACGGTGATATTGTTGATACTAATGCGGCATGGTTGTCTAGCCTGTTTTATCAACATGGATTTGGCTTAACAAAGCGCTCAACGGTTGGCGATAGCCTATCGAGTTTGGTTGAAGAGTTTTTAATGCTCAGCTTTAACAACGATGTGGTTATTGTTAATGGTGGTTTAGGCCCTACAACGGATGACATGAGTGCCGCCGCCGCCGCGAGAGCCGCCGATTGTAAACTGGTGCTATTCAAAGAGTGGTTGCAGCATCTAGAAAGTTTGTATGCTCGACGTGGCATCCCTATGCCGGACAGTAATTTAAAGCAAGCAATGCTGCCAGAAACGGCAGAGATATTGGACAACCCGATAGGCACTGCTTGCGGTTTCAAAATGCTGATTAATGATGCCATTTTTTATTTCACACCGGGTGTACCAAGTGAATTTAAGCTCATGGCAGAGACGCAAATTCTTCCCGATCTGAGAAGAGTGTTTCCCGATGTGCAAGGTTCATGTTGTAGCCGAATCTACACGTTTGGTCTGTCTGAATCCGGTATTTCAGATAAGCTAGATCAGCTAAAACTTCCTCAAGGCTATGAGCTAGGGTATCGCTCTTACTTGCCTTTTATTGAAGTGAAACTTTTTGGTCCTTCAGATCAGCTTGAACAGCGTTTGAAACTCGTACAGATAATTAATAAACACCTTGAGAGTAATACCGTTAGTATTGACTTACCTATGGTTGAAAATGTCGGCCAGTTGTTGGTCGATAAAGGACTAACAGTGTCGACCTCCGAAAAAAGTAGCGGAGGATACTTAACGTACTGGCTAAACGGTGATGAAAACGCTGAAAAGCAACTAGGGCATGGTTGGATACTACCGAGCCTGACTCAAGCGATGGCCAACAGCGGAGATCCATTAGCAGAAACGTTTGCTCTGGCTGGTGCTACGCGAGAGAAGTGTGGGACGGATTTATCACTCGTTACTGGCCATATTGAAGAGGGTGTTTTTTCCGTCGCTTTATCGACACCGTCAGGCGAGTGGGGAGCGTTATATAAACTCTCGAAAAAGTATCAGCGCAGTGATCAAGTTAAAGTGATCAGCACGGCAGCACTAGACTTGTTGCGTCGCTACCTAGAACGTAAACCGATGTTTGCGCATTATGCATTTTTAGAGAAAGTTAAAGAGATGCACCTCCCGAGCAGTGCTTTATAACCAAAGCTCTATACAGTAGTCTGAGAGACAAAACACAGAGACAAAAAAGCCAAGGTGATTGCCTTGGCTTTTGCATTTTATACCGTCGAGTCAACGTTATGCGCGCTGCTTTTCTTTCATCGCGTAGTTAACGCCGCTAAGTGACAAATCTGATTTTGCTTTACAGATACAAGGTAATATTTCATCACTTTGTGTGTAAGCCATGGCAAAACCAACATACTCCACTTCACCAGACTCCAATTTGCAGCGACAGGCGCCGCAGTGCCCATCACGGCAGTTGTATTCTGGTAATAGGCCAGCTTGCTCCATTGTTTCCAAAATCGTATTGGAAGGGTTGGATTCAATGCTGATCAGTTTGTTGATTTTGAGTGTTGCCATTACAGCTCGAATCCTTCGAAGTCATCTGCGCGAACTTCATTGTCAATTTGACCCACAAGGTAAGAAGAGATTTCTGCTTCTTGAGGCGCAACTTGAACGTTATCTGAAGACAACCAAGCGTTAATCCATGGAATTGGGTTGGTTGTTGCTTCTGGATACGCTGCTGGTAGACCTACCGCTTGCATACGAATATTTGTGATGTATTCAACGTATTGGCTTAGGATGTCTTTGTTTAGACCGATCATAGAGCCATCTTTGAATAGATACTCTGCCCACTCTTTTTCTTGCTCAGCCGCTTCTTTGAATAGGTCAAAACAGTCCTGTTTTGCCTCTTCTGCGATTTGCATGAAAGTGAAGTCATCTTGACCGTTACGTAGCAGGTTGATCATGTGCTGCGTGCCGTTTAAGTGAAGTGCTTCGTCACGAGCGATCAGCTTGATGATTTTCGCGTTACCTTCCATTAGTTCGCGTTCTGCGAAAGCGAAAGAACATGCGAAACTGACGTAAAAACGAATAGCTTCTAATGCGTTAACAGACATCAGACAGATGTACAGCTTCTTCTTAAGATCGTACAGACTAACCTTAACCGTTTCACCGTTAAGGACATGCTCACCTTCACCGTAGCGATGGTAATCATTCGTCGCTTGAATCAAATCGTCGTAGTAGTGCGCGATGTCTTTTGCACGCTTCAGAATGTGCTCGTTCTCAACGATATCATCAAACACTACAGCAGGGTCGTTCACGATGTTACGAATAATGTGTGTGTAAGAACGAGAGTGAATCGTTTCAGAGAAAGACCAAGTCTCAATCCAAGTCTCTAGTTCTGGCAGAGACACAAGCGGCAGCAGTGCCACGTTAGGGCTGCGGCCTTGGATAGAGTCAAGAAGCGTTTGGTACTTCAAGTTAGAGATGAAGATGTGCTTCTCGTGATCTGGCAGTTTGTTGTAATCGATACGGTCGCTAGATACGTCTACTTCTTCTGGACGCCAGAAGAAAGAAAGTTGTTTCTCGATAAGTTTTTCGAAAATCTCAAACTTTTGTTGGTCGTAACGTGCAACGTTTACTGATTGACCTAGGAACATTGGTTCCTTCAATTGGTCATTCTTTTTTTGGTTAAAAGTACTGTAAGCCATAATGCCTCAATTCCTTTTAAACCTCCCCGTAAGGGGGAGGTTATCGATAGTCTGTCTTTACGGGTTCGCTAGGTACGGGAAGATTAAATCTTACAACCGCCGCCAGCACAATCGTCATCTTGTGGTTGAACAGCGTCTTTCTGTTCATCTTTCGCGCCATCACGAGTGTTGTGGTAGTAAAGCGTTTTCACACCAAACTTATACGCTGTTAGCAGGTCTTGAAGTAGTTTCTTCATTGGAACCTTGCCAGTCTCGTAACGTGACGGGTCGTAGTTAGTATTAGCAGAGATAGCTTGGTCAACAAACTTCTGCATAATACCCACAAGGTGTAGATAACCGTCGTTCGAACCGATATTCCAAAGCAGTTCATAGCTGTCTTTAAGTTCTGTGAACTCTGGTACAACTTGCTTCAGGATACCGTCTTTCGAAGCTTTTACTGAAACGTAACCACGTGGTGGCTCAATACCGTTAGTTGCGTTTGAAATCTGAGAAGAAGTCTCAGAAGGCATTAGCGCAGTCAGTGTTGAGTTACGTAGGCCGTGCTCCATAATTTCTTTACGTAGGCTGTCCCAGTCGTAGTGCAGCGCTTCGTCACAAATTAGGTCGATATCTTTCTTATACGTATCAATCGGCAGTAAGCCTTTCGCGTAGTTCGTCTCGTCGAATGAAGGACACTTACCTTGTTCTTTCGCCAGTGCTACAGATGCTTTCAATAGGTAGTACTGCATTGCTTCGAACGTACGGTGAGTTAGGCCGTTCGCGCTACCGTCAGAGTATTTCACGCCATTCTTCGCTAAGTAGTAAGCAAAGTTAATCACACCAACACCTAGCGTACGACGGTTCATAGTCGATTTGTATGCCGCTGGTAGAGGGTAATCTTGGTAATCAAGCAGTGCATCTAACGCACGAACAACAAGATCGGATAGCTCTTCGAAATCATCTAGAGACTTGATAGCACCTAAGTTGAATGCAGAAAGCGTACACAGTGCGATCTCGCCTGAGTCATCTTCAACGTTAGTTAATGGTTTCGTTGGCAGTGCGATTTCTAAACATAGGTTCGACTGACGAACTGGAGCGACTTCAGAATCAAATGGGCTGTGAGTATTACAGTGGTCCACGTTCTGGATGTAGATACGACCCGTTGATGCACGCTCTTGCATTAGCAGAGTGAACATTTCAATCGCTTTAACCGTTTCTTTCTTGATTGAAGGATCGTTCTCGTACTTCACGTATAGACGCTCAAACTCTTCTTGGTTTTCGAAGAATGCGTCGTACAGACCAGGTACATCAGATGGTGAGAATAGCGTAATATTGCCGCCTTCAACTAAACGTTGGTACATCAGTTTGTTTAACTGAACACCGTAGTCCATGTGACGAACACGGTTTTCTTCAACACCACGGTTGTTCTTAAGTACCATTAGTGAGCGTGCTTCACCGTGCCACATTGGGTAGAACACAGTAGCTGCGCCACCACGTACACCACCTTGTGAACAACATTTTACTGCTGTTTGGAAGTACTTGTAGAACGGAATACAACCAGTGTGGAATGCTTCACCACCGCGAATCTCTGAGCCTAATGCACGGATACGACCTGCGTTGATACCAATACCAGCGCGCTGAGATACATAACGAACAATTGAGCTTGCTGTTGCGTTAATAGAATCAAGACTGTCTCCACACTCGATCAGAACACATGAGCTGAACTGGCGAGTAGGGGTACGCACGCCAGACATAATTGGCGTAGGTAGAGAAATCTTAAATGTCGATGTCGCATCGTAGAAACGTTTGATGTAATCAAGACGTGTCGCTTTTGGATATTTCGCAAATAAGCACGCTGCTACAAGGATGTATAAGAACTGAGCACTTTCGTAAATTTGGCCCGTAACACGGTTCTGTACGAAGTACTTACCCTCTAGCTGCTTAACTGCCGCGTATGAGAAGTTTAGGTCGCGTTTATGGTCGAGGTACGCATCAAGTTCGTCGAGTTCTGCTTTTGTGTAGTCTTCTAGAATATGTTGATCGTACTTACCCATATCGACGAGGCGAGACACGTGATCATAAAGCGTTGGTGGCTCGTATTGGCCATACGCTTTTTTACGCAGATGGAATACCGCTAGGCGAGCAGCTAGGTATTGGTAATCCGGAGTCTCTTCAGAGATCAGGTCTGCCGCAGACTTGATGATTGTCTCGTGAATATCTGTCGTTGTGATGCCGTCGTAAAACTGGATGTGAGCGCGAAGTTCTACTTGAGAAACCGAAACATTATCTAGACCTTCTGCAGCCCAAGTGATAACGCGGTGGATTTTATCCAGATCGATACTTTCTTTACGGCCATCACGCTTGGTGACGGTAAGTTGTTGGTTCATTCTGCTTTATTTCCCTAAGAAAACTGATAAAAGCCGTATTTTTGTTTGTTTATGTGCAATATGAGTAAAGCTTGCGGCGGCTTTGTGATCAAAGTCTATCTATATATTGTCGCTTAAACACAACATATAGGGGTTCATTTGTTTGCGGGTTACAAGATAGTGCTATTACACTGATTTATCAAGGTACAGTTCGGGGATGACTTGTGGATAACTGACAAAATGAAAAAAATCAGTAAGTGAACACTAACCGATGAGAAAAGGGCAGACTTGAATGGTTAAAAGTACGGTTTCGAGATCGGTTTAGAAATAACCGCATGCAAAAATATTTTCCTTGATCTTTGGCCGTTTTTATCTACGAAAAATGGCTTGGTCAAAATGGAATCTAGAGCACGAATTTTAGCCATAAAAAGACAAAAAAAGCGGCAACTTTGTGCTACCGCTTCCGATTCATTTTCTTTAAAAAATGTCAATCACAAAACTCATTTTTTAACTTAATAGCGTTCAGTATTTTTTAGTATGAACGATGTAGTTTACATCTACATTACGACCGAGTTTGTAGCTGTCATTTAGAGGGTTGTAATGAAGCCCAGTAATGCCCATTTCCGTCAGGTCAGTTTGGTCTATCATCTTCATCATTTCGGCTGGCTTGATAAACTTATCGTGCTCATGAGTGCCTTCAGGAACAATCTTAAGAAGCTTCTCAGCACCGACAATAGCAAATAAGTACGACTTAATGTTTCGGTTCAAAGTTGAGAAAAACACGTGACCACCGGGTTTGACTAGCGCAGCACAAGAGCGGATAACGGAGAGAGGATCTGGAACGTGTTCAAGCATCTCCATACAAGTCACGACATCGTAAGTTCCTGCGTTTTCTATAGCGTGGTCTTCTATTGTGCTCTGAATGTAGGTCAGTTGAGTACCTGTTTCTAATGCATGTAGTCGCGCGACTTCTAATGGTTCTTTACCCATATCAAGTCCAGTCACAATTGCGCCTTCTTTTGCCATGCTTTCAGCAAGAATGCCACCACCACAGCCGACATCAAGTGCGCGCTTGCCAAACAAGCCATTTGCTTTTTCAAGTACATAGTTCAAACGAAGTGGGTTAATTTGATGAAGCGGCTTAAACTCGCCTTCTAAATCCCACCATCGAGAAGCCATGTCCTCGAATTTCTTAATTTCACTTGGGTCGACGTTTTGTGCTTTAGTCATAATTGGTTTTATTGCATTCAATCTGAGTCCTTTAGAGGGCGCCAGTATACTCCAACGTTTTACACCCAAACAACCTCGATGTGCTTAGTTAAGGGACAATGACAGAGTTCATTGGCGCGGCAATAGCGACAAGTTCCTGTATTTTTGAAAGCGCTAGCTATTGTTTTTGGTTCATCCTTGAACTGATGCCAGTGACAATAACTCTAAAACCTGCATTTTCGCGTTGTGTGGTTAAAGGAATTTACCTCGCTTTTCCGCGTAAAGGGTCCGATTTTGCTCAATATTGACCGAAATATAACCACTAATCAGAAAGATATGGGATGAGTGTGCAAATTCTCGACATTTGATTCATAACCAAGCTCACAACCTGATAAAAGGAGAGGGAAAGTGATGCCGAAGTGATGAATTGTGTGTTATATTTTTGCACCTTACACGTATCGTAATTACGATCAGATAATAGAGGGATAATGGCTCTATGAGCGATTTAGCTAAAGAGATCACGCCCGTAAACATTGAAGATGAGCTTAGAGGTTCATACCTAGACTATGCGATGTCAGTCATCGTGGGTCGTGCTCTTCCAGATGTGCGTGATGGCCTAAAACCAGTACACCGCCGCGTTTTATTCGCGATGAACGTACTAGGCAACGATTGGAACAAACCATATAAAAAATCAGCCCGTGTTGTCGGCGACGTAATCGGTAAATATCACCCACATGGTGATAGTGCTGTGTACGACACAATCGTACGTATGGCTCAGCCGTTCTCGCTTCGTTACATGCTGGTCGATGGTCAAGGTAACTTTGGCTCGATCGATGGCGACTCTGCTGCGGCAATGCGTTACACCGAAGTTCGAATGGCAAAAATTGCCCATGAACTATTGGCTGACCTAGACAAAGAAACCGTAGACTACGTACCAAACTACGACGGTACTGAGCAGATCCCAGCGGTTCTTCCAACTAAAATTCCAAACCTATTGGTTAACGGTGCTTCTGGTATCGCAGTAGGTATGGCAACCAACATCCCGCCTCATAACCTTGGCGAAGTGATTGATGGCTGTCTTGCATACATCAATAATGAAGAAATCACTATTGATGAACTAATGGATTACATTCCTGGTCCTGATTTCCCAACGGCGGCGCTTATCAGCGGTCGTAAAGGCATTGTAGACGCGTACAAAACAGGTCGTGGCAAAATCTACATGCGTTCGAAAGCGGACATCGAAGTGGAGAAGAATGGTAAAGAGACCATTATCGTCACTGAAATTCCTTACCAGGTGAACAAAGCTCGCTTGATCGAAAAGATCGCTGAGCTAGTTAAAGATAAGAAAGTAGAAGGCATCAGTGCACTGCGCGACGAGTCAGATAAAGACGGTATGCGCATTGTTATTGAGTGTAAGCGCGATGCTGTGGGCGAAGTAGTTCTAAACAACCTTTACGCTCAGACTCAGCTGCAAACCACTTTCGGTATCAACATGGTGGCCCTAAACAATGGCCAGCCACAGCTATTCAACCTAAAAGATATGTTGAAGTGCTTCGTTGATCACCGTCGTGAAGTTGTGACACGTCGCACTATCTTCGAACTGCGTAAAGCGCGTGAACGTGCTCATATCCTTGAAGGTTTAGCTCTAGCGCTTGCTAACATTGATGAAATCATTGAGCTTATCCGTAAGGCACCTACACCGGCTGAAGCAAAAGCGGGTCTTATCGCTCGTGGTTGGGATTTAGGCAACGTTTCAGCAATGCTAGAGCGTGCTGGTACAGATGCTGCGCGCCCTGAATGGCTAGAGCCTGAATACGGTATTCGTGATGGTCAGTACTTCCTGACTGAGCAACAAGCACAAGCTATCCTAGATCTACGTTTACATAAACTAACAGGTTTAGAACACGAGAAGATTCTAGGCGAATACAAAACACTTCTAGAAGAAATCGCTGAACTCATGCATATCCTTGCGAGCACTGAGCGTTTGATGGAAGTTATCCGTGAGGAACTTGAAGCGGTTCGTGACGGCTTTGGTGACGCTCGTCGTACAGAAATCACAGCTGCGAGCCATGATATTGACATGGAAGAGCTGATCGCACGTGAAGACGTTGTAGTTACTCTATCTCACGGTGGTTACGTTAAGTACCAAGTACTGAGCGACTACGAGTCACAGCGCCGTGGTGGTAAAGGTAAGAGTGCGACTAAGATGAAAGATGAAGACCATATCGAGCGTCTTCTAGTGGCGAATACCCACGATAACATCTTGTGTTTCTCTACTCGTGGTAAGACATACCGCCTGAAAGTTTACCAATTGCCTCTAGCGAGCCGTACTGCGCGTGGTAAGCCAATTGTGAACATCCTTCCGCTCGAAGAAGGTGAGCGCATTACCGCGATTCTACGTGTAGATGAATTCTCTGAAGACAAATTCATCTTCATGGCAACAGGTGACGGTACGGTTAAGAAAACGCCGTTGAACCAGTTTGCAAACGTACGTTCAAACGGCCTAATCGCTGTGAACCTACGTGAAGACGATTCGTTAATCGGTGTGGATATCACTAACGGCGAAAACGAAATCATGCTGTTCTCTAAAGCGGGTAAAGTGGTTCGCTTTAAAGAAGCAGAAGAGATTCCAGTACTTGATGAAAATGGTAAACCAGTTCTTGATGAGAATGGTCAGCCAGAGATCAAGTTTAAAGGTGTTCGTCCTATGGGTCGTACCGCCTCTGGTGTTCGTGGTATGAAACTGGCTGAAAATGACCAAGTTGTATCACTTATTGTTCCTTCGCACGAAGGCGACATCCTAACGGTTACAGAAAACGGTTATGGTAAACGTACAGCACTTAGCGAGTACCCGACAAAAGGTCGTGGCACTCAAGGTGTAGTTTCTATCAAAGTTTCTGAGCGAAATGGCCCGGTAGTTGGTGCTATCCAGGTTGTTGAAGGTGATGAAATGATGATGATCACCGACGCTGGCACGTTAGTACGTACTCGTGTGGGTGAAGTTAGCCAGGTTGGTCGTAACACACAAGGTGTAACGCTTATCCGTACTGCGGAAGATGAATCAGTTGTTGGTTTGCAACGTATTGAAGAAGTTGATGATGAAGAGCTGCCTACTGATGAAGATGCAGAAGCGTTAGAGTCAACAGACGAAAATACGCAGCAAGACGCTTCAGAAGCTCCAGCTGCTGATGATGCAGAGGAAGGTAACGAAGAGTAATCTTACATCGTTATCCTGATATGAAAAGCCGAGCCTTAGTTGCTCGGCTTTTTTGTATCTGTATCAACGCATTTAAAGTAAGAAATGCGTACACTGACGTTATCTTTGTTTACAGGACGTGTTATGTCTGTTTGGTTTTTCGCTGCCATCACTCTGATGGGGTTGTTTATCGTACTCTTATCATTGAGTGCATCAAAAGTTAAACCTGCTCAATGGTTTGGCTTTTGCCTGTTAGTACTTGTCGTGACGAGTGCCAGTTTCTTATTGCTGCATCAAACACCGCCTAAACCAATACAAGCGGAAATGTCACGAATGATGACTGCTCGTGACATCATGAAAGAGATCCAAGACCAGTTGCGTGAAGATCCGAACAACGCTGAATTGTGGTTCCAACTCGGGCAGGGCTACCTGCTAGAGGGGGAATTTGATGGCGCGCTGATTTGTTTTGATTACGCGATCCAGCTGACTGAGCCAGTCAGTGCCACGCAACTTGCCGCAAAAGCGACGACCTTGTACTACATTCACCAGCAATCAATGACGCAAGAAGTTAGCTTGCTTTTGGAGCAAGCTTTGCAGATAGAGCCGCACAATGAAGCCGCTTTGTCTTTGATCGCAAATGATCATTTTCTGTCATTCCGCTTTCAGGAAGCGATTGATGCCTGGGTACTATTATTAGATTCTAATGATCCAAATTTAGATAGGGTGCAAATCATTAACTCTATCAACAAAGCAAAAGAGCTATTGTAAGCGTACAATTTAACAAGCAATAGAGGGAAAGGTGGGCAACGAATGAAAAATAAAGCACTAAGCATATTGGTTTTGCTGTGCGGCTCTGTGCTGGCGGGTTGTAGCTCTTCCGATCATTCTGGCTCTTCCTCTACGGTTTATTATTCATCGGGTTACTACGACCCGTGGTGGTACGATCATGACGACTACTGGATTTATTACTATCCGGGCTGTTGCGATAACGACGATGAATACAAAGAGAAACTGGAAGAGTGGTGGAATGGTTTAGATGAAGACCAACAGCAATCCATCAAAGACAAAGTCGAAGATTGGAAAGACGATGATATGTCCGCCAATATCGATAACATGAAACGCCAACTCGACGATCATTGGCAATCATTGCCTGACGAGCAAAAGCAAGAGATTAAAACCAAATGGGAGAATCGTCCGGAACGTATTGAGCCAGCGACTTTACAAGACAAAGCGGTAAAAGAAAAGGTTCAACAAAGAAAAGCATTACCGGAAACGAAGATCCAGCGTCCAGTTGCTCGCCCAAATGTGCAGATACCTAAAGCACGTCCAAATATTCAACCTAGACCTAGACTTCCTCGTCGCTAGTACATTCGATTTTGTCTCTCGATAGAATCGGGGATGAAGAAATAAAGATAACAAAGAAACAAATAAACAAAAAAAAGGGGCGTTCAGTGCGCCCCTTGTTGTATCTATAAATTAACCGTTGCCAGTTAGACTAATACGTGGCTTCGCGTTCAGCCGCTGCTTTATCCCAGTCTGGCGCTACTGTTTCTAGGAAGTGTTCCTTGTCTGCGTTCATCTTTTCCATATCCATGCCCAGTGCTTGTTGTGCTTTCGCTTTGGTCGAGATATCTGGAATTTGAACAGGGTCAGTAATGCCTTTGGTTGCCAGTAAACGAACCAATTTGGTACGGGCGTCAGCAGCGCGATCAACTGCAGTACCTAGTACTTCAAGTGCTATCTCAGGAGCATGCATGTGGACACCGTGAGAAGCAATCGCGTAGTCCCAACGCCATTGTGCATGGCGAATATCTTGTAGGATAGGTTCCATCTCTGCTTCTGTTGCACCTGCTTTCCACGCTGCGCCTGCTTCAAAGTGTGCCGCTACGATTTGCTTCTCGGCGGTTAGCTTCATGTTCAGTACTTGCGCTTTGCGAGTCGAGACGATGCCTTGTAGCTGCTCTTTAGTTTGGGTATGGCATTGCGCACAGGTGTCTTCAAAACGATCAAATGGGTTACCCACTTTGTGGTCTGTGTACACCGTACCGTCTTCTTTGGTCACTTTAGGCATGTGGCAGTCCACACACACCACTTTGTTTTTACCATGAATACCCGCTCTCCAAGTTTCGAAACCCGGGTGTTGTGCTTTTAGCATCGGCGCTTTAGATACGGCATGCGTCCAATCTTTGAAATTCAACGCGTCGTAGTATTTCTCCATGTCATTAACGGTGGTGCCCATATCCCATGGGAATTTAACCGCTTTAGTTGGGCCGGTGAAGTAGTATTCAACGTGACATTGAGCGCAGACCGATGCTTGCTTATCTAGGCGAGACTGTTCATCAAAGTTTTTACCAATAGTATCAAAAGCACGCTCGACGTATGGGCGAGTCAGTGCTAGCGCAGGTTCGCCTTTCTTGAAGGCTTCAGAGCCTGTGTTGTGGCAATCGGAACAACCGATAGGGTTGACGATTTCTGAGCCTAAGCGTGCCCATTTACCTTCGAAATAACCGTCTTCACCACGTTCATCAATCACGCGAGCAACGTCAGGGCTTTTACAGCTCCAACAGGCCATTGGCATAGGCCCGGACTTCTCGTCGGTTGGTGCGCCGGTACGTAAGGTTTGACGAACATCATCAAGTGCGTAAAAGTGACCGCGCGCTTTGTTGTAGTCTTTTGCGAAGCCGTAGCCAGCCCATAAGATCACCATGTTTGGGTCTTCACTTAGAGCATCTTCAATGTGCTCACTTTCGGATGTTGCTTTCCAAGAGTGGTATTGGTCGGGATGGTTCTGTTCAAAGGCGTCATTTCGAGGATCGATGAGGCCTTTTTCTTCTGCCGCCAACGGAGCGCCGACCAAAAATAATTGGCTGGCGAATAAGGTCGCAACCGCGATAGGTGCGCTCATCCAGTGTTTTATGCTCACGGTGTTATCTCCATATTCGTTTTTATTAGCAGCGTTGTGAGAAGCTATTCCAAATAAGAACTGGAGATCTACGATTAATAATATTGCTTAATTGGATAGATGAAATAGTGAGTGAATCTTGTCTTGTTTTAGATCAATTTACACCAGTGATCTCAGTCATGCTTGAATTTATATACCTCTAAAGTGGTAGTTGTTAAGTCATTGTTCTGCAATGCTTTGGGTTTTTAACCTTTTTAAAAATAGGGTGATTTGGTTCGCTTTTTGAGCAGGCGTTTCTACCCCTTATGAATAATAGAGGTATTATAAATATAGGTTTAGCGTTGTGGCTTTCCGAAATAAGAATTGATGTCATTTGAAGATCTAAAAAATATCTTCAGAGGAAATTAATTGTCGCTCAAATAAATAATTGAGAATAGTTATCAATTATTATCGAGCTAAGGAAAGAACAATATGGGCAATATAAAATTGACCATAGAGACAATGCTGAAACTTCTCTTCATCTTTGCCATCTATGGTTTCTCCATCGCCGCCCATGCGACTTCTTCAGAGCCGATTGAAGGTGCTCAAGCAGAGCGTCATCAAGTCGAGTTGATCCGTGACCGAGACTACAAGTGTCTGCAATGTCATAAGGATGCAAAAGAGACTCTGAACCTATCGCATGATTCGCAAGCGTTATTGAGTCAAGGTAAGCAACTTAATTGCACCAATTGCCATAGCAACATTGGTCCCGACCATCGTGAAGGCGCGCCTGATGTAATTAAGTTTTCTGCCGCGCAATCGAAAGAGGTACACGACAAAGTGTTCCTTGATCCAAGCATGATTCTTAAAGCTAACAGCCAATGTGTGGATTGTCATGCACCGACACAGCTAAGAGAAAGCCACTGGACGCACGATGTGCACGCCAAAAACCTCACTTGTTCAAATTGTCACGATGTACACGCAGCGAAAACCAAAGCGTTGTCGTACGACAGAAAACAACTGATCAAGCAGTGTGTGGATTGTCACTCTGAATTTGCCGTCGAACCTGAGCTTGCCAAAGAAGAGGAGAGATAGCATGAAATGTTCGAGAAGAAACTTTTTAGCCGGCAGCGGCGCGTTGATTTTAACTACAGGCGTTGCAGGCACTTCCGTTGTTAGCTCCTCTCTTCATGCCAGCAACCGTGAACAAGCGAAACGCATGGGTATGGTTCATGATGAAAATGCCTGCATTGGCTGTACCGCTTGTACCGATGCTTGTCGCGAAGTAAATAAAGTCCCTGAAGGCGTAACGCGACTTAAAATTCATCGCAGTGAACCGATTGGCGAATTCCCAGATGTGGAATACCAGTTTACTCGCGAATCCTGTCAGCACTGTGATAACCCACCATGTGTATACGTTTGTCCAACAGGCGCTGCATACAAAGATGAAGCGACCGGCATCGTGGATGTACACAAAGATAAATGTGTCGGATGTGGTTATTGCCTTGCTGCTTGCCCTTACCAAGTGCGCTTCTTTAATCCCGTCGATCACTCTGCGGATAAATGTAACTTCTGCCGTGATACCAACCTAGCGCAAGGTAAGCAGCCAGCTTGCGTGGAATCTTGCCCAACAAAAGCACTCATCTTTGGTGATTTGAATGACCCAACTAGCGAGGTGAGCAAAGCTATCGAAAGCCATGTTGTCTATCGCGATAAATCGCATTTAGGTACGCAACCTAAACTGTACAAAATTCCGCATAGCAAAGGGGAGGTGTCATCATGAACGGCTTCGAAAGTGCATTCCACTTTGACTCGTTAGTCTGGGATTGGATCATCGCGATTTACTTATTCCTTGCTGGGATGTCAGCAGGTGCGGTGATGATTTCTATCTATTTAAAACGCAAAGTGATTGAAGGTGATCCCGCAAACAACGGCATCATGAAAGCTATGGCTTGGCTCGCACCATTTGGCATCATTGCTGGGTTGGTAATTTTGATTTTCCATTTAACCAAGCCTTTAGAGTTTTGGAAGATCATGATCTACTACAACCCAACGTCTGTGATGTCGATGGGCGTGATCTTGTTCCAAGTGTACATGCTAGTGCTGTTTGTTTGGATTGGCGTTATCTTCCGCCATCAAATCATCAGCTTCTGTGAAGGGAAGTTACCAAGCAAACTGCTGGATTTTGCCGATGGCATTTTGATTAAGGCGGGGAAAGCCAACAACGCAATTGAATTATTCTTGGGCTTCTTAGCCATCGTACTTGCAGCGTACACTGGCTTTCTATTGTCTGCGTTGAAGACTTACCCAATGCTAAACAATCCAGTACTGCCAATCTTGTTCCTGTTCTCTAGTTTGTCCTCGGGTGCAGCAGCATGCTTGATGTTCGGCATCTTGGTGTTTAAAGAGTCGACCAGCAGCCCAAGTGTGTCTTGGGTACACGGATTTGAACGCCCAGTAGTATTGTTTGAGCTGTTTGTCTTAGTGACCTTCTTTACTGGACTGATCTTCAGCGGTGGTCAGAACGAAGTCGCGGCTTGGAATGCTATTTCGAGTGGATTCTGGGCTCAATGGTTCTGGGTTGGGGTAGTGTTCATAGGCATGATAACGCCTTTGACTCTCAATTGGTTGACGCCTTCTGAAGTGCGCCACAAAGGCAGTTACGTTTTTGTGGTCACGACGTTGAGCTTGGTTGGCGTACTTATGCTGCGTACTTTCATTCTCTATGCCGGTCAAATGACCGTAGTGTAAGGGGGATAAATGGAAGCTGAGCTAGGGTTCTTCTTACTGATATTGGTGGCTGTAACATCGACTTGTGCATCGTTGCTGCATTGGCTACGTCTTGCTATGGGTAAGAAGGCGACATTGCCGCATCAAGTCGCGATGTCCCACATCATTAGCTTAGCTTCCATCATTTGTTTAGCGCTTCTGATCGTCTGCTTCGTGCAAGACAACTTCGCGTTGGAATATGTTGTTACGCATTCCAACAGTCAACTTCCCGTGGCGTTCAAAATTGCTGCCGCTTGGGGTGGGCACCAAGGCTCCATGTTGTTTTGGGTCGTCACCCTGAGTTTATGGGCGTCGTTTATTGCATTTAAGTCACCGCTCAACGCCCAATATACTTGTGACTGTTTAGGAATCATGAACGTTCTTATTGCAACATTTGCTTGGTTCACGTTAATGACCTCTAACCCGTTCGAATATGCCCAAGTATTGGCGTCGGAAGGGCGAGATCTAAATCCAATGCTGCAAGATGTTGGGCTTATCATTCATCCACCATTGCTTTATCTCGGTTATGTCGGTTACGCAGCAATATTAGCTTTTGCATTAGCGGCGCTATTGGGTAAACAACTGATGAGCGATTGGTATGTGGTTGCTCGAAGCGCAGCGTTTTTTGCATGGGGAACGCTCACGTTGGGTATCTTGGTGGGATCATGGTGGGCGTACAATGAGCTAGGGTGGGGCGGCTGGTGGTTTTGGGACCCTGTGGAGAACGCTTCTCTACTCCCTTGGCTTACTGGTACTGCTTTGTTGCACAGCGGTGTTGTCGCAACACGTAACAGAGGCGCAATTTGGAGCACCTATGCACTGGCGTTTGCTACGTTCAGCCTAAGCATTTTAGGGACATTCGTGGTGCGCTCTGGCGTGCTGACTTCAGTGCACGCTTTTGCGGTGGACCCAACTAAAGGTTTGGTGCTGATTGGTGTATTGAGCTTGCTTGTCATTATCACTTTTGGCGTACTGATTTTGCGAGGAGAACAACTCCCTCGTTTCAAACTTCAATCTCTAGCGAGCCGAGCTTACACTGCTTATATCGCCAAAGGGCTGCTGGTTATTGCGACTGCCATCGTTTTTCTTGGCACTTTTTATCCGATGGTTTATCAACTGCTCGGCTTAGGGAACATTTCGGTTGGCGCACCTTACTTTAATAGTCTGACCTTTCCATTAAGCATACTGGCTCTGATTGCCTTAGCATTCATGCCAGTGCTGAAATGGACAAAAGGCGCAGTTCCGAGTGGAAGCACTGATATCGCGATTAGTATTGCGTTATCTATAGTCTCTGGGAGCGGGTTTATGTTCTCAGTGAACGTACTGCATTTCGAAGTATTGCTAACCATAATATTGGCTACTTGGGTGATTGTGGCACATCTCGTTATGCTGTTTCGTTGTTCCAATAAGCGCAAACTCATGCCAATCGTGATGGCACATATCGGTTTTGCGCTGGCGGTGAGTGGAGCTGTATTCAACAGTCACTACTCATATGAACACAATTTACGTGTCGAACCCGGCAGTTCTCAACAAAGGGCGGGGATCACTATCGATTATCATGGTATCGAATGGCTGGTGGGGCCAAACTACACCGCTGAACAAGGACAGATCACCTTGCACTTGGAAGATGGCCGCATGTTCAATTTCAACCCGCAAAAGCGCCATTACCCTGTGCGAGTGATGAATATGACCGAGCCTGCGATTCGTTCACTATGGCATGGCGATTATTACGTGACATTGGGTGACAAAGTCGACACTCATGCTTATGCGATTAAAGTTCAGTACCGAGCAGGTATTTGGTGGATATGGTCTGGTGGGTTATTAGCTGTGTTTGGTGCGCTGTTAACCGGCCTAAAGAAAAAGAGAGAGGCTATCAATGCGATCGAGAAATACGCTTAAACTCGCAGGTCTCGTTTTGGCTGTTGCCGTGTTTACTGTAGTAACTGCGATGGCCTTGTCTGAGCGAGCACATGTTGAATTGTCCCCACAACGAAATTTAGAGACACCTAATTTTCGCTCTACTTCTCTGATCTCTGATGACATGGTTTCTGAGCAGTTGTTCAAAAGCGACGGATATAAATTATTGAATGTTTGGGCATCTTGGTGCGGAGTATGCAAACGAGAGCATGAAGAATTATTGCAGTTAGCAGAACTCGGTGTGCCTATTATTGGGCTGAATTATAGAGATCAAAAACAAGCCGCTCGTGAATATTTGAGCTCTAAACGAAATCCATATATTGAAGTAATTAGTGACCCTAATGGAAAGCTCGCTGTGGAGCTAGGTGTTATCGGAACGCCGGAAACTTACTTGATTGATCCAAATGGTCGTATATTGATCAAATATCGTGGAGAGCTAACGGCAGATAAATGGAACGATATATTTTCAGGATACTTGAATGTTTCGATTTAATAATCTTCTCCTCACTTTAATCCTATTTATACTATTTTCTCCTTTCACGAGAAGTGCGGATATAGAACAGAATGTTGATCTGTTTGAATTTCATTCTGTTGAAGTGCAACAGCGTGCAACCTCGTTAGCCAAGACATTGCGCTGCCCGCAGTGTCAAAACCAAAACCTTGTCGAGTCTAATGCACAAGCGGCTAAAGACCTGAGGTTGAAAGTGTATACGATGGCCAATGAAGGCAGCTCAGATCAAGAAATAAAGGACTATCTAGTTGCTCGTTATGGGAATATTGTTCTGTATCAACCACCATTAAATTATTCCACGGCGCTGTTGTGGATCTTTCCTGTGCTATTTTTGATCTTTTTTGTCTTATATTCGATCCGAATGGTGAAGCGTAATTAATGTGACCGTTATTCCACTATTAAAAATAAATTGTGCACTTAACAAGCAGAATGTTATCATTTTTCCGAATTTATGAAGTTTCCAGTATAAAGAAAATAAAAATTTTGAGCTGGATAAGTAATAAAAGAACGAATAGGTGCACGCAGTGGATTCAGTTATATTACAACTTAAAAAAGACTTTTATTCGCAGATTCGTGCATTGCAATCACCGAACCTGCCTCAAGTTACTTCAACGCTCGCCGTGTTGACCGACGAGGAAATCCAAGAACTCGAAGCAGTTTGGATTGAACTCGCCGTTTGGAAGCGCAGTCAGACCCATTAAAAGATAGACCAAACGACCTTCTTGAAACCCCAGACAAAATTTGTCTGGGGTTTTTTATTGTAGTTTTTTTAAATTGTTATAATATAACAATTGTTCAGTTGGAGAGTGTTTCTCTTTTGCTGTCTTGAGTGGATAACTGCCCTCAATTGTGATCTCTATATTGCAAAATGCGGTATCAGTCCCCATAGTTGAAGAGCAACGAGTAAATCCCATGAATGCAATAACGAAAACGCATCAAGCGCATCAAGCAATAAATCGAGTGAGTATAGATATGGCGGAAGTACGTGCCAGAGTAGATTTTAAAGTCGGGGCAAAAAGTAACATTGATGCCGAAATTCTGTCTTTCCATGGTCTGAAGACAGACAAAGAGCATGTTGCTATTATCTTTAAACAAGCGGACCAAACTCAGGACATGCCTTTAGTTCGTATGCACTCTGAGTGTTTGACAGGCGATGTGTTCCACTCTTCACGCTGTGACTGTGGTGAGCAACTAGAAGAGACGATCAATCGCATGGGCGAGTCCGGTGGTATCATCTTGTATCTCCGTCAGGAAGGTCGTGGTATTGGTTTGTACAATAAGATCGATGCATACCGCTTACAAAGCCAGGGCATGAACACGTACGAAGCTAACAACCATTTGGGCTTTGATGATGACCTGCGTGATTTCACAGAAGCAGCACAAATGCTAGAAGCTTTAGGCGTGAATAAGATCCGCCTCGTGACGAACAACCCTAAGAAAATTCGTGAGTTATCTGAGTACGGAATTGAAATTGGCGAGGTTGTCAATACCTCTGCACATATCAAAGATGGCAACGAAAATTATCTGAAGGCAAAAGTCTCTCACGGAAAACATGACCTAAAGGTTTAATCCTAAAGATAAAACTGACAATAAAGCCTGTGAAAAACCTCATTTTTATGAGGTTTTTTTGTATCTGGAGTTGCAAATAAATTGTAAATTTGTATTATCTCGAGACTAAAGTGCAAATAAGAATAATTAGCACTACCAATACGATAATTGAAAAGCTCAACAAGGATGCTTCAGATGAATGCAAAAAAAGTTTTAGTCCAATCTATTGCTGCATCACTCCTCATTGCCAGTGGTTCTACCGTTGCTGCCACAGTAACTAAACAACAAGTAGTCGAACATTACGCGGACGTTGCCCATGCTGTGTTTGCTGATTCAGTAACAACAGCGAAAGCGCTGGATGTAAAAATCGACGAATTCCTAAAATCACCATCAGCGAAAAAGCTTGAAGAAGTAAAACAAGCTTGGCTAGATTCTCGCGTTCCTTACCAACAGTCTGAAGTTTTCCGTTTTGGTAACGCGATTGTTGATGATTGGGAAGGTCAGCTGAACGCATGGCCACTTGATGAAGGTTTGATTGACTACGTAGCGGCTGATTACCAATACGAATTGGGTAACGAGGGCGCTGCTGCCAACATCATCGCGAACACTAGCCTACAGATCGGTGCTTCTAAACTGGACGTTTCAAAAATCACTCCAGAATTGCTAGCGGATCTAAACGAAGTAGGTGGTTCTGAGGCAAACGTTGCATCAGGTTACCACGCGATTGAATTCTTACTTTGGGGTCAAGACCTAAACGGTACTAACGCGGGTGCAGGTCAACGCGCTTACACTGATTTCGTTGTGGGTTCTGAGTGTACGAATGGCCATTGTGATCGTCGTGGAGAGTACCTAAAAGCAGCCGCTGATCTACTGGTTCAAGACCTTGAGTGGATGGAAAAGCAGTGGTCTGCTGAAGTGAAAGGTAACTACCGTGAAGAGCTACTGAACGACTCAGCAGACAATGGTCTACGTAAGATGCTATTCGGCATGGGTTCTCTTTCTCTAGGTGAGCTAGCGGGTGAGCGCATGAAGGTGGCACTAGAGGCAAACTCGACTGAAGACGAGCACGATTGTTTCTCAGACAACACGCACAACTCTCACTACTACAATGAGCAAGGCATCTACAACGTTTACACAGGTACATACAAAGGTGTAAACGGCAAAGAGCTATCTGGTCCAAGTATCGCTGACCTTGTTGCTCAAAAAGACAAGAAAGCCGCGACCGAAATTCAAAAGCAGTTTGATACAACACGTAGCCAAGTTGGTGAGCTAGTGACTTCTGCAGAGAAGAACAACCAGCACTTTGACCAACTTATTGCAGCGGGTAACGCACAAGGCAACGCGCTAGTAAACGACACCATCATGTCGTTGGTAGCACAAACCGGTGCGATTGAGCGCGCGGCAAGCATTGTCGGCATCGACAGCCTAAGCCCTGATACTGCTGACCACGAGTTTTAATAAGAAAACCATAATAAATAAGGGCTCTTTGTGAGCCCTTTTGACGTTTGAGCTCGTTGTTATCACCCTTGTTGTCTATGTAGAGCAATGATATGAAGCCATACCTAATTTCTGCGCTAGCCGCGATCCTTTCTTCTTCTGCCATGGCTTATGATGTTAAGTCTGGTGGCAAAACCAGTGTTAAAAAAGACGGCGCGAATGCCTATTCTCTTCCTGCTGCTAACTTGCCAATGAGCAAACGCCTCGATTTTAGCGTCGGTAACAGCTTTTTCCGCAACCCTTGGGTACAAGCGCCAGCGTCAACAGACGCTCGTGATGGCTTAGGCCCGCTTTTTAACACCAATGGTTGTCAGAATTGTCACATCAAAGACGGTCGTGGTCATCCGCCAGAGAAAGATGATTTACATGCCGTGTCTATGTTAGTGCGCTTAAGCATTCCTGCGATGACGCCAGAACAAAAGAAAGCTTACATCAAAGATGGCGGCATACCTGAGCCGACTTATGGTGGCCAGCTTCAAGATTTCGCCCTGCAAGATCAAACGCCAGAAGGCAAAATCGAAATCACTTACACCGATGTCCCAGTGAAATTTAAAGACGGTACGACGGTGACGCTAAGAAAACCTCATTTGAACATTACCGATCTGGGTTACGGCGATATGCACCCTGATACCGAGTTCTCAGCACGCGTGGCACCGCCAATGAGCGGCCTTGGTTTGTTAGAGAGTATTCCCGACGAAACGCTACTTGCTTGGGCTGATGAACAAGATGCCGACAAAGACGGTATCTCAGGCAAAGTCAATAAGGTGTGGGATATTGAGAAGGACGACTTCTCGATTGGTCGTTTTGGCTGGAAAGCAGGACAACCGACGCTAATGCAGCAAAATGCAGCAGCATTTAATGGTGATGTGGGTCTTACGAGCCATTTATTCCCAAATGAAAACTGTACCTCGAAACAAAGCATTTGTGACGACATGCCAAATGGCGGCAAACCAGAAGTGAGTGAAAATATTCTCGACTTCGTAGAGTTTTACAGCCAGCACTTAGCTGTACCTATTCGCCGTAATGTCAATGACCCTAACGTGAAACTTGGTCAGCAAATCTTTGCTGCGTCTGGCTGTGAAAGCTGCCACAAGACCAGTGTTAAAACGGCGAAACGACCAGAGTTACCAGCGCTTTCTGAGCAGCTTATCCACCCATACACCGACATGCTTTTGCATGACATGGGTGAAGGCTTAGCCGATAACCGTCCGGAATATCAAGCAAACGGCCGCGAGTGGCGAACAGCACCGCTATGGGGCATTGGTTATACCGAAGAAGTAAACGGACATACTTACTTCTTACATGATGGTCGCGCTCGTAACCTGATGGAAGCAGTGTTGTGGCACGGCGGCGAAGCTGAAACGGCGAAACAAAATGTTTTAGCTCTGAACAAAAAAGAACGTGATGCTCTCATTGCGTTTCTGAACTCTCTATAAGGAAGCAACCATGAAAAAAACACTGTTAGTGAGTGCGATTGCCGCAACGTTAAGTTTGGTTGGTTGCCAATCGACCGTCGGTTCGAGCTCAGCCAAGCCTGAGAGTACAAGTCATATTTCTCAAAGCGTGTACGAGGTTGAGTTTCAATCAGCTCAGACGTTTTTAGCGCAAACCACAGAACTTGAACAGCGCTTCGCGGATTACTGCGCATCAGAGTCGAAAGATGATGCACAAGTAAAACAGCAATGGCATCAAACGATGCTTGCGTGGATGGCATTACAAGGTCAAGAACGTGGCCCTGCTACGGCGTTGGAGCAAAGCTGGAATGTTCAGTTTTGGCCAGATAAAAAGAACACCACTGGTCGTAAAATGTCTGTACTGACGAAATCTGATCAAGCTTGGAGTGCAGAAGATATCTCCACCCAAAGTGTCACCGTGCAAGGTTTAGGTGCATTGGAATGGCTGCTTTACGATAAAGCGTCGACCTTATCTAGCAATAGCAATACCTGTGCGACAGGTGTTTCGATTGCAGAAAACCTCGATAACAAAGCGCAGATCATTGCGGATTCTTGGGCAGAGAACCCTTGGAAATCGCTGGAGATGACGGAATGGGAATCTGAGTACATTTCACTGCTCTCTAATCAGCTTGAATACAGCATGAAGAAGTTGAGCCGACCGCTAGCGAAGATTGGTAAGCCTCGCCCGTACTTTTCAGAGTCATGGCGTTCAGAAACTTCGCTTTCAAACCTAAAAGCCAACCTACAAGGGATGGAAGCGTTGTACTTTGCTCACGGAAATGGTCTAGATGCGTTATTAAGAGAGCAAGGCCATGCAGATCTCGCAGACCGTGTTGTTCATCAGTTTGAAATGGCGTTAGAAACTTGGCCAGAAGATAAGAGCTTGTTTGCTGCACTACAAACAAAAGAAGGCTATCGCATGGTGCTCGCTCAATACAATAAGCTAGAACAATTGAAGTACCTGATTCACGAAGAAGTCGCGATCGAGCTTGGCGTGGTTATAGGATTTAATGCAACCGATGGTGACTGATCAAACCCGCCGAATCTTGCTGAAAGCCGCTCTATTCGGGGCGGCTACACCTATGATGCCATTTGGTTGTGCTTCAACAAGCTCACGTGAGCCTGCGTTGATCGGCTGCTCTATCATTGGTCGAGACAAATTCGCAGCGGTGGTAGCGGATGAGCATGGTATGCCGCTATCTTCATTGCCGATTCCTGAGCGTGGTCACGGTGTGGCAACAAACCAACAAGGCCACGCCGTAGTTTTTGGTCGTCGGCCAGGTACTTTCTTCATGGTGTTTGATTATCGCTCAGAGCAGATGATCAAACTGCAGCTGGCAAAACCAAATCGCCATTTCTATGGGCATGGCGTTTACTCCCATGACGGCACATTACTATTTGCCACAGAAGGTGAGAGGGGGACAAGCCGTGGGATCATTGGTGTTTATGATGTACAGAAGCAATATCAAAAGGTCGATGAGTTAACGGGTTTTGGTCTTGGTCCTCATGAAGTGATCATGATGCCTGATGGTGTATTGGCGATTGGCGTCGGTGGCGTACACACTAACGGTCGTGAACCTCTCAATCTTGATAGCATGAAACCCAGCCTGAGTTACCTTTCACAGGAGGGTGAGCTACTGGATCAAGTGTCTTTACCGGATCATAAGTTGAGTATTCGCCACTTAGCCCATGATGGTGCGGAAACCGTGCTTTGTGGTCAGCAATATCGTGGTGAGCCGGACGAGTATCCAGCTTTGATCGCCATGCACACGCGTGGTGGTGAAATGCAAGATCTTCAAGCTGAGCCTGAAGAGTGGGCGCGTTTCAATCACTACGTTGCGAGTATTGCAGCAACCGATGAATGGATCTTAGCCACTTCGCCTCCGGGCAGTTGTTATGGTATATGGTCTAAATCTACGGGCAAATTGGTCGAGCTAAGTGCGTTACCAGATGCCTCTGGTGTTGTGGTCTATGGCGATGAGTTCCGAGTCAGCTCTGGGGCGGGAAAAGTGGTAGAGCAAAGACCAGAGGAGTCAAAAAGTACCTTCGCAAGCGGAGTGCAATGGGACAACCATTGGTCGAGAATTATCTAGAAAGATCATTGAGTAATTACTTATAGAGAGTTTTGTTGTCGTTTTCGGCATCAGATTCTTAATTTTAAACCTGCAAGCTGTGAGATATTTGCCATACTTTTTATTATGGCAAGTAGCGCAAGGATCATTTCAGTGTTTGCTAGGGTTTTAATCATGACGGCACTTCTGGTGCCGTTTTGCAGCTTTTCCACCGTCGTTTCTCTCGAAGCTTCAGCGCAAGTCGAGCAAGAGGGAGCGGTACAAAAGCTGTCTGTAGAAAAAATGATCCATTATCCAGAGGTTATTGATCAACTGTATCAAAGCACCAATTACCGTTTGAACTGGGAAAATGAAAGTGATATTGAGCAGTTTCTTTTTCAAGTAAACCTGGTTGCACTTGCGGATGTCACCGATGAATTCGAAAATCAACTTCACCGGATAAACCAAGTAAGGTGGCAGGGAGATAATCTCGACTTCGATTTAGTGATGACAGATTCACTCTTGATGTACCTTAGTTATCTTGAGCAACTCCCCGAAGAAGGGATTAATTGGCTATTTACAGACAAAGCCCATGTTACGTTACCCGCTCCTAGCATCGATACTTTATCGGTTCTGAGTAATGAGATTACGGTTGGCAAACTTGGTCAGTTTTTGGCAAGTCTCCGGTCTCCATTACAAACAGATGATGCTTTCTACTCCGCCTATTCTTCGCTATCGGAACATTCTCAGTACCAATATCCTGCCTATCAACAAACTGGGCTAGCACGTGTTGGCGATATATTAGAAAACAGACCCCTATTGATTGAGCGAATGGAGATCGTAGGCGTAGATGTTTCTTACTTGGATTTAGTCACTGAAGAATATGACGAACAATTAGAGCTTGCGATAAAAGAGTTCCAGCGTATTCATGGTTTGAAAGAAGATGGCGTTATCGGCCCGAATACCATTCGATGGATCAACTTTTCTCCTCAAGAGCGATTGCATCTGCTGGCGTTGAATTCTGAGCGTTCAAGAATTTGGTCGAAAGAAAGGGATAATGTTGTCTTTGTTAACGTGCCTGGATACGAAGTCACGTATTGGCATGACGGTCAACCCTTGTTTGAGTCTAAAGTTGTGGTAGGGAGAGCATCAAGAAAAACGCCCATCATGTCGGTAGCACTGGATTCAGTTATTCTCAACCCAACTTGGAACGTGCCTTGGACTATCATGGTTAAAGACATTATTCCTAAAGTAAAACGTAATCCGATGTATTTGATTAACCATAACATTCAAATCATTCGGTCTTGGACTTCGAACGAAATTATTGACCCTACAACCATCAATTGGGCAACGGTGAATCCGAGAACATTTCCTTATCGTATGCGACAGGCGTCGGGCTTACAAAATGCACTGGGATTGTACAAGTTCAATATGCCTAACCCACAAGCTATTTATTTGCATGACACGCCAAGTAAGAACTTGTTTGAACAGGACAGACGCGCATTCAGCTCAGGATGTGTTCGTGTAGAACATGCAGACCAGTTAGCAGAACTTCTGTTCAAAACTCAGGGGTTGGAAGAACGTTTAGCGAAAAAGCGAGAAAGTTCTCGTCGGTCTAACACGTCAGTTCCTTTGGGAGAGCGCATTCAAGTACACATCATTTATCAAACAGCATGGTTGGAAGAGGGAACGCTTTACTACCGTGATGATATCTATAAGTACGATCACCGCAGTTGAAATCTTTAAGGAAAATTTACAAAACGAAGAATTCTCTTTTCGTTTAATAATTAAGCAATAATTGCTGCATCTGAAAATCAAGATGGAGCGTTTTATGCATTTGACGTGACAAATGTGTTTGGTTAATGTCCACGACTTGTCTAGTTGTTGAGCACTGTATTTTGAAATGGTAAGTCGTAACTTTTCCCGCCGAGATTTCCTTAAAATGACCGCTGGTGGTGTGGTGTTGGCATCTGCCCTGCCATCATTTTCTTGGGCTTCACTCCCTGACGAGCCACGTGCGCTGGCGATGAACAATCTTAATACTGGAGAGATCCTCGAAACATGCTATTTCGATGGAAAACGATACATTAATGATGAACTTCAAAGGCTGAATGAGTTTTGTCGAGACCATCGACGAAATGAGGTTCATCCCATGGATAGACGCTTGTTCGATCAAATAAGTCAAATTCAAAAGTTAATTGGTACAGAAGCAGAGGTGATCGTCATTTCAGGTTACCGTTCTCCTGCCACTAACGCCTCGCTGCGCAACGGGTCTTCTCGTGTAGCGAAAAAGAGCATGCACATGGAAGGAAAGGCCATTGATTTCCGTTTAGACGGCGTGAAGCTTTCAACGGTTCGTGATGCTGCATTAAGCCTAAAAGCCGGTGGCGTGGGTTATTATCCAGGCAGTAACTTTGTTCATATCGATACGGGTGCTGTTCGTTCCTGGTAGTGCCAGTTGAGACAAGGTTTCTAGTCTCAGAACGTCGTCGATTACCCACAGTTCAAAGCTTGAAGTCGCTAGGCCTTAGTGTCATAGTTGCGGCAGTTTTCACGCAAATTTATTCGGTATAGGTTATCTATGGCTCTGAAATACCAAGTTGTTCCAGTAACATCTTTCTCTCAAAACTGTTCTATTGTCTGGTGTGACGAAACCATGAAAGGCATTGTGGTTGACCCAGGCGGCGATGAAAAGCAGCTCGCTATGCTTATCAAAGAGCTGGGTGTTGACGTGGTAAACCTCGTGCTAACACACGGTCACTTGGACCACGTAGGTGGCACGGAGCCGCTGTCTGCACTGCTTGGCGGTACAGAGATTGTTGGTCCTCACAAGGCAGATAACTTCTGGTTGCAAGGTTTGGAAGGTCAGAGCCAAATGTTTGGTTTCCCGCTGACAGAAGCGTTTGAACCGCACCAATGGCTAAATGAGGGTGACACTGTCACGTTCGGTAATCAAGTGCTGAACGTATTCCATACACCTGGTCATACACCTGGTCACGTTGTGCTTTACAGTGAAGAAGCGCGTTTAGCGTTTGTGGGTGACGTTTTGTTTAACGGTAGCATTGGTCGAACTGACTTCCCACAAGGTGATTTCAATACGTTGATTAGTTCTATCAAAGAGAAATTGTGGCCTTTAGGCAATGATGTCACGTTTGTCCCTGGTCACGGCCCTCAATCGACTTTCGGTCACGAGCGTAAAACTAACCCGTTCGTTGCTGACGAGATGCCGCTTTACTAAAAGTGCGTGTACTAAGCATTATTCTGGCTCGGCGGCAGCTAAGTATCGCCGAGTCAGTCCCACAAAATCCTCAGCCTCACGATCTAGATCACTTGCTGATATAAATAGATCGTAGCCATAAAAGCCTCTCTGATACTTCATCCGGTTGGCGAGCATCGCTAACAAACCTTTGTACTCAATCCCATCTCTGTTTATATACGGTTTAGGGTCAAGCACCATATCCTCAAACTTATCTTCACACTGATTTTGTTTCGCGCCTAAGTAAAGCAGTGCTCGCTGGCTGAGGAGAATTTCTGTCGCTATACGAGGGCAGATTGAATTTAAGTAGGGTGAGTAGTGTTTTAGACGAATACCGATCCAAGGTAGCGGTTGGTGCCACCCTTCCTGTTGGTAGCTACAAATACCGATTGACTCAATATTTCGCCATCGGACGACCCAACCTCCTTTAAAAAGGTGTTGCTGAAAGTGAGAAGCTGTCAGCGTAAAAGTGACTTGGCTTTTCTTAATCATCAAGATGGCGAAACCAACGATTGCAGACATCAAAATGACCGACAACATGGCTTGCTTCCATCCCGGAGAAATGGCAACCAAAAACAAAGTGATGAGTGCAACGAGTAACAAAAGTATTCTGTTGATAGGGGAGTCGGGTTTGAAATGTGAATTTGTTAGGTGCAGCGTTTCCATGCTTATAACCTCATCGAATACTTGTTCAAAAATAAGTGGGCAGCTTTATGTGCATTGACTTGCATTTAAAATAAAACAAACCTCTGTTTTTATACCCAGTATTCAATAAATCCGTTCATAAAATATCTGATTAAATAGTAGACGTTCTATGCTTTGAGCGCATTTTTCATCGCGTTTCGCCGCTAAAACCTACAAATTGCTTGTGAATTTTGGTATAAAACGCGCTTCAAATTTTCATCCCTGCTGAGATGCAGTGAACTGGAGAAATATTCAATGAGACTTGCTCATAAGCGTAAAGTGCAGATGAAACTGCAAAAACGCATTAAAGCGACAGTAGCAAACTTAGCTGCAGCACCTAAAGCAGTGAAGCCTGTTGCGGAAAAAGCAGTAGCACCTTCTGTTGCTGAAAAAGCTGTTGCGGAGAAAGTAGTAGCTGATAAAAAAGTAGCTGCAGTGAAAACAGTTGATGTTGCCCTTACTCCTAAGCAACAACAAGTATTAGACATCGTTATTGCGAATGCTGAAGGTATTAACCCTAAAGGCATCGGTCTAGCTGCAGGTCAAGAAGATACTAAAGCGGCATCATGGGCTACTGGCGCACTAAAGAAGCTTCTTGAAGAAAACCTAGTTCAAAAAGAGCAGTTAGCAGGTAACAAAGTTATCTACAAAGCAGTTTAATTACCACTACCGTTCTAGATTGAATACCTCGGCCGATGCCGAGGTATTTTTTTATCTTGGTATTGGAAATAATGCATTAAGTACTGACTTTAACACTACCAATAAGTGGTTTGTCACATTTTCTTAAATACTATGTAAATTTTTTGGCAGAAAAATACGTACGTATTGTCTTTTATTTTTATTCATAGATAAAAATATAATTTATTGATTTTGCTATTAACAGTCTTTTGTCATGACGATTATCCTACGTACTTGTACGTAATACCTTAGGCTAATGCCTTATTGATGAATTACTCGCTTCCGTGTTCATGCCCATTTCGCATTAGACAACATTGTTACATCTTTTATACCGAATACAGCCAATCCTAATGAAATGGATGACAACAATAACCTTGGTGATAAAGGACGTGAACGATGAGTCTAATCCAAAAATCTTTAAAACGAGTGCTCAAAACAACCGCTGTCGCTGCCGCGATGGCACTCGCAGCGACTTCTGTAAACGCTGCTGAAAAAGTCTATCGTTTAAAGCTTGCTGAAACTTGGGGGCCTAATTTCCCAATTTTTGGTGATACCACAAAAAACATGGCAAAAATGGCGGAAGAGATGTCCAACGGACGTTTGCAAATCCGCATTGATTCCGCAAACAAGCATAAAGCGCCTTTTGGGGTGTTTGATATGGTTAAGTCGGGTCAGTATGACATGGGTCACTCAGCGTCTTATTACTGGAAGGGTAAGGTTCCAAACACACTTTACTTCACTTCTATGCCCTTCGGTATGTTGCCAACTGAGCAGTATGCATGGTTTTACTACGGCGGTGGTATGGAGCTGATGGAAAAAGTGTACTCTCCACATAACTTGATGTCTTTCCCTGGGGGTAATACCGATACTCAGATGGGGGGGTGGTTCCAAAAAGAGATCAAGTCCGTCGAGGACTTACAGGGTTTGAAAATGCGTATCCCAGGGTTTGCTGGTGAGATTTTGGCTGAGTTAGGTGCCAAGCCAACGAATATCGCCCCTGGTGAGCTATATACCTCTCTAGAGCGTCGCACAATTGATGCCTTGGAATGGGTTGGTCCATCACTGGATCTACGTATGGGCTTCCACAAAATCGCGCCTTACTACTACACAGGTTGGCATGAGCCAGCGACTGAGCTTCAGTTCCTCGTTAACAAGCGCACCTGGAACCGTCTACCTGATGATCTAAAAGCGATTTTGCAAGTAGCCATGAAAACGGCCGCTTACGATATGTACACGCAATCGAAACACGAAAGCGGCAAAAACTGGGCATCTATTAAGTCTGAATACCCAAATGTTGAAGTAAAAGATTTCCCACCTGAAGTCGTAGCTGCGTTGCGAGAAGCAAACGATCGTTTGTTGAAAGAACATGCAGAAAAAGATGCTTTGGCGAAAGAGATTCAAGAGTCACAAGCGAACTATATGAATCAAGTTCGACCATGGTCAGATATTTCGCACCGAGCGTACTTAAACAGTCAAGCTCAACAATAACGTTATGGAGCAGGCGATGCCAAGAGGTTTAGCCTGCTATCGAAGCCCAAGAAAACTTCATAATGAATGCTCCGCACTATAGCGGAGCGCATCTAAACGTTCCACGGAGTTCGGAATGAGAAGTCTTATTTATATTGAGCGATTATTTAACCGCTTTAGCGATTTCCTCGGATGGTTATCCAGCATCCTGTTTATTTTGTTGTTAGCAAACGTTGTGTACGACGTTGTCATGCGTTACGTGTTTAATGATGTGTCTATCGCATTCCAAGAAATGGAATGGCATCTATTCTCTGCCGTGTTCTTGCTTGGTGTGCCTTACGCAATTAAGTCCGGTGGCCATGTTCGCGTCGACATTTTTTATGAACGCTTATCTTACAAAGCACAATCCATCATCGACATCATAGGCACACTATTTTTCTTATTCCCTTTTTGCCTACTGGTAGCTTGGTTTGGTATTGATTTCGCCAAGGAGAGTTACGCGTTAGGCGAGACGTCTGGTGACCCAGGTGGCTTACCATATCGTTGGATTATCAAAGCGATGATTCCGCTGTCATTTTTCTTTATGGCGGTGAGTGGTATTGGATTGTTACTTCATTCAATCAACAAAATTGTCAACCCTCATCTCATCTATGCCGGTAATAACGGTAAGTCGTAAAAGGAAGTCATTATGATCGGTATAGTGATGTTTTTTGTTGCGCTCTTTGCGCTTCTATTGGGATTTCCCGTTGCCTTTACTTTTGGTGGTATCGCGCTGATTTTTGGTGTTTGGGCTGAAGGCATCGAGATGTTTGCTTTTATGCCATATCGAATTCAGTCCATTATGGAAAATACGGTGCTAATGGCCGTACCGCTGTTCGTTTTTATGGGGCTAGTGCTACAGAAAACGAAGCTTGCTGAACAGCTACTAGAATCAATGGGGCGTTTGTTCGGTGGCGTTCGCGGTGGTATCGCTATTTCTACCGTGTTAGTTGGCGCATTGCTTGCAGCTTCAACGGGTGTGGTAGGCGCATCAGTTGTTGCGATGGGCTTAATATCTCTTCCTGTGATGCTCAAATACAATTACGACAAAGGTTTAGCGTGTGGGACTATTTGTGCGTCTGGCACGTTGGGCCAAATTATCCCACCTTCTATCGTGTTGATCTTGTTGGGTGATGTACTTGGCGTACCGGTAGGGGACCTATTTCAAGCTGCGATCTGGCCCGGTATTACACTTGTTGGCGCCTATGTGATCTACATTCTCATCTACGCGAAGTTTAACCCTCAAGCCGCACAGGCGATAGAGCGTGATGAGTCGATCAGTCGTAAACAAGAAGTGCTCACCGCACTGAAAGCTGTATTGCCACCTTTAGCATTGATCATCGTGGTATTGGGCTCCATCTTTGCAGGGATTGCAACACCAACAGAGTCAGCGGCACTGGGTGGTGCAGGTGCGATTATTTTATCGCTATTGTATAAGCAGTTTAGTTGGTCGATGATTTATGATGCATCAAAAGAGACAGTTAAAGTAACCGCAATGGTCTTTGCGATCTTACTTGGTGCGACCGCCTTTTCAATGGCATTTACCTACACTGGTGGTGATTATTTAGTTGAAGAGTGGATGTTAGAACTGCCGGGTGAAAAGTGGGGATTCCTTATTATTACCATGGTGGTGATTCTGATTTTAGGTTTCTTTATCGACTTCGTTGAAATCTGTTTTATCATCGTGCCAATTATTGCGCCAGTCGCTGAATTGATGGGCATTAATATGACGTGGTTTGCGATTCTTATTGCGATGAACTTGCAGACGTCGTTCCTCACACCGCCATTTGGCTTTAGTTTGTTCTATCTAAAAGGTGTCGCTCCAGCAGGGGTTACTACGCGTGATATCTACAAAGGTGTGATGCCATTCATCGCGATTCAGATTGTTGTGTTGACGTCTTTGCTGTTTTTCCCAGGTTTTTACGGTATGAGTTAATCACTCGATAATAAAGAGATTTTGTGAACTGAGAGTTTTTACCTTTTGAGACAAGTTGTTAAGCTGTTAATTATGTCTATGCAGACACAATCGATTAGTTTGTACTGCTAAGATAGTAAGCTGTAAAGGCAGCGTTTCATGGAGGGAAGGGATGCCTCTCAAAGCAAAGTTAATTCTGCTGACACTGATACCCGTGGTATTGGTGTCAGCGAGTATCAGCTGGATCTCTATCTATCAAACCAAGACCCTTGGCAAAAGGGAGGTAGAGATCTTTCATCAAAACCTGATCCAATCAAAAGAAGCGGCGCTGAAAGATACGGTCGACGTCGCTTTTGACTCCATTTCTTACATCTACAACGATCCGACATTAGAAGAGAGTGTTGCCAAAACGCGTGTGAAAGCGATTTTAAATCGTTTGAGTTATGGGTCTGACGGCTATTTTTTTGCTTATGATAAATATGGTACCAACCTTGTACACCCAGTTCTTCCAGAGCTTGTCGGGGAAAACTTACTCTATCTTGAAGACGAAAATGGCGATCGCTTAATCGAAGCTTTATTGTATCAAGCGCAATCAGGTGGCGGATTTCATCAGTACCTGTGGCAAAAGCCATCTACGGGTGAAGTCGTCCCTAAGCTTAGTTACGCTGCATGGCTCGATAAGTGGGAATGGATGATAGGGACTGGGCTGTATATTGAGGATGTCAGCCGAGAAGTCGCCAATATGCGCGCGGCAGTGAACAAAAATATCGAAACGACATTTTTCTCAGTCGTCGTGATCTTAGCGGTGACCGTTGCTGTAATCATTGTTCTCACTTTGGCGATCAATCTGCACGAGCATCGCCTCGCTGATAAGAACCTGAAAGAATTGGCACATAAAACCGTGATGTTCCAAGAAGATGAGAAAAAGCATTTAGCGCGAGAACTGCACGATGGAATCAATCAGTTGTTAGTCTCCAGTAAATGTCATTTAGACTTAATGAGTCATAGACTGGAAGACGAAAAACTCAAATCCCACTTAGATAAATCACAACGATCGCTCGTCACCGCGATAAATGAGGTGCGGCATATTTCTCATCAGCTCCGTCCAAGCGCCCTCGATGATATCGGTTTAGAAGCAGCACTGACGACCTTGCTACAGGATTTTCATTCCCATTCCGGGATTGATATCGAGAGCAATTTCGATACTCAGCAGCACAAACTGACTTCGGAAGTCGCAACGACGCTATATCGCGTCGCTCAGGAGTCTTTGAATAACATTGAAAAACATGCGCGAGCGAAAAAAGTAACGGTTACTTTGCAAAAAATGGGCAATATGCTGCAATTACTCATACGTGATGATGGCGTTGGATTTGTGGTTAACCAAGCAGTGCACCAACAAGGGATTGGGTTAAGGAACATGCAAGAGCGTGTAGAGTTCATCGGTGGTGAATTTGAGCTAATGAGTGAGCTTGGCTTGGGAACAGAGATTACTGTGCTGCTTAATTTGGATGAAATAGTTTATGGATAAACCGATTAGTGTAGTGATTGTCGATGATCATCAAGTGGTATTGGATGGCTTCATGGCTCGTTTGGAGTTAGAGCCTGACATCGAAGTGGTGGGTACAGCAAGCAATGGCTTGGAAGCGATAGAGGTCGCAAAGCACTTGCAACCGGACGTCATATTGATGGATATCAGCATGCCAATAATGAACGGTATTGAAGCGACTGGTGTGATTAAAGAAGCTCGCCCAGAGAGCAAAATACTTATGTTGACCATGCACGATAATCGCGAGTACATCATGAAGGTCATGCAAGCTGGTGCCGTAGGATATATGCTCAAGGAAATCTCGGCCGAGAAAATGGTGCAAGCAATAAAAACGGTTAACCAAGGCTCGACGTATTTCTGTGAATCCGTCACACAAACACTCTTTACCCAAGAAGTGGTGCCTGCCACGCAAAAAACGAATCCTCTCAGCCGCAGGGAAGAAGCGGTACTTAAATTAGTTGCTCAAGGAAACAGCAGCAAGAAAATCGCCACTTTACTCAATATTAGTTATCGAACGGTAGAGACGCATCGCCATAACATTAAGCACAAGTTGGACTTACATTCGACGGCAGAGTTAGCAAAATATGCGTTTGAAACTGGGTTGACTGAGTAGGAGAGTAGTGCCCGCAAAAAGCGAGCACGTGGGAGCGAAACTAATCGGCTTTGGTAATGCTACCAAGCTCTAGCATTGGAGCAACATCGATGTCCTCTGCATTCATCATCGTCGAGATGCGTTGAACGGAAGATAGTAGAAGGGATTGCTCCCATTCTTCCAATTTTTGGAATCGATTAATGAAGTGCTCTTGCAGCGGCGTTGGTGCTTGTTTTAAGGCTTCTTGGCCCTTGCTCGTAAGTACAGCATGCACTTTACGCTTGTCTTGAACACTGCGCTGACGCTCAACAAACTGGCCTCGTTCTAGTCTATCTAGAATGGTCGTTGCGGTCGCTTGGCTCATGTTAGTGTGGCTAGACAACTGTTTAATCGTCACGTTATCTAAGTCATTGATAGCGCGCATCAAAATCAACTGTGGAGCAGTCAATCCAGACTCTTTGCTCAGCTTTTTAGAATGTAAATCAATAGCGCGGATGATCTGACGAATCGAGACCAATACTTCTTCGTACTTTTCCAATTTATTCATCCAGTCTGTAGGGAACATTTATCGAGGCGACACTAACTTAAATGCGCCCTTATTTAAAGGGGGGAAATCAAAAATTACCTCTACAATTTTACGCCGTGTCCTCAATACCATTTTGTCGCGCCTTTTCGACAAAATAAGAAGAGCTAAAATTATTATAGCAATAAATGTTTGTGGTCTAACTATTGTAGTAGTGATTTGTTCTATCAGAGGCCGTAACCACACAGTGAAAAGTAAGTTATTGGATTTTTTAATAGCAAAAAGATAGACAAAAACGTGTCAAATGATAGGATCTTGCGCCTTCACGGAATGCAAAACGTATCGTGTTCGAAAGATTTTTTTGTTTGGTACGTAAAAACACTACAAAAATAGAGAGGAACGATGACAAAGGGTATAGATAAGTACAGTATCGATAGTACCGACTATACGGTAGGTCAGGACAACGTTCAAAAATGGGGTTTTGATGTTCATAACCCAGTTTTTGGTATTAGTGCAGGTTTAATTGCGCTGTTTCTTGTCGCTGCATTAGTTCTAGATGCACATACCGCAAAGACGGCACTTGATGGGCTGAAGTGGAAAATTATTGGTTCATTCGATTGGTTGTTCATTATTGCAGGTAACATTTTCGTTATTTTCTGTTTGGCGCTTATCGTCTCACCAATGGGTAAGATCCGACTAGGTGGTAAAGACGCTGTTGCCGATTACTCGTTTATGTCATGGCTTGCAATGCTATTTGCAGCTGGTATGGGTATCGGTTTAATGTTCTGGAGTGTTGCAGAACCTGTCGCTTACTTCACCGGTTGGTATGAAACGCCACTTGGTGTTGAGGCAAATACACCAGAAGCCGCGAGATTGGCACTGGGTGCAACGATGTTCCACTGGGGCCTTCACCCATGGGCAATTTACGGTGTTGTAGCACTTTCTTTAGCATTCTTTGCCTACAACAAAGGTTTACCGCTATCTATGCGTTCGATCTTCTACCCACTTCTGGGTGATCGTGCATGGGGTTGGGCTGGCCACATTGTGGACATTCTGGCTGTGCTTGCGACTTTATTTGGTCTTGCTACATCCCTAGGTCTAGGTGCGCAGCAAGCAGCAAGTGGTATTCATCACGTATTTGGTGTTGAGCCAGGCCTTGGCCTACAAATCGTCGTCATTACCGTGGTGACTTTACTTGCTGTTGTTTCAGTGGTACGTGGTATCGATGGTGGCGTTAAAGTCATTAGTAACATCAACATGGTTGTGGCGTTCTTGCTACTGATTCTTGTTGGTCTTATCGGTTGGGCGGCGAGTTTAGGCTCGATTCCAACCACACTTATGGCATACGTAGAGAATATTATTCCACTAAGTAACCCGTTTGGTCGTACAGATGAGGCATGGTTCCAAGGCTGGACAGTATTCTACTGGGCTTGGTGGATTTCATGGTCACCATTCGTAGGCATGTTCATCGCGCGTGTTTCTCGTGGTCGTACCGTTCGCGAGTTCATCACAGCAGTTCTACTGGTTCCAACGGCGGTTACCGTTGTTTGGATGTCTGTATTTGGTGGCCTGGCGATCGAGCAAGTTGTTGATAAAGTAGGTGAGCTGGGCACAAATGGCTTGACTGACGTATCACTTGCTATGTTCCAAATGTTTGATGTTCTTCCATTTGGTAGCATGCTTTCTATCATCGCTGTTGTGCTGGTACTTGTGTTCTTCATTACGTCTTCTGACTCTGGTTCACTTGTTATCGACAGCATCACAGCGGGCGGTAAAGTCGACGCTCCTGTACTTCAACGTGTTTTCTGGGCATTTATGGAAGGTGCAATTGCGGTTGCTCTACTGTGGATTGGTGGCTCCGAGGCGGTTCAAGCTCTTCAGGCAGGTGCCATTTCTACAGCACTGCCATTTACCTTCATTCTGCTTGCAATGTGTGTGAGCTTATTGATGGGTATGAGAACAGAGCGTCAGTAATTCGGCATTTTATAAAACCGCCTGACTAACAATTAATCAAAAGGCCAGCAATTTGCTGGCTTTTTTTGTGCGGTTTTTATGACGCTCGAGACAAAAAAATGACACATGAAAGTTCATATTTTACAAAGAGTTAATGTGCTATTTTGTTTTTTAAAAATTAGTGAATAGTCGTAAAAAAGTGTGTAATATTCATGCACCTTAACTGTTCTCCCAACTCAAAAAACTATAAATATGAAATTATCATTAAAACAAAAGCTTATAGGCGCAAGCCTTTCTGCTGTTGTTGTGATGGCAACAGCACTTACTTGGTTGTCGGCTGGTCAATTATTTGATCAGACTCGTTCAGGTGTCTATTCACGTGCGCAAAGTCTTAGTACTACTGCGTCAGAGGGAATTTCTGATTGGGTCAATATCCGTAAAGATATTGCCACTGCGTTCAACGACTACTCGACCGAGCAAGACGTTGTTCCTTTCCTACAACAAGCTCGCAAGGCTGGTGGCTTCGATGACATCTTCCTTGGTACACCAAACGGTGACATGTACCGCTCTCATCCGGAGCGTAACCGTGCTGATTATGACCCACGCACACGTCCTTGGTACAAGGATGCTGATGCAGCGGGTAAGCAAATCATCACAGCCGCATATCAAGACGCAATCACGAATGCACTACTTGTGACCATTGCTGAGCCAGTAATGAAAAATGGTCAGTTTGTTGGTGTTGTTGGTGCAGACGTACTGATCGATCAGCTTATCAGCGATGTGATTAACTTAGATGCAGGTGAAAACGCGCATGCGATGCTAATCGACATGAATGAAGGCACCTTTTTAGCGCATCCAGATAAAAGCTTGACGCTTAAGCCTATCACCAGTGTTCTAAAAGATTTTTCAGAAGAGGCAATTGAGCGCGCCGCCGATGAAGGTCGTATCGAAGATACGGTAATCAAAGGAAAAGAGAAGCTTTACTACTTCAATAAAGTTCCTGGTACGCATTGGATGTTTGCGATTGAAATGGATCGTGCAACAGAAGAAGCTGGTCATGCGGTATTGCTACGAGATCTATTGTTTACTGCTGTGGCGATCACGATTGTGGTTATTCTTGCAGTTTCTTGGCTAGTTGGTTTCTTGTTCCGTGACTTGAACCGCGTATCAAATGCACTGGAAGAAATTGCATCTGGCGAAGGTGACTTAACGCAACGCCTAGAACCACGCAGTGATGATGAAGTAGGTAAACTGGCGGAAAACTTCAACCGTTTTGTTGGCAACATGCACACAATGGTTACTAAGCTTAGCCACGTATCTTCTGCGCTTTCAGAGCAAGCACGCACGACAGCACAGCAAGCTGAGGAGCGTAGTCAGCGTATCTCTTACCAGCAAGATGAAATCAACATGGTGGCGACGGCTGTGAACGAAATGGCAGCAGCGACACAAGAAATTGCAGGTAATGCTGATAGCACGGCAAGTAATTCAGAAGAAGCGGTTCAAGCTTGTTCACATGGTTCTAGCCAAGTAACTCAAACGCAAGGCTCTATTCAGAACTTAGCGCAAGAAGTTCAAGTTGCTACTGATGTGATTCAAGAGCTAGAAGCACACGGAAATAGCATCAATACGATTCTATCAACGATTCAAGGCATTGCAGAGCAAACGAACTTACTTGCACTGAACGCGGCGATCGAAGCGGCACGTGCAGGTGAGCAAGGCCGTGGTTTTGCTGTGGTTGCAGATGAAGTCCGCGTATTGAGCCAGCGTACTCATGCTTCAACGCAAGAGATTCAAGAAACTATCGAGATGCTACAAGGCACAACAGCCAAGGCGGTCGGTATTATGGGTGACAGTCGTCGTCTAGCTGATACCAGTGTTGATGATGCCAATGCGGCTGCAGCGAGCTTGACGCAAATCCACACTGCTGTTGAGCGTATCAGTGATATGGCAACGCAGATTGCTTCAGCAGCAGAAGAGCAAGCATCGGTAACCACTGAGATCACTCGTAATACTGAAGGTATTCGTGACGTGTCTAACGAGTTGTCAGTCGAAGCTCATCAAGCAGCAGAACAAGCTGCTCACCTGTCTGAGCTATCACACGAACTTGAACAAGAGATTCAACGCTTTAAGCTGTAATCTTGTCTCAACCTAAGTAAAAAGGAGCCATCTGGCTCCTTTTTTGATCGCTATTAAGCGTGAAGTATACTACAGCCAGAACTCACTGATGGGTTGCTCTTCACTGTAATGATGGGCGATTTGCGCTTGCAGTAGCTCTGCGGTAGCAATTGCATCGGTTAATGCATGGTGAGGCGTATAGTCTGGCAGCCCATAACGGCGTCGAGATTGCGCTAGCCTAACCGATTCTGGCTTTTTCCCTTTTAAACGCTCCCAGAGAGAGCCGGAACGTTTCTGTTGAATGGTTTCTTCAAGGTGCAGCGTATCTAAAACAGGAAACTCAATACCTTCCCCTAAACGGCTTTTGAGCGCTTTATCCAGAAACTCTCTCTCGATACGACGGTAATGAACAACAATGATTTTCCCGCTTAAGCATGGTAGCAGCTCGCTTAAGATATCGCCTAAGTCAGGTGCATCGATCAATTCGCTGTGAGTAATACCGTGTATAATGACTGAATCTTCATCGAGTGCACGCTGTGGACGTACCTTCCAATGACGCGAGTTACGTAGGAAAATTCGCTTCAGGTTAAACGGCACCAAACCAATAGTAATGATGTCATGTTTTTCAGGATTCAAACCCGTCGTTTCGAAATCTAACGCCACGAACTCCACCTCAGATAACGGTGTTTCTGGAGCAGGCGGCCTGTTGCTATAAAACGCAATTAAATTCTCATCCTTCGCCATCTCCAGCTTTTGTTCAAACTTCGTTGGCCACTGAATGGTTGGCTTCTGAAAGAGCTTTTTAATCATGCTAAACCTCACTTAAAGCTCTTGTTCGCTTGGTAGCGGAACTTAAGGAAATTTTGACCATTGCTTAGGATCTGGAATGCATCCTTTAGGTTGCGACGTTCAAACTCAGAGAGGTTTTCCGGTTCGATATTGTTATCAGGCTCAATGCCTAGTTCCACATCCGTCGCTTGGTGACGAATACGTACCATGGAAATAAATTCTAACGCGTCTTTTAAGTCTTGTGCTCGACCTTTTGGCAAAATGCCAGCATCAATAATGTCGTCAAGACGCTCAAACGAGTTCTGTGCACGTGAACCAACCGCCAGAGAGTGAACGCGAATTAAGTCGACCAGAGGAGCAGTACCGCGACGTTTGAGGTTGATGGAGTTGTTGTGTCTGCCATCTTTTTCCATCACGAAGTCTTTAAAGAAGCCTAGAGGTGGTGTTCTGTTTAGTGCGTTACGAGCCAAACACGCTAAGAAGCGGTTGTTCTTTCGAGCGCGACGAACAATAAAGCTAGTTAACTGTTCTGCCCATTTTAAGCGGCCATAGACACCATCCAAGTCGAAAAAGATGGAGGCGTTGAGTAGTGCTTTCGGGTTCGGGTTATCAATCCAGTCAGCAAAACACTCTTCCCACTCTGAACGAGTCATGCGCCATAGTGGGTTGGTTGCCATAATATCACCTGTGCAATATTTGTAGCCACAGGCATCTAACCCATCGCTGACGTATTTTGCTAGGGCTTCGAAGTATTTACCATGTTTCTCTTCTTGATAGGTCTCATCTAGAATGATGGCGTTATCTTGGTCAGTCACCAACAGTTGCTCATCTCGCCCCATTGAGCCAAGTGCAAGGAAACAATAAGGAATTGGCGGTGGGCCAAGCTCTTCTTCTGCCATTTCTAGCAGACGCTGTTTGAAGCTTCGGCCAATGACCGACATCGCGCTACCCACCATGTGAGAGTTGGCATCTTCATTGACCAGACGCACGAAGCTGCTTTTCACTTCTTCGGCAACAACGGCTAAATCTTCGATAGTCTGTTGTTGGAAAATACTACTCACCAACAACAACGAATTCTGAGATTCATAACGAACAATGTCGGTTGTTTCGATAATACCGATTGGTAATTGGTTTTTTACCACTGGTAGGTGATGTACGTTGTAACGCAGCATCGTTAACATTGCTTCATAGATGTAAGCGTTGTGGTCAAGAGACATGACCTCCGTGGTCATCACACTGGACACATCGTCCTGTGGGGACAAACCTTCAGCTAACACACGGGTACACAAATCACGGTCAGTAATGATACCAAGTACTGGGGACTGTGGATCGTCTTCGTCACGAACGAAATCTGGGTCGACGATAAGTAAAGCCGATACGTTGTCATTCGCCATTTGCTGCGCGGCTTGCTGGATTGTCTGACCACGATCAATCGTATGAGCATCGCCAGTCAGCAAGGTTTTCACTTTCGACGTCGTCAGGTCATTGGCGTCTTTGTTTTCTGAAATGGCTTGGCGTAAACGAGCGCTATTTTCAACTTCAACAAAATCCGCAAAGGAATCAAAGTTATCGTAAATTTCTTGGAAAATGTCACCAGGAATACAGTAGAGCAGGGTATCCTCAATGGCTTTTACCGGAAAGCGGACTTTGTTATTGGTGAGCATGCCCATCTGGCCAAATAGGTCACCTTCGTCAAGGCGATTATACAGCTCACCTTTGCGTCGATAAACTTCAACAACACCGCTTCGCACCACGTATAAATCTTGGATATAGTCTCCAAAATGGATGATGGGGGTATCTTCTCGGTAGTACGAGATTTCGACACTCTCTGTCACCTTGTTTAGTGTTTCTTCAGGGAGTTCATTGAACGGGGGATACTTGGCGAGAAAGTTGTAAATCTCGAGAAGTTCTGCATCCATCGAAGGCGCCTTTTAGTTCGCAAATAATAAAGTAATCTTAACTTAGTTTTAAAACAGAGTCTTATCTGAACCGCGATTTTCGTGCTCAGTCATAAGATTCTGACATATCGCACGATAAGGGAGCTTCATTTTTACTACTATATGGTCACCTCAATTGAAAAAGACGTCGTCGATATGTTTTCTTCGTGATGACTGATTAGATCTTTGGCTGTTTCAGATCGTTATCACGTCTTTAGATTAAGCTATTCTTCTTGAGCCAAGTAGCTCAGGCGATGGAATACAGTGTTTAGATAATTCTCATGAAAGGAAGTCGAATGGTGAGAAATTTATTGCTTGTTTCTTTAGCTGCTTTGCCGGCGATATCAAGCGCAGCGGTCATGGACCAAGCAGAAAAATTTGGGTACGAACACATTCATTTGGATGTTGGTGCCGGAACGACAAACGAAGAATGGTTAGATAACTCTAATGCGACCACAGTTGGACTCGGTGGTAACTATTTGTTTACTGAGAACTGGTTGTTTAATGTTGATTACTCAGCGCAGTTTTTCCATCCGGATGATTTTACTCTTCGCATTGACCGCCTTTTGTTTGGTGGTGGTTACCGTTATGGAGTTACAGAGCAATTCGATATCTACGGGCTATATGGAATAGGCGCAATCAAAGCGAAAGCGACGGACGACAAAACGGATAATACGTTGTCTTCCGATAGCGAATTGATTCAAGCTGTAACTGTTGGGGTGAATTACTTGCTCAGTGAAAAGCTTATTGCGACAGCTGAAGTGGAGTTGAACCGTAGTGATATCGTTGATGAGAACAATTTTAAGATCGGTTTTAACTACCAATGGCATAAAGTCATCGGCACTGGTCTTTTTTATCAGTTTAGAGATACTGATTACAGCGGTGAAAGCTCAGATTACGTCAATGAAGTAGGGCTGAGTTTGAAGTTTGTCTACTAGATCGGACGGGTTCGTTTTTGGCGTTAAGTTAAAACAAAAAAGGTCAGCTTATGCTGACCTTTCCTTTTAATAAAGTATGCGACAGTCGATTATAAAACCGCTGCAATGCCTTTACATAGAGGGCCCATATTTGACTTCGTCATACCAGCAACACTGATTCGGCCAGAACCGACAATGTAAATACCGAACTCTTCTTTAAGGCGGTTAACTTGCTCTTTAGAAAGACCAGAGAAAGAGAACATACCATTTTGACGTTCGATGAAACTAAAGTCTGCGTCCACACCCTCTGCTTTTAGTGTCGCTACAAACAGTTCACGCATTTCTTGAATACGGTCACGCATTTCTGCTACTTCAGCTTCCCATTCCGCACGCATTTCGGCGTTGCCAAGAATGTGAGTCACGACAGCGCTGCCGTGTGCAGGTGGGTTAGAGTAGATAGAGCGAATAATGGCTTTAACTTGAGAAAATGCGGTTGTTGCGACTTCTTCTGACTCAGCTACTAACGTGAAGGCACCTACGCGTTCATTGTATAGGCCAAAGTTTTTCGAGAAAGAGCTCGCGACTAGGATTTCTTTGTTGTATTTAGCAAAAGTACGAAGACCTGCAGCATCTTCTTCCACACCTTTAGCAAAGCCTTGGTAGGCGAAGTCGAACAGAGGAAGCAATTTCTTCTCTGCGACAAGTTTCGCCAATGTTTCCCACTCTTCAGCCGTAGGATCGATCCCTGTAGGGTTGTGACAGCAGCCGTGTAGAAGCACGATGTCGCCTTCAGATGCAGATTGCAGATCATTTAGCATCGCATCGAAGTCTTTGTCTTTTGTTTCAGCATTGTAGTAGCTGTATTGTGCCGTTTCGATACCAGCAGCAGTAAATACGCCGTTGTGGTTCGCCCATGTTGGGTTGCTGATCCAGATCTTTACATCGCCTAGTTGACGTTTAATGAACTCGCCGGCAACACGTAGTGCACCAGTACCACCCGGAGCTTGAGCTGTTTTAGCGCGTTTTTCGTTTACAATTTCTGCATCAGAGCCGAAAAGCAGTTTTTGCACTGCAATGCCGTACTCTGCTGTGCCTTCGATGGTTAGGTAAGATTTGGTTTTTTCAGTTTCAACAAGTGCTGCTTCAGCTTTCTTTACTGTCGCAAGAACGGGAGTTTCGCCTTGCTCGTTTTTGTAAATACCTACGCCAAGGTTAATTTTGTCTGCGCGAGCATCTTTTTTAAACTCTTCAGTAAGGCCAAGAATAGGGTCAGCCGGAGCGGCAACTACTTTTTCAAACATAATCTTCATCCATGTTAATCGAAGGGGTGTGCTAACATTTATACCTTTCAGCAATATTGGTTACAACCGTTACTGAAAAGAAAACCTAAAAAAGTTGCGATTTGAAACAGAATTCTAACATAACTAAAGTTTTTGCCATGAAAACGTTTGGTAGGCACAGAGTTTGAAGGGCATTTATGCCATGGTTGGAGAAGTTTTGCACACATCCCAATCGTTTCAATTCAGTGCTTTGCGTTAACACGTTTATAATTGTCTAGTGAGGATTTGTTGAGACAAAAACGCCCCACCAAAGGTGGAGCGTTTACTGTTAGAGTATGGATATCGGTTGGGGTTATTTCTTCAGATTGATTTCCGACTCAACCGCATTGGTTTCGATGTCAGGGTTAGAAGAAAGTTTTTCAGTCGCCCAGTCGTTCATATGCTTTAAGATCGCTTTTAATGCGTGCTTTTCGGTTGGTACTTCTGTCTTTTCAACTTCAAGTTTTTGCTTCGGATGCGTACCCGTCGCATCTTCCGCAACGTGTAGCCAATCTGGGTGCCAGTAATAAGGTTGGCCGGAAGGAGAGCTCCAAGAATGTACGCCGTTGGATTCACCTTTGTATTTAATATCTTCTTCGTTGTATTTCGCCATTATTGTTTTCTCTCATAATCCATGAGTTGAGGTGTGCATCACCATTACTATTTAAATGTAACAGATGTAATGAAAATTAATGTGATAACAATCGACTTATTTTGCCCTTTGAACGCTATAGAAGATGCGTACTTCTCATTCAGAAGAATTTACTATTTGGCAGGTTTTAGCTTTATTTGTGTTTAAAGCATACAACGATGGATTCGCCTACCTAATGCTATTCTTGAACGGTGATAGAGCCTAAACTACTCGTCATTCAAGTGTTTGAGAATCGCCGCTTTTGCATGCTCTTCTGTCGCTGTTTCTCCATCAGGGACTTCAAGGTCAGCCTTTTTGTGTTCACCCAAAGCATCTTCAGCGATATGCAGCCAATCAGGATGCCAATAATAAGGGGTGGTACTGCCAGGATGGTCCCAACTATGTACACCTTTATGTTTTCCGCGATACGAGAGATCGTCCATTGTAAAAACTTTCATCGCTTCCTCCTGATTTAAAGACAGTAGTTCGAAGTGAGTTTAACGCACTCAGTCCAACGTAAAACCTTGGCTTTTAGGTATTGCAAAGATGTGAGGCAATATGTGTGTAACGGTCAAAGTATGGGATATAAACGCTCACTTCGTGGCTGAAATATCTATTATAAGATTGATAAATTACGTTGCTAAATTGAATACTCCCATATCAGAATGCTGGCGCGAAGTATGCTATGGTGCGGCTGTAAGTGAAATGAGGGAAACATGAACCGATACCGTCAACTGGCTGAGCTGTTCAAAACGCAGATTCAGCAAAATACTTGGAGAGCAGGGGAAAAGCTGCCATCAGTGCGTGTAACAAGCCGAAACCATTCTGTCAGCGCAGGTACGGTATTACAAGCTTATCAGCTGCTCGAAGCACAAGGTTGGGTCGCAGCGAAACCTCAGTCTGGATACTTTGTTACTGCGGAGTTGGACCGCTTCGAACCGAGTTCTCCAGCCACTTCCGTTTATCGCTCCAGCATCAACGATGAACTTTACGACTACCTCAAAAATCAGGCCTCACCGAATGCGGTGAAGTTTGGCTCCGCGTTTCCAGACCCTGCATTGTTCCCATTAGAAGCGCTAAACCGCAACCTAGCCAGCTCAGGCAGGAAGATGGGGGCAGAGACGTTATTGGATAACTTGCCGCCGGGCTGTGAGTCTCTACGCCGTTTGATTGCTCAACGGTACATCCAACAAGGTATGGTGTTTACCCATGATGATATTGTCGTTACTTCTGGCGCATTAGAAGCATTGAATTTGAGCCTTCAGGCCGTGACCCAGCCTGGAGATACTGTTGTAGTTGAATCACCGACGTTTTATGGCGCACTTCAAGCGATTGAACGTTTAGGTCTAAAGGCGATAGAAATAACGGTGGATCCGTTAACTGGACATTCAGTGGATCAAATTGAAGCGACTTTTGCCGGCAATGATGTTCGCGCATGTTGGTTAATGACTAACTTTCACAATCCAACAGGAACCTTATTAAGTGACGGGCAGAAGCAACGTATCGTCGAACTGGCTGACAAATACGATGTGTACTTGATCGAAGATGATGTGTATTCAGAGCTTTATTTTTCTGAAAAAAAGCCAAGCTCACTTAAAGCTTTTGATACACAAGAGCGCGTGTTGCATTGTGGATCATTTTCAAAAAGCCTTTGCCCTGGCTATAGGCTGGGCTGGGTGGTAAACAAACGCTTCAATGAGCAACTTCAAAAGCTGCAACTTATCTCGACGTTGTCAGGCAGTGCACCAATCCAGCAGGGTATCGCGCATTACTTGCAAAACGATAGTTATGATAGCCATCTTAGAAAACTGCGAAAGAATCTTGAGCAGCGGCAATTGGCGTTTATTGAACTGGTTGATAAGTACTTTCCCCAATCGATTCGTTACACGCAACCGGAAGGCGGCTATTTTCTTTGGATAGAACTGCCGAAAACAAAGTGCGGAAAAGCGATTTATCAAAAGTTATTGGAAGCGAACATCACTGTAGCATTTGGTCAGTTGTTTTCTGTCGCTCCAAATTATGAGAACTACCTGAGGCTTAATACATCGTTACCTGTAAATGATGAATTAGAACAAGCCGTGAAGACGGTCGGAGAATTACTTCATTAGCCAACTGTTTACCTGTTTTTTGCTCAAACTGTATCAGTGGACGATACCGAAGCTGTGTTTCAATCATGGGCAGACAACCATTTAGGTTAGGAGCCGTAATGAAAAAGCAGTTGGTAAAGCATGAACTTAGGTTGATGGGTGTTGCTATTTTTAGCGCATTTTTGTTGGTGTTTGCACACTTGATATTGGCGAAATCTTTCTCTCATATGGTTTGGACGGAATACACTGCTGCCGTTATCCCATTTGTGATGTTTGGCTTGTGTGTGGTTGGAGTAAAATACGCAGCGCGAGCAGATGAGGATGACGACGAAGATAACAACTAGAGTGCATACACCGGTTGCTAGAAAATCATTCGTACAAAATAAAAGACCTCCACATGGGAGGTCTTTTTAATTCAATATCACTAAAAAGTGATTAGAAGTTCGCAGAGCGAGGAGTACGTGGGAATGGGATCACGTCACGAACGTTGCCCATACCAGTTACGTAAGATACTAGGCGCTCGAAGCCTAGACCGAAGCCTGCGTGTGGCACTGTACCGTATTTACGTAGGTCGCGGTACCAGCTCATATGTTCAGGATCGATACCCACTTCACGCATACGTGCATCTAGAATGTCTAGGCGCTCTTCACGCTGAGAACCACCGATGATTTCGCCGATGCCCGGTGCTAGAACGTCCATCGCTGCAACTGTTTTACCGTCATCGTTAGCACGCATGTAGAATGCTTTGATGTCTTTCGGGTAGTTCTTAACGATTACAGGTGCTTTGAAGTGTTCTTCAGCAAGGAAACGCTCGTGCTCAGAAGACATATCGATACCCCATTCAACTGGGAATTCGAACTCACGACCTGAATCAAGAAGGATCTGGATTGCGTCAGTGTAGTCAACCTGCGCGAAGTCAGAAGAAACGAACTGCTCTAGACGAGTGATTGCTTCTTTGTCGATGCGTTGAGCGAAGAACTCAAGGTCATCGCGACACTCTGCAAGCACTGCTTTAAACACGTACTTGAGCATGTCTTCAGCCAGTTTCGCTACATCATCCAGTTCTGCGAACGCAACTTCAGGCTCAACCATCCAGAACTCTGCTAGGTGGCGGCTTGTATTTGAGTTTTCAGCACGGAAAGTAGGGCCGAAAGTGTAAACTTTGCTTAGCGCACAAGCGTAAGCTTCTGCGTTTAGCTGACCAGATACGGTTAGGAACGTCTCTTTACCGAAGAAGTCTTCGTTGTAGTCCACTTTACCAGCGTCAGTGCGAGGAAGGTTTTCCATGTCTAGCGTAGATACACGGAACATTTCACCAGCGCCTTCAGCATCTGAAGCCGTGATCAACGGCGCAGATACCCAGAAGTAACCTTGCTCGTGGTAGAAGCGGTGGATTGCTTGAGATAGGCAGTTACGTACACGTGCTACTGCACCGATTACGTTTGTGCGCGGACGTAGGTGCGCAACTTCACGTAGGTACTCGATAGAGTGACGAGTTTTTGCCATTGGGTAAGTTTCAGCATCTTCAACCCAACCAACCACTTTAACGTCAGTGGCAGCAAGTTCGAAGTCTTGACCCTTTGCAGGAGATTCAACAATCTTACCAGTTACTTCAACAGAGCAGCCAGTCGTTAGCTTTAATACTTCGTCTTCGTAATTATTAAGATTATTTGGGACCACGGCCTGAATCGGGTCGAAACAAGAGCCGTCATATATGGCAAGGAAAGAGATTCCAGCTTTGGAATCACGACGTGAACGGATCCAGCCACGAACAGTTACTTCACTGTCTACTGCTAGCTGACCTTTCAAAACGTCTGATACAGGCGCGTAAGTCATGTTTTCAATATTCTCCATTGAGGTAAAAATTCAACTCAACGCTTACTTAAAGTACTTGTCTAATAACATTTTTGTTCAAAAAACAAGCTAAGCGCTGAGTTGGGTAGCATTTTACAGATTCAACGAGACATATTACCTGTCAATTCGCTCGCATCAACCTTTATATTCGTTTTGATGGGGAGAATCTCTCTATTTATTCACTCTTTTGTGCTCTGAAAGTGTGAATTGGTTTAGTAATTGCTCTAAACGTTCGGATAGATGCTCTAAATCAACACTAATATCACGCGTGTGCGATGCTGATTGCGATGTGTCGTTAGCATGCAGTGTGATCACATCTATTTTAGATTGAATATGCTGACTTACATCAGATGTGGTTTGCGTCTGGTTTTGGATATCTTCTGCATGTCTGAGCACTTGGCGCATTTCGTCAACAACGTTATGCATTGTGGCTGATAGTGCCTCGACATCGACAGAGCGTTGATGAGCAAACTGGCAGACGGTATCAACAGAAGTTAATGACTCTTCACTTCCTTGCTGGAATTGAGAAATGATATGTTCAATATTACCAGTGGCCTCAGCCGTCCTAGAAGCCAGGTTACGCACTTCTTCCGCGACGACCGCAAAACCGCGTCCTTGCTCTCCGGCACGGGCGGCTTCGATAGCAGCATTCAACGCGAGCAGATTGGTTTGTTCTGCAATACCCTTAATAACCACAAGAATGGACGACACTTCTTCGGTTCTTTGATTTAGAGAGCTGATTTTTTCCCGTACGGTATCAATGTTACTTACTAGTTGTTTGATGTCTTCACTGACGTTGTGTGCTTGGCTTGCACTATGAGTGGCGACATCAACGGTGTGATTGACCAAAACAGTAGCGTTGTTAGTCGAGTCCTCAACCGCAGTTTGTTGCTGCAACATATCGGTGATATTACTTTGTACTTCGTTGGTCTCTAGCTGTTGGTTATTGGCCGCTTTATCTGTGGACTGCGCGACAGCAGTTAGTTTACTCGCGGAGTCGGCAAGTGAGTGAGAGGTGTCTTGCACACGTTCTAAGCTTTCGGAGACCGTATCCATGAATGAATTGATTGCTGTAGAAAGTTGGCCCACTTCATCCTGTTGGTGATGCATAAGTCGTTGAGATAGATCTTTGCTATGGCTCACATTCGACATGAATTTCGACGTTCTTTGAATTGGTCGTACAATGATTTTTTGAATCAAACTCATCGTTATGATGAAGCCCACAAATGCGATTACGGCCATTATTCCCATCGCAAACATTGCCTGTTTACTGATCATTGAATTGACATGATTCATGTTGTATTCCAAGCGAATCGCGCCCAACACTTCACCTGCTGGTGCAACGTGGCAAGAAACGCAGTTGGTGCCACGGTAATTTTCGCTCGATTTCATTGGTAGCGCGACTACTAACCCTTTGCCCCAATCGGCTGAGATTGGTTCAATCACCAGTTCACCATTCAACGCTCGTTGATCAATATCATCGACAGGCTGCTGGTTTTGTTGCCCAGGTCCGTAAAGTTTGGTCACAGCGTCAGCTCGCAACACGCGAACTGCTTCAATGCCTTCTTGGGCCAGGGCCTTTTGACGTAAGGTTTCTTTTTGCGACATGGTGCCCGTAAGCATCATCATATTTAGGCTGTCGAAATAATTACTAGCCTTATCATGGAGTTGTTCACTAAGAACATCATTGATTAAGGTTTTTTGTTGATGGTATTGGTAAGCCGTAGAGGCAGCTAGAACGCAGCTGAAGACAGCAATTAACGCCAGTAAGAGCTTAAAAGTGATAGTTGAGCGCATAAATTTATAAGTGTAATTGGAACGAACTGCACAATATTAATGTGCACAAATGCGCACTGCGAACAACGAAATGAATGATTGTGACCCCACACATGTTGGGGATATGTAATTGTGATGTTAGTGCTGTGTAATCAAATGTTTGGCGCGTGACAGAAATACGGCGCTTTGGTGTGAGTGATAGCAAAGAGGCCGGGAACCAGCGGAAGTTTTTGCTACGCTTGTATGGGGTAACGCTTGTCTCTTGGCAGCGAATTCCTTAGTATTGCCTGTCTTTTTAAAGCCTGAGAATCAAGATGAAAACAGAATTATACAAAGAGTTTATGTTCGAAGCAGCACACCATTTGCCACACGTACCAGAAGGTCACAAGTGTGGTCGTTTGCACGGACACTCTTTCCTTGTTCGTCTTTATGTAGAAGGTGAAGTTGATCCACATACAGGTTGGGTAGTGGATTTTGCAGAGATCAAAGCTGCATTTAAACCAATTTACAATCGCTTAGACCATTACTACCTAAACGACATTGAAGGGTTAGAGAACCCGACTAGCGAAGTGTTAGCAAAATGGATTTGGCAGCAGCTTAAGCCAAGCTTACCACTGCTAAGTAAAGTAGAAATCAAAGAAACGTGCACAGCTGGTTGTATTTACAAAGGCGAATAAGTCACTTTCTATTGAGCATTAAACAAAGGCAAGCGAGAAGCTTGCCTTTGTTGTATCTGAATGCCCCAATTTTGATTATGCTTCGCCTGCTAGCTTAATGGATGTCGTAGAATCCATTCTTTTTCATTATCACCCAATGTTGTTTCCTCTGTATTAATGAATCCGCACGCATCAAAAAAACTAATAGCGTATTGCTGACTTTGTGGAACAGTGGCGCAAAGAGAGGTGCTTTTAGGGTTAATGGTATACGCATAAAGGAAGAGTTTACGCAATGCCTCACTCCCAACCCCTTGACGTTGGAAATGTTGATCAATCATCAAGTATTTAAGCTCCAGTTCGTATCGTTTAGCAAACGGCGCATGTTGGGAGAAACCTTTATCGATAACAAGATAGCCTACTAATAGATCATCAGAATAAATCGTAAAGAACGCCTCTGACTTACTACGTTTTTGATAAGCCATTTCAAACGGTGTAAAAAATCCTTTTTGCTCTTCTTGCACATCCAATTGCATCAAACTTGAAAAATCTTTCAGTTTGGTGGGTTTAATCGCAATCATCGCTCAATCACAAATTGGCGGCATACCGTTATGCCACCACGAGTTTTTATAGAGTATTAAATCTATTTTAAGTAACTAACCGAGTGAAGAAAAGCTAGCAATGAAGAGGGTAATAATAACCTTGGTGAATGTATGCGCCCAATGTTGTGAGTAAGTGAGCACTGTCTGCCGTTTCTACGCCTTCAACAATGACCGTGCAGCGATACGTATTGCCCATAGCAATTAACTGACGCAAGGTTTCTATCTTTTTATCATCAGTTTTTAGGCCAATAACAAATTCTCGGTCGATTTTGAGATAGTCCGGATTCAGCTTGCTGATAAGCGCCACATTATTATTGCCGGTGCCAAAGTCATCAATACTGATTTTACAATCCAGAGCTTTTAGTTTTGCGACATTGCCATAAATCTCTGAGGTATAGTACATCGATGCATTTTCTGTGATTTCGATTGTCAGCAAACGGCAATCCCGATTAGATAGCTCTCTATATAGGATTGAAAAGTTACGCCCTCGCAGCAAAGAAGGACAAACGTTAATGCTGATAGGGATGGGCAACGCTTTTTGTTTGGTGTAGATCGAATCAATCACCAGTAAGGTATGAGTTAGCAGCAATCCATTGCGGATCAGTGTTTCAATAAACCGTTGCGTATTTTTTACCTTAAACCGGGAGAGGGCTTCGTAGTGCACAATCTTTTGTGCCGAAGTGTTATAAATCGGTTCCAGTTTTATTTTGAATTGTCGAATTGCGCACAAGTAAGCCATAAAGGCTTGTAGGGAGCGGTGACGCAGTATAATGAGAAAAAGTAAGCTCAGTAGAATGATACTTTGAAACGGTCCAGAGATGTAATACACCTCTTTATAGCCACTATTCTTTACGTGATAATTGAAAAAGCGTTCATTGGTGTTACCAATCTCTAACGACGTTCCGGTATTCGTTGATAGCTTCATACCGGAAAGAAAAAAACGTGAAATATGATTTTCAACATTGTCGGATAAGTTAATGTTTTTAACACGAACCAAAACAGTTGCGTTATTTAAGTCAAATGATTGGGTCGTATAATTGTTATTGTTACTCCACTCTTCAAAGGTTTTTTTGCTGACAGGGACAACGGTTTCTGGAGTGACTAAGCATCGAATATTGAAACGATCTAGCATCATGCTCGATTCCACCAACTTCACATTATCAAATAGTGACTTCAGTTCGCTTTCATTAGCAAAGCAACTCCTGCGGGAAAGGTTCTCTGCAATTTCGAAGGCGTTATCCAGATAATTATGTTTAACGATGCTGTTTATCGCGTAGTAACAGATAGCAAAGAAAATGATCGCAGTGATCAACACAACCCACATTGCTTCTGAATAGATTTTTTTATTACGCAGGCAAATACGAAGCGCTTTGCGAAGACTATTGGTTGTGTATTGATTGATCTTCTGTTGATGTTCGATGCCATTCTGATGGTTGTTTTGCATAGTAAAAGGGATGAAGTATCCGGTCCGGTGAATGTTTTCGATAATGTTTTTGTTAGTGGTTAAATGTTCTTCCGTGAGCTTGCGAAATTTCTTTCTTAGAGCGGCCACCGCGTTTTTAAAGCCATTTTCAGGCAGTGTCATTTTGTATTGTTGAGTGATTTTGCTTTCTATTAACCGCTGACTAATCGGCGTATTTAAACTGCCGTATGTGGCGATAGTTGACAGAATGGCGTACTCATTTGGGTTGACAGGAATGGAGTGGTGGAGTGACTGATTGAGCTCTAGAGATATTTCGTTTTCGGACAAGCAAACGCAGATTTGGTTTCCAATTTCAAACCTAATCATGTGTTGATGTGCTCCAAGTTTAATTTTTGGCTACGTTATCAATAAAGCTAGGGAAGAGATGTGATTTTTTACTGAGATATCCATAATATTTGGATATATTCAACGTTTTAGGTTTTTTTTTACTTGTCCTGATAACGCATTTTCCTGGTTTTTTTAGGTATAAAAAAACCCGAGCATAAACTCGGGTTTTGATTGGTATTCAGAAAGGCGTGTTAGCAAATCACTTTGATTGCTAGACCACCTTGAGATGTTTCGCGGTATTTCGCGTTCATGTCTTTACCTGTTTCTAGCATGGTTTCGATAACCTTATCTAGAGAAACAGTTGGAGCTGAAGAGCGACGTAGTGCCATACGAGTAGAGTTGATTGCTTTTACTGCCGCAATACCGTTACGCTCGATACATGGAACCTGAACCTGACCTGCAACTGGGTCACACGTTAGACCTAAGTTGTGCTCCATTGCGATTTCTGCTGCCATACATACTTGCTCTGGGCTACCACCCATAAGCTCAGCAAGGCCTGCTGCTGCCATAGAACATGCCACGCCAACTTCACCCTGACAGCCAACCTCTGCACCAGAGATCGACGCGTTACGCTTGTAAAGACCACCGATTGCGCCAGAAGCTGCAAAGTAACGGATGTAATCTTTTTCAGTCACAGTTTGGATGAACTTATCGTAGTAAGCCAGTACCGCAGGGATGATGCCACACGCACCGTTAGTTGGTGCTGTAACAACGCGGCCACCTGCTGCGTTCTCTTCGTTTACTGCGAAAGCAAACATGTTTACCCAATCAACAACAGACATTGGGTCGTTTGTTGTCTTTTCTGAAGTAAGTAGCTGCTGGCGAAGTGCTGCTGCACGGCGAGGCACACGCAGTGGACCAGGCAAAATACCTTCTTCATTCATACCGCGATCCATACACTCGCGCATTGTGCGCCAGATGTTTGCGAAATAAGTACGAGTTTCTTCATCTGAATGAAGCGCATGCTCATTCTTCATGGTTAGTGCGCTGATGGACAATCCACTTTCGTGGCATTGGTTAACCAGTTCCTCTGCCGTTGTAAACGGGTAAGGTACTTTTACTGGGTTTTCAGCTTCTTTACCGAAATTTTCTTCATCAACGATGAAACCACCGCCGATAGAGTAGTAAGTTTTTGAGTACGCCTTTTCGTCATCAATCCAAGCGTGGATCTGCATGCCGTTTTCGTGTAGCTCTAGGTTTGTTTTGTGGAAGTTCATTCCACCTTCACGTGGGAACGATACTGTGTGACAGTGCATGCCAACAGGAAGGCGTTCAGTTTCTTCTACACGAGCGATAAAGCCCGGGATAGAATCGATATCAACTTTCTCAGGAGTGTTGCCTGCAAGACCCATGATGATAGCAATATCTGTGTGGTGACCTTTCCCTGTCAGTGATAGTGATCCATAAACGTCAACGGTGATTTTAGTGATGTCGCGCAGTTTTCCCATTGCACGAAGATCATCAATAAACTCTTTACCCGCTTTCATTGGGCCTACAGTGTGTGAGCTTGAAGGTCCAACACCGATTTTATAGATATCAAAAACACTAATCATATCGATTACCTCAGAAGAAAGCCTCCCAAGGGGAGTTGGGAGGCTTAATTTTATCGTTATATTTTTGGATTAATCATACTGCAACGGGCAGAGATGATTAAAGAGCGCCGTAGATTACAGAACTAATTGCAGCAAGACCACAGATTGCTGTGAAAATTTGCACAGGTGCTGAAGTTTTGTACTTAGCCATCGCAGGAACTTTTTGCATTGCGAAGATTGGCATCAAGAATAGGATTGCCGCAATCATCGGTGCACCCATTGTTTCAATCATACCTAGGATGCTTGGGTTAACGATAGCAACGATCCAAGTTGTGATTACAATGAAGATTAGAGACATCTTCTCGATCTTGCTTACTGGTGATTTTGAACGAGATTTCACTAGACCAACTAGACCTTCGTGCGCACCTAAGAAGTGGCCAAAGTAGCTAGAGGTGATCGCTGCGAAAGCAACCAATGGACCCATGTAAGAGATCAGTGGAGATTCATGCACGTTTGCTAGGTAAGAAAGAACAGAGATGTTTTGCTCTTGCGCTGTTGCTAGTTGCTCTGGAGACAGAGAAAGTACAACAGAGAAAACGAAGAACATAACAAAGCCCATCAGCATCATTGCTGCGCCACCAGTGATAGTGTCAGTTTTCTTAACTGCGTCATCACCGTATACACGACGTTGCTCTTTAGAGAACTGAGAAATGATTGGGCTGTGGTTGAAAGAGAACACAATAACAGGGATTGCTAGCCAAACGATAGCTGGCATTGCACCCCAGTCAGGCGACACTTCCATCATTGAAGTGTTCCAACCAGGAATTAGGTATACAGACAGTGCTAGTAGGATGAACACGAGAGGGTAAACCATTGCTGAAGTTGCTTTCAGCATAAGCTCTTTACCGAATACTACGCCTGCTGTCATTGCAGCAATAAGTGCACCAGAAAGTAGCCAGCGAGGAATAGATTCCATGCCCATTTGGTTAACTAGGAAAGAGTCAACTGTGTTTGTGATACCAACACCGTAGATAAGTACGATTGGGTAGATAGCGAAGAAGTAAGCGAACGTAATAAGGTTTGCGCCAGTCTTACCAAAGTGCTCTTCTACTGTGTCGGTGATGTCCGCTTCAGGGTTTTTCGCAGAAAGAACGAAACGAGCTAAAGATTTGTGTGCGAACCAAGTCATTGGTGCTGCAATTAGGGCTAGGATTACTAATGGCCAGAAGCCACCTGCACCTGCTTTAATAGGAAGGAACAGTACACCTGCACCTACTGCCGTACCAAAAAGGGACAGACACCAGGTAAAGTCTTTGTAAGAAAACTTACTAGACGATTGTGCGGTAGAAACCGCAGAAGTAGTTGTATTCATTTTTTAGTTACTCATTTTGGGAACAGGAAATAAGTCGGGAGTAATTTTGCAAGATTTTACACTAGGAAAATTAGATCTAAATCATTTATTGCTTACGCTTATTGAATGATATGTCAAAAACCTGCTTTTTATCACGAAAATGATGTGCTACTCGTGATTTCTGCTAATGAGTAAAATTAGAAAAACTTATCAATAGGGCTGTTTGTATAAATTTATTTCACCGCAAGCGTTTGCGGTGAAAATGGAAAATTAATCTAATGTGAATGAATGTTTATGAAGCAACGTTTTATTAATATTGATGCGCATAATGATCGCGCCTATAAAAGCACCGATATCAACAACTGTTTAATGTGAAATAATATGTTTTTGCATTGATTCGATAATTTGTGCCGTCATGCCCCAGATGAAATGCTGTCTATATGGGATAGCAAATACACGATGACTGCTTCTTTTTAGGTCAAATTTGGTGCTATACAATTTTTTGGGGTTCAGAATATGGTTGGCAGGAACCTCAAAAACTGACTCTACTTCATTTGGGTCAATATGCGTTTTATATTCCGGAGAAACAAAAGCCAAAAAAGGTGTCACATTAAATTGACTAATCGTTGGTAGTGTAGGCAGTTGACCAAACACATGAATATGCTCATCTTCTATCCCAACTTCTTCTTTGGTTTCTCTTAAAGCGGTATTCACGAGCTGAATATCTTCCTGCTCATATTTGCCACCGGGAAAGCTGATTTGTCCCGGATGATGGCGTAAGTGGGCTGCACGCTTAGTCAGAATGACTTGTAACCCGTCATCGCGTTCCACAAAACCGATTAAGACTGCCGCATCTCTCAGGGACTTTTCTTTCATCCATTTCAGTCGTGCAAGGGACTCTTTGTGGTAGCCCGTTGGAAGCCGAAATTGAAAGTTCTGTAGTAAATGAGTTTTGTCGATAACCAAACTGAGTCCTTATTTATCGTGCCTAACCATTATCTATTATACTCAAAGACGGCAAAGCGTATGGCGTTATCGTTACTGGTTACCAAATAAAGCATTCGCATTAAAACACTCGCCAGCACTTTCCCTCTTTGTGTTGTGTGTCTCACTCTGCTTGAACATATTAATTTGAAACTTATAAGGTTATACACCATTCTTTATTTTAGGACGTCACTATAGGGCAAGTATTGGCCAATGAAAGGGATTATTTTCACCGAGTTCATGGAGTTAGTGGAAGAGAAATTCGGTCTTGATGTGTTAGACCAAGTTCTCGACCTTTCTAACGATGAAGGTGTTTACACCGCTGTTGGTAGTTACGATCACAAAGACTTGGTTAAGTTGATCGTGAATCTCAGTAAAGTATCTGGTGTTCCCCCCGAGCAACTGCAAGAAGTGTTTGGAGAGTGCGTCTTTTTGAATTTACTTCGCTCCATTCCTAGTCACGCCAGTTTGCAACAGTGTGAAACGACGTTTCAATTTGTTCGCCATGTTGAAGACTTTATTCATGTAGAAGTTAAAAAGCTCTATCCTGATGCTAACCCTCCGCAATTTGATTTCATTAGTGAAAACCAATCCCAATTGGTATTTGACTACCACAGCGCAAGATGTATGTCTCACGTATGCTTAGGATTGATAAAAGGCTGTGCTGCACATTTTGGTGAGGTAGTTCATATCAAACATCAAAACCAGTCAGAAGATGGCAGCAAAGTACGTTTTTGGTTAGAGGCTCAATAAGAACGATATGACGGGAAGTTCCTCATTAGAAAGGAAACTCAAACGAGAAGTTGCATCAAGAAAAGCAGCTGAGCAGCTGTTGGAACAGAAAAGCTTAGAGTTATATGAATCCAACCAGCAACTCAGTGTTGCATTGAAAAAGCTAGAGCTGAAATCTAAAAAGGATCTTCGTAAGTTTGAGTTTGAAGAGCAAATTGATGCCACGTTGATTAAGTTCGGTCGTACTTTTTTATCGAGCACGTTCGATGAAGCAATGATAGCGAGCTTTATTGAGCAGCTCACTTCTAACTCGATCATTTCTGCGGCTTACTTGTTTCTTGACGCTACAAAGCTGAGCTCATTGCGTCGTCATCACTTTGGTCACTTACAGCTTCGTCATAACAACGAGATTTTCACCACTCCTAATTGGCAGGGAGAGAATTTGCATTTGCCAGTTATCATTGATGGGGAAACGGTTGGGGAGTTGATTTTCTCTGTGTTGCAAGATCAAATCGATCAGTCTTTTATTTCCAAACAGATGGAGCTCGTGTCTGACTTAGTTCATGGTGTTATTGGTCGACACTTAAGTTTAGAGCGAGAGGTCGAGCTGAGAAAGCGGGCTGAGGAATCAGAAAAAGCGACGAAGGAGTTTGTCGCCATGATTAACCATGAGCTGCGAACTCCTCTCAATGGCGTATTGGGTAGTGCGGAGTTATTGAGTCGAACCCAATTAGAAGAAGAGCAGCGTCAATACTTGAGCAATCTGACTCAATCAGGGGACTTATTGAGAGTTATCATTAATGATCTTCTTGATTTCAGTAAGATGAATGCCGGTATGATGGAAATCATACATAAAGTCTTTGCCTGGGAGGAACTTGAAAAAGCCATCATGGGTGTATTTGCAGCTAAGGCTGCGGAAAAACGCATCCATTTCTCTATCGACAAAAAGCTGGGGATCCCGGAATTTTTAGTCGGTGACTTAGAGCGCATTACACAAATTTTGGTTAACTTGGTGGGAAACGCGATTAAGTTTACTCACTTGGGTGGCGTCGTGTTACGGGTGGAATGGCTTAACGGCACGGCTTATTTTGAGGTTGAAGACACTGGTATTGGCATCCCAATAAAAGCACAGCCGTCACTCTTTGATCCATTTGTCCAAGTTGATCGCTCGGCGAAACGCAGCTTTGAAGGCTCAGGTTTAGGTCTCGCGATTTGTAAAAATCTCGTGGATTTGATGCAAGGTCAAATTAGCTTTGAGAGTGAAGAGCGCAAAGGCACAACTTTTAAAGTTGCTATTCCTCTTGAGGAAGGGCAAGCACAAGGCACAGCAGAGGGGGAATTGGTCACCATAGAGCGAAGCGATTTAGCAGGACGCTCAATATTAGTGGTTGATGACATCAGAATGAATCAAGTCATTGTTACTCAAATGCTGAAAAAACTCGACATTACACCTGATTTAAAAGCCAACGGCAAAGAAGCATTAGAAGCGGTGAAAAGTAAAGACTACGAACTGATATTCATGGACTGCCGAATGCCAGAAATGGATGGTTATGAGGCGACGATGTATCTGAGAGAGCGTGGCTTTACTCATCCTATTATTGCATTAACCGCTGGCACTACCATCGAAGAGCGTCAAAAGTGCATTGATTCAGGCATGGACGACATCCTCACTAAGCCGTACACCGCAACCGATATCGAACAGATTATGTGTAAGTGGCTTGAGCAGTAGACGCTGCCTCTTAAAAAGTATGTTTGTTGGCCAACGGCTAAAAGCTAAAGTACATGCAAATAAAACACACAAAAAAACGCACCACACTGGATAATGCCGATCATTTAACGATGTTTTTTGGGTCATTCTAGCGAGCCTTGGCGAGACTGAGAATCTAGTAGCAGCACGATGAGCGGGTAATGAAACAAATTTGACCACAAAGTGCTCGAATAGAAGAACCTGTATCACGCTCTTTCGTCGCTGTGCAGGGTGATGAGATACAGAAATATGCCACTCGCTGTTAAACGAGCGGCATTATCCGTTCTGGAGGCATTTTAGATTGTTTTCGTCAATAGCATTAAAGCGACGTTGTCCGCGGTTGAAATCTACGATTGCAGCGCTGGTAAAATCTTTGAAAGCTTGTCCAACGTTTCTTGATACTCAGAGGCGCAATCGCTATCTGCCACGACGCCGCCGCCAGCCCAAGCGTAAAGTTTGTTTTGTTCCGCTACAAGAGTTCGGATAGTAATGCTGGTGTCCATACGACCATGGCGTGAAATGTAGCCAATACTGCCGCAATACGCGCTGCGTCGATGCGGCTCCAGTTCTTCAATAATCTGCATTGCGCGAACTTTAGGTGCTCCCGTAATTGAACCGCCTGGAAAACACGCTCGCAGCAAATCCGCAGGAGCGTATTGTTCATCCAAATTTGCACGAATGGTGCTCACCAAATGATGCACGGCAGGGAAGCTTTCAATATCGAACAACTTTGGCACGTGGACGCTACCCGGTGATGCAACTCGACCAATATCATTACGCAGCAAATCGACAATCATCAGGTTTTCTGCCTGATCTTTTTCCGCTGTCTGCAAGTCATGGGCATTAGCGTTATCTTTCGTTGGATCTTCGCTGCGTGGGCGAGTACCTTTGATTGGTTTTGTTTCAATGACGCGATCTTTGAGCTCTAAAAAGCGCTCTGGAGAGATACTCAAAATCGAAGACTCAGGCATACGGATAAACGCTGAGAATGGCGCTTGGTTGGCGGACTCCAATTTCAGATACGCTTGCCACTCGCTGCCTTGATACGGTGCGTTAAAGCGCTGCGCCAAATTTATCTGATAACAGTCACCGCTCAACAAGTATTCTTGCACCTTGTCAAAGCGAGTAGCGTAGCTCTCTTTCGTCATGTTTGACTGCCAAGCACCAGACAAAGCGAAGTCAACGGTTTGTTCTGCTTTTTGCTCGTTTAACCACTGCCAAGCTTGCTCGATATTCTGACCAACTAGGCATGCTTTTTTAAGCTTGTGGTCAACAACAACGGCCCATTCATACAGACCTACCGCCATATCCGGCGTGTTGAGATCTTTTTCTGCCACTTCTGGCATCGTTTCTACGCGGCGACCTAAATCGTAACTGAAGTAACCGAGCGCACCACCAACAAAAGGCAAATCCAATTCTTTATTTAACTCTACGTGAGGAAGCCACTGTTCTTGCAATTGATGAAGCAGCGTGAATGGGTCATCTTGAGTTGAATAGGCATTCGATGGCGTTTCAACTTGTGTGTTGTCGGCAGTGGTTTCTAACGTTGCAATCGGGTTGGCGACCAACACATCGAAGCGGCTATCGATATGCGTTTTTGATGCAGAACGCAGCAACATCGCCCAAGGTAGGTGTTGAATGCGAGAAAAAAGGTGAAGAGCAAACTCTGGTGCGTATTCCAACGCTTTAAAATCAATGAATTGATTGTCCATGTTGTTCATTTGTGTAATTTGTGACAAAGAGATCGTTCACTGCATGGCATGTCATGGGCAGCAAGAGTATCATATTCCTCTGTGTAGCCAAACTCCCTCTATTCATAGGGTTTTGAGATGGTTTACAAGTAGGCAACTTCAGCATTTCGTGTGTCGATATCAGCCGTTCGACAATTGTTTATAAAAAACGAAGCTCAAAAGAGCAATAAGCTCAACAAACACGATTGAAGCCAAGCCAATAATGGAAGCATAACTATAACGAGGCATGTAATGACGGTAATACGCAAGCAGGATGTGATCAGCAGTGTCGCTGATGCGCTACAGTATATTTCTTACTACCACCCGCTAGACTTTGTTCAAGCTCTTGAAAAAGCCTATCACCGCGAAGAGAGTCAAGCCGCGAAAGACGCGATTGCTCAGATCCTAATTAACTCCCGAATGTCCGCAGAAGGTCACCGTCCAATTTGTCAGGATACTGGTATTGTGACGTGTTTCGTCAACATCGGTATGGGCGTGCAATGGGATTCGACCGACATGACGGTTCAGCAGATGGTAGATGAAGGTGTTCGACAAGCGTACACGAACCCTGATAACCCGTTGCGTGCGTCAGTACTTATGGACCCTGCTGGTAAACGTATTAATACCAAAGACAACACGCCTGCCGTCGTACATATCAACATGGTTCCGGGCGATAAAGTTGAAATTCAGATCGCTGCGAAGGGCGGCGGTAGCGAAAACAAAACTAAGATGGTGATGCTAAACCCATCTGACGATATTGCTGAGTGGGTAGAAAAAACGCTACCAACAATGGGGGCGGGCTGGTGTCCTCCTGGCATGCTTGGCATTGGTATCGGCGGTACGGCTGAAAAAGCAGCGGTATTGGCAAAAGAATCTCTAATGGAACACATCGATATTCAAGAGCTTATTGACCGTGGCCCACAAAACGCAGAAGAAGAGCTTCGTTTGGATATCTTCAATCGCGTGAACAAACTTGGTATCGGCGCGCAAGGCCTTGGCGGTTTGACGACTGTTGTCGACGTTAAAATCAAAACTGCGCCAACGCACGCGGCTTCTAAGCCTGTTTGTTTGATACCGAACTGTGCGGCGACTCGTCACGTGCACTTCACGCTTGATGGTAGCGGCCCAGCAGAGCTAACACCACCTAAACTAGAAGATTGGCCAGACATCACTTGGGAAGCGGGCGAAAATACGCGTCGCGTAAACTTAGATACAATTACTAAAGAAGAAGTAAAAGAGTGGAAGACAGGCGAAACGGTTCTTCTATCAGGTAAAATTCTGACTGGTCGTGATGCTGCGCATAAACGTATTCAAGGCATGCTAGATAATGGCGAAGGTCTGCCTGAAGGCGTAGATCTAAACGGTAAGTTCATTTACTACGTAGGCCCTGTTGATGCAGTTGGTGATGAAGTCGTTGGTCCTGCTGGCCCAACAACATCAACGCGTATGGATAAATTCACCGATATGATGCTAGAAAAAACAGGCATCATGGGCATGATCGGTAAAGCTGAGCGTGGCCCTGCAACGGTTGAATCTATCAAGAATCACAAAGCGGTTTACCTAATGGCTGTCGGTGGCGCTGCGTACTTGGTGGCGAAAGCGATCAAGAAAGCTCGCGTTGTCGCATTTGAAGATTTAGGTATGGAAGCGATTTACGAATTTGAAGTTGAAGATATGCCAGTAACAGTGGCTGTCGACTCAAATGGTGTTAACGCGCACCAAATTGGTCCAGACACTTGGAAAGTGAAAATTCAAGAGATGGAAGCATAAGGCAAAGGGCAATCTTGCTGCGTCTTAGTAGAGAGAATGTGACAAGGTGCTGATTTACCTAGCAAACAATTGACAAAAGTGCAGCGAAACCTGCACTTTTTGTCTATATAATTAAGGATATAAACCTTTAGGCATAGCAATCAAACGTTATGCGAACAATAATTAGGAGACGGCATGCCTCGTTTTATTCAGATTCTACAAATTATTCTTGCTGTAGTGATAGGTGGCTTTGTTGGCTATGACTTGATTCTTCACGGTATCAGCATCTTTGATGAAAAGTACGTGACCATCACATGTGTGTTGTGGTTGATTTTAGAAATCGCTCTATTTGTTATCTATAAGTTGATCGAAGACGACTAGGCTTAAAGAAAGCGGGTTCCTGTTTAACATAGTAATCCGCGCATATAGAGTTACTAATGCTGTAGATTAAGTAAGCCTCTGAACCACTCAGGGGCTTTTCTTTTTTAACACAGCATTAAGCCGGATGTTTTGTTCATCTTTTATTAAGGTATATAAAGTTAAACTCATAGGATTCGGGATAGAACAGTATTCATAGCTCGAAATTCGAAGTCGCTGACAACGTTGTTTTAAAGTGGAGTAAGATAAAGAAGCGTAATGAAGAGAATAAAGAAAGAAGTTAATGACTTTATCAACAGAGGTATGGACTCTAATGTTCGAATTGCTGTCACCGGACTTTCTCGTGCCGGTAAGACGGCATTCATCACGTCATTAGTGAATCAGCTTCTTCATACTGCAACCCATGACAATTTGCCTCTTTTGACTGCGGCTAGAGATAAGCGCCTTATTGGGGCGAAGCGTGAGCCTCAATCGAATATGATGGTGCCACGCTTTGCTTACGATGAGGCGATGAGCCAAATTCATGCCACTCCACCTCAGTGGCCAGTTCCGACACGTGATGTGAGTGAGATTCGCTTAGCGCTCAAGTACAAACCAAATAAAACTACGAAAAAGCTGTTGAGTAAAACCGCAATTTTAAATGTTGATATTATCGACTATCCAGGAGAGTGGTTGCTCGACCTGCCTTTATTGGACATGGACTTTGCAACGTGGTCGCAAACTCAGTTTGATGCACTTAAAGGCCAGCGTGGCGATTTAGCCAAAGCTTGGCTTTCTGAACTGGAGAAAGTGGATCTCTTTGCAGAAGTGAATGAGAAACTACTTGAGAAAGTTGCACACACATACACAGAGTACCTTCATTCTTGTAAAGACTCTGGCCTTCATTGGGTTCAGCCTGGCCGCTTTGTATTACCTGGTGAGCTAGCAGGCGCGCCGGTGCTACAGTTTTTTCCGTGTCGTGCTGATTCGGAAAGCAAAGCGCCCAAGGGCAGTAACTTAGCGATGCTAGAAGCCCGTTTTCAGGAATACCAACAGAAAGTAGTGAAAGCGTTTTATAAGCATCATTTTGCGACCTTCGATCGCCAGATTGTACTGGTGGATTGTTTGCAGCCTCTCAATGCCGGTGATGAAGCGTTTTACGACATGCGCCAAGCGCTAGAACAGATCATGCATAGCTTCCGCTATGGTCGTAGTAGCTTTTTGCGTCGTTTGTTCTCACCAAAAATCGACAAAGTGTTGTTTGCTGCTACAAAAGCGGATCATATCACGCCCGATCAGCACCCAAATTTGGTGTCTCTGCTCCAACAAATGGTGCATCCAGCATGGCAAACGGCAGCCTACGAGAATATTGAGATGAGCTGCATGAGTATCGCTTCCATCCAAGCAACCACGACGGGGTTTATTTCCTCTGGAGATAAGACCATCCCGGCGTTACAAGGAACAACATTGGGTGGTGAGCCGATGACTATGTTTCCCGGAGAGGTGCCGAAAAAGCTACCAAATGCAGCTTATTGGCAAAACAACGGGTTTGATTTTACGTCGTTTCGTCCGATGCCCTCACCGAATGATGAGCCAGTGAAGCACATACGCTTAGACAAAGCACTGGATTACCTGATTGGAGATAAATTGAAATGAGTGAGTTGAAGCAAAAACAAGTTTTCTCTGAAAAAGTAATGGAAAAAGATCAGCAATCGAATCAACCGGAGTTGACGGCGCAGCAAACATTCGGCGAAAAAGAAACATTTGTACCTGTTGAAGTTAAAGAAGCGCACCAAGAGACCGAACAGGAATTGCAACTCGAGCATGTCATTCGTCCAAAATCGGGCAGAAAATGGCTCGCGACTGGCGCATTTGCAACTTTTGCTGGTTTGGTTGGCTGGCAAGCGGTGGACTCGGTTATAACCGCAATTCAGGCTTCTGATTGGCTGGCCTTAAGCTGGACGGGGTTTATTGCTGCGATCGCTTCGCTTGGTTTAGGAGCTATGGGTAAAGAGCTTTGGAAACTGCGAAAACTACGAAATCATTTTAGTGTTCAAGAAGAAGCAGAAGCACTTGTTAATAGTGAGAGCGTTGGGAAAGGGAAAGACTTTTGCGAAACCGTAGCAGAACAAAGTGGTGTGATGGCAGAGAATCCGGGCTTTGATCGTTGGCAGAACAGTATTAACCCTGCTCATAGTGACGCTGAAATTCTTGATATGTATGACTCGATGGTGGTGAGCCAACAAGACAAGTTGGCAACGAAAATCGTATCACAGCACGCAACCGAGTGTGCGGCCCTAGTCGCCGTGAGCCCTCTGGCTGCCGCTGATATGTTGCTGGTGGCTTGGCGAAATTTCAAAATGATCGACAACCTCTCCAAGGTATATGGGGTAGAGCTAGGTTATGCATCTCGCATCAAGTTACTAAGAGCGGTATTTGTCAATATGGCGGCGGCTGGTGCCAGTGAGCTCGCTATTGATGCCAGTATGGATTTGATGTCGATGGATCTTGCTGGCAAAGTTTCTGCTCGTGCGGGGCAGGGACTAGGTGTTGGTATTCTAACGGCACGTTTGGGCTTGAAAGCGATGACCTTATTGCGTCCACTACCCTGGTATCCTGACCGTCAGGTTAAGTTGGGCACCATACGCAAGGCAGTGGCGGCGAAAGTTGCATCAATTACGATGAAACCGTAACGAATATCAACTTTGATGGATAGGATTGCTTGACGCCATTCCAAGCATGATAGAAACTACTGTCAACTTTTCCTGACAGTTGTGAATTGGGATATTTTAAGTGCGTCTTGAAGTCTTATGTGAAGATCGACTCGGCTTGACCCGAGAACTGCTCGATATTTTAGCGTCTAAAAGCATCGACTTGCGTGGTATCGAAATCGATATTAGCGGTATTATCTATTTGAATTGCCCGGATATTGATTTTGATACGTTTAGTGAGCTGATGGCTGAAATCCGCCGTATTCCGGGGGTGAAAGACGTACGTAAAATCCAGTTTATGCCGATGGAGCGCCACAATACGGAGCTGCTCTCGTTAGTTGATAACTTGCCCGATCCGGTTTTTGCCATTGATCTTAAAGGTGCCGTAGACATGGCAAACATGTCTGCACTTTCATTGCTTGGCCTTCACAAGCAAGAAGTGATTGGTACTCAAATCGGTGCTTTGTTACCAAGTGTTCGTTTCTCTCGTTGGTCTGAAGGTGTTAATGGTCGAACGCGGGAAAACCTTGTGATTGATGGCTTGGACTATGTTCTAGAGTTGATGCCCGTTTATATCCGAGACGAAGCGCAAAACTCGACTCTAGCGAGTACTCTAATGACGATTCGCTCTAGTCAGCAAGTTGCCAGAATTGAAGAAGCGCTACCGCTGCATAATCCTCTGGGTTTTGAGCACTTTGTTGGTATATCGAACCGTCATAAAGCACTAATGAACCAAGCTAAGAAGCTGTCTGTGCTTGACCAACCATTGTTGATTGAGGGCGAAACGGGGACCGGTAAAGAAATGCTTGCTAAAGCTTGCCACAGCCGTTCTAGCCGTGCGAGCAAACCATTCCTAGTTTTGAGTTGTGCTTCGATGCCTGACGATGTAGCAGAAACCGAACTTTTTGGTCATGCGCCGGGTTCATTTAATCATGAACAAGGCCACAAAGGCATCTTTGAGCAAGCAAATGGCGGGACGGTATTTCTTGATGAAATCGGTGAAATGAGTTCGCACCTTCAAATCAAGCTGTTACGTTTTCTACAGGATGGTAATTTCCGTCGTGTCGGTGCAGAAGATGAGATGCATGTCGATGTTCGTATCATCGCTTCAACAAAACATAACCTTGCCGAGCTTTCTGAAGCAGGAATGTTCCGTGAAGATTTGTATTATCGTCTCAACGTACTTACGCTCAGCATTCCTCCGTTACGTAAGCGCTCAAACGACGTTGCACCATTGCTTGAGTTGTTTGTGGCGAAACATGCTCAACAGCTTGGGATTGATAAGCCAGAGTTTGATGATGGTCTAGTTGATGCCCTTGCAAATTATCAGTGGCCAGGAAACATGCGCCAGCTGGATAACATGGTTCTTCGAGCGCTCACGGAAATGGATGGTGGTATACTAAACGCGGATCACTTCAATTTACCTCAGCCTCAGTCAGTCGGCGCTGGTAGTGCAACGCTTAACATCGACGGTTCATTGGATGAGATCATGCGTGATTATGAATCTCAAGTTCTGGAACGTTTGTATCAGTCATTCCCATCAAGCCGCAAGCTTGCTAAGCGCTTAAATGTATCGCATACCTCAATCGCTAATAAACTGCGTGATTACGGTATCCGTAAGAATTAATCGAATTGAACGAAAAGACGGAATTAATCATTTGTAATGGAAGATAACAGCTCATCTATCGCCGTTCATAAGTTGGACGGTGACTTGCTTCTTCGTACCGCTGAAATCGGTGACGCAGATATGATTGCCGAATATTTTCAAGCCAACCGAGAATACCTGAAACCGTTTGAACCGAAACGTGAAGAGGCTTTTTTCTCAGTGAACGGTTGGTTGCAAAAGCTTATCAAGCTCAATGAGCTGCATCGAATGGGATTGGGGTATTATTGCCTTTTAGTCAGAGCCTCTTCGGGTGAAATGCTAGGTACGATATCCTTTAGTAGTTTGAGTCGTTTTCCTTTTTATTCTTGTAACGTCGGATATTCTCTCGCTGAAAAAGCGCAAGGGCATGGTTATATGCGTCGTGGATTAACCATGGCTTGCGACTACATGTTTAACGTTCAGAAACTGCATCGTATTCAAGCTGGCTACATGCCTCACAATAAACGCAGTGAAGCTGTGCTAGAGCATGTAGGTTTCAACCGAGAAGGGTATGCAAAAGATTACCTTTTGATTAATGGTGAGTGGCAAGACCACGTTCTAACGTCGCTTATTAATCCGAATTGGCAGCCAGAAGGGCGATAGTATGGAACGATTGGAAAAGCAGTTAGCACTTGTAATCGAGCTCGATAAACTCAAAAGCATTTTGCGCCGAACTCGAGTTAAAAGTGCTGAAGGGCGCCTCGAAAATAGTGGTGAGCATAGTTGGCATGTCGCACTGATGGCAATATTGATGGAAGAGCATGCGAATGCACCTGTTGATATTTGCCGAGTGATGAAAATGTTATTGATACATGACGTAGTAGAGATCGACGCGGGCGATACCTTTGTTTATGATACTGCTGCGTCTCAAGAGCAAGCAGAAAAAGAAATTAGAGCTGCAGAGCGCTTGTTTGGTATGTTACCCAGCGATCAGGAGCAAGAGCTATTGGCGCTTTGGCATGAATTTGAAGCCGCGCAGACCGATGATGCTAAGTATGCAAAAGCACTCGATCGATTAATTCCAATGCTCTTGAACTACCATAATAATGGTCAGAGTTGGAAGGAACATGGTGTCTCACGCGAACAAGCACTTACCATTAATAAACGAATTGAATTTGGCTCTGTTACCTTATGGGACAAAGCGAAAGAGTTGATTGAAGAAGCCACAGAGAAAGGTTGGCTGAAATCGTAATAAAGGAGACTGAATGTCTTATTTGCCTTTGGACGAATACCAAAGAAAATGGATTTTTACGCATCAGTCGATGCCTGTGCCAGAAGAAGATTTGGCTTTTATTAAGCCGATGAGCCAAGCCCGTTCAGCACAATTTTGGAAAGAAAATATCAGTGCTCAAAGCCCTGATATGGATAGACTTAGTTCCCAAGACTGGCCAATGAATGAGGCGAATTGGTCTGAAACTGTGGATTGGATGGCTGCGTGGGAGTCGGATGATCCTGACATGCTAGCGGAAGTTGAGGCACATATCGATTGGCAAGACGATGTGACCGTTTACTTTTGCTACGAGAAGTACAATGTCATCGAAACGAAATGGTCTATTTTTAAAAAGCACTGGAAGAACTTTCTCTTTTATGACGATGGTCCGATACTAATAGGACGTCGCCGTTCACAAGCACTTTGGTTTGATTCAAAAGGCAATGTGAAACTCGGTGTTCGTCAATAACGAGTTATAAAGCAAAGCCACCTTTCGAGGTGGCTTTGTTTTTCTAAAGGCTGGATAATGGACTCAACACACCGCCAGCCCCGCGCTCGATAACGTGAGTATAGATTTGCGTGGTATATACACCCACTCTGTAACTAATTGTTTTTACGGGTAGGTATCACGCCCCAACAGAAGTGGGGCGCTGGTGGGACAATTTAGAATTATTTATGGTTATGCGGACTAAAGTGTGCGTGAAGATTTGAGCATTAATTGTAGTAACTCATGCTCTATCTTACACACACCGCTGGTGAGTCACTACTGGGTCGTAGTACTGTCTAACTGCTGTATCGTAACTCACACTAGGATGTTTTGAGTTAAAGTCTGACTTCAACGCCTTGTTAAGTTTTATTTTTGGACTTCGGCTAGAACATACTCATATACGCTTGGAATAAATTTACCATTCGTAAGATTGACCATAGATTTACTAACAATGGAGCTTTTTAACTCTCCATCTTTTCTATTCCTACAGTACGCATTTAAAGCGGGATATTTAGTTTTAACCAATTTCTCCAAATCGTGCCCATTGGTCTTAAGGTATTCTGAATCAGTTAGTAGCTCTACTCCAGATACATAACTTAAGGTTGAGTCTTTTTTGCTTTTCCTTCCTAGAATCTTGTGAATATAGCGGTCAACCGATTCTTGAAGTAGTGTTTTATCTTCAAGCCACTCACTCCAATTGACATCAGAACCACATATATCAGACATAGTGAAACAGCTAGCTTTATCGATGTGGAGTAACAAGAGAATACAGATTGGATCTAGAGTCACGTTTTCAATCGAATAGGCGTAACCTTGTGCTAGGACTGAGACCCCTTTTGAAGGGGCATTCTTTAGATCCCAGTCAATAATCCCTCTTACTGAACCATTTTCGTTACTAACTAGAGCCTCAACCTGTCCTACAACCTGAACGCAGTTACCAATACCGTTAAGTGATTCTATAAATTCACTTATTTTAGGTTCATCCGTTACCCCTAATACTTGCTTTACCTTATCGGTTATCTGCTGCTTAGGCATTTTTGGTCCAGAACTTACAAAACTTAGCGAAATCTTAGAGTCAATTAAACTAGAGTTATGCGCTAACTTTGAATATATACATTGATATACATCTACATCATATTGGCTTTCTACAAATACTTGGCGACGGTTTTTAGGGTTCAGTGATATTTGTGTAACTCCATCGAGTAGCTCTGAGATAGCACTATCTTTTTCGATACAGTTAATAAAGTCACTTTCGACTAAATATACGTTTTCACTTGGAGCTAAAGCAACCGTCGTAGGTGAATGAGTACTAATAACAACCAATGAACCGAAATTACAATTAAAAGATTTCAAAGATTGGTACATCTTTAGCACCATCTTTGGATGTAAAAAGGCATCAGGCTCATCTATTAGGAGAACCTTTGGAGTATGCGCTATATCAAATTCATAATATTGACTGTTAAATAATGTAAGTGCTAACCATAATAGAGTTTTCTCGCCTGATGATAAGTGTTCAACTGTTACAGGTGTCTGCTCTTTACCTTGAAGCAACTGCGCTTGATATGTATAGCTTTGAGATTCTTCATCTGGAGTGCAAAATTGGAATTTACCATCAAATGTATCGTTTAAAATTCTGTTAATTATAAGCCAAGGTTTTTCACCAAACTGGTTTAAAAAGTCTTGTTCAGAGAAGTATTGAACATCGACCCCTTTCTGCGTATTCTTCCACTCATTGAACTCATTTTTATGTCGCCTCTTTATATACTGGTTAACAATAGTAGATATACTTTGGACTCCGAGAACGTTTCGAGAAGGCTCTTCGAAATGAAGAATAATATCTTCATGTGTTAGCTCAGAAGCCTGCTTCCCCGTTTTATTTGCTATTGATAGACAGAGTTTAAAAAGGGACTCGTAAGTTAGTCCTTCTTCTCTATCTAAGTTGTAATGCTGATTTTTTTGTTGTTCGTAAGGGAGGTCAAGTTCACTTTTGATTAGATCAAATAATTGCAAGGTTGCTGTTATCTTCCTTTGAAACTGAGCGTCATTATAATTTTGTCCAAAATTGGGAGTTAAACTTGATTGTGAAACCAGTGTAATATTTTGATTGGTAATTATGTTGTCGTTTAGTTCAACCACCGTAGACCCATTTTGCATACTCTCTAATAAACGTGTTTTCCCTGAACCATTTTTGCCAGTTAAAACGAGTATACTTTCATCCAAAGTGATTGTGTTTTGTAATTGAAAACCTTTATGTTCCTTTGCACCTTCAAGTTTAAGTTGCATTCAACTCTCCTTAAAACTGAACGTTATATTAGCGCGCATGCGCGTTTATCCATGTGAGACCAGTGAAAAAACGAGCAGTTAACCATCTGTATATAAAGAACTTATCAGCTTTCTATAAAATACACCATCAGGAAAAACGCGCATGTGCGTTTTCCATGTCTATTAACTAAAATTTAGTCATTATAGTCAACTGATTCTATAGAGTTTTATTTGTTGCTGATAGAATTAGTACGCACTGATATTGTCTTTAAATCATCCCCAAATATATATAAATCTAAATACGACTGCATATCCATACATTGTTAGTAGCTTTACGATAGGCCTAACATAGGAAAATAGATGAGAATTGTGTGGTAACAGGAGTGGGAATTTTCGATTGAGCTAACGAGCTGAATTACGGAGTGAGGCCATTCTGTTCTGCACATTGAAATGCACATCATAATCCGAATGGCCTTATTTATTTGAAGCCATAAGCCCATTTAAGTATTCGACTTGCTCATGCGAGTGTGACTTCATGAATCGGCCGTAAACACGTTCCAACATCATTGTGCTCTTGTGTCCCATCTGCTCCGCGATAAATGACAGGTTTGCCCCTTTGGTGATCAACCAACAAGCGTAGGTATGTCGAGATTGATATGAACAGCGATGGCGGATGCTAGCTCTCTTAAGTGCGCGTGACCATAGTCGATTGTATGTTGTCGTCTTATAGGTCTCACTCGTTTCTTGGCCATTACGACGTTCAGGAATAAACACGAATCGAACGCTTTCCTGGCGAAACGTGTTTGAGCCTTTTACTTCCACTAAAATATCTCTAACCGGGCTAAACATAGTTAGCTCTCTTTGAGACTTAAGGGCAAGGAGAGCAGGTTCAAGTAAGTGAATAGTTCGCTCTGACTTCTTATTCTTCGGCGTTGTGAACTTTCGTTCAATCGTGACGTTGCGAGTAACCTCGATCGTACCTTTCTCAAGGTCGACGTCTTCCCATGCTAACGCACAGAGCTCACCAGTCCGCATGCCCGTGTAAATGGCTAAGGTGAACATATTCCGCTGCTGTAAGTTTGTCGTTGACTCGATTAGCTGGTGGAACTCTTCTAGTTCTAGTGGATCCGGTTCACCAGAGCCACCACTTAGTAACTCGACATGCAGTTAAGTATGCTGAAGTAGTAAAAGACAATATTTACAATGCTTTACTGGAGCGTCCATCAATGATGGCTTTGTTGGGAGATCTACAAGGCAAAAGCGTTATTGATATGGGTTGTGGTCCTGGTGAATATGCTCGATGGTTGCTTGAACAGTCAGTAAGCCGATTGACTTGTACGGATATCTCAGAAGAGATGGTAGACCTAGTTAAAAATCAGTTTGGTTCAAAGGTTAATGCATACTGTCAGAATCTATCCGAAGGACTACCCCTTGAGGTAGATAATAGTGCAGACGTAATAATTTGTCCTTTGGTCCTACATTACATTAAAGACCTGACACCAATTTTCGAGTCGGTTCATCGTGTCTTGAAACCGGGTGGCTACATGGTTTTTTCGACGCATCACCCTTTTGCTGATTTTGAGTGCTCAAAGTCAGGTAACTATTTCGAGCGTGAGTTGGTCGAAGAGGAGTGGAATACGGTTGGTTCGCCAGTGAAAGTACAATTCTATCGCCGTTCGTTAACTGAAATTAGCCAAGCAATTACGAACTCGGGTCTGGTTATATCAAGAATCAGCGAAGGTAAAATTGACGAAAAGGCGAAAAATATTTCCGAATCTACGTACAATCACCTAAAGAATAATCCGAACTTCATATTCTTCAGGTGTGAAAAAGTGCGCACATAACAAAGCATTTAAGAGTGATTCGCAACGCTTGGCGTTTTCGCTTCGCTCAAGTATAGCCAAGCGCTGCTCACACCTTAATGCGGCGTTAGGTTGCTTTAAAGATTGCAGGCTTGTTAGTTCATCGCTCAGCCACTTCTAGTTCATCAGTTGAAGTTACTTTCGCGCCAGTGTGGCTCGAACATCTTCATGTGAAAGCGCCGTTTTGTGGCTCAATTTCGAGTTCAGTGGTTCACCGTTTTTGAGCTTGAACGGCCTTGTCTAGTTATCAGAAACCGCTTGTCCTAAAAAGGCTCTGCGGTTCGGTGTTTGAAGCTCGGTGTATTTTGGCTCAGCGAACCACCGCAAAAAAGTGAAGTGCTTGTCATTTGAGTTCGGTGCTTGTTGCGGTGCTTTCAACATTGGTGTTTTATAGGTCAACCACTGCATTCCAAATCAGCAAAGGCGCTCGGAATAAGCATTCCTAACAAACTGCTCAAGACGGACTGCCAACGCTCGGCGGTTTTACTTCGGGTTAGGTTTGGTGTTTACGGTGGTTTGTTTAAGTTTAGTGGCAGGTTGGCAGCCACTTAGCAGGGCGTTATGCTTTTCGGGAGGATATATGGAAGTTTCGTTGTATAGCGCAGAAGGTTCGAATAGCTCTGAAAGGGTGGAGTGGGTGCTCAATTTTAAGGGTATACGTTACGATAGAATTGAGGTCAGCTCTGACGAACTAACGACAACATACCTAGATATAAATCCTTTTGGCTATGTCCCATCTCTTTCTGTCGATGGTTCGGTATTTTCTGAATCAATGGCAATTGTTGAGTATTTGGAAGAACGCTTTCCTAATCCAAGCTTGTTTGGTAAAAGCCTCAATGAAAAAACGCACATCCGCAGAGTTTGTGAGTACGTAAACTCCAGTATTCACTCTCCCCAAAATAGAACAGTATTAAGGTTTATGCGTCCAGAGTTAAATGAGACGTCAAAGCGCGAACTCCGTGGAGACTGGATCATGCGTTGCTTAGAGAAGTTAAGTACATCGATCTGTTGTGAATCAGGATTTTCAGTGGGTAACGACTTTAGCGTAGCCGATATATTTGTGGCTTCAATCTACAAAAAAGCGTTGCAACATGGTTGTGCGAGAAACGGATTTTACGACAAGCATTTGATGTACATAAGGGCAAATGACAGTGTCGTGGTTTCAGAACCACAAGCATAACAAACAATTTAAGAGTGATTCGGCACGCGTGGCATTTTTACCATGCGTTGGTTTTAGTGATTAAGGCGGTATGCGGTGGCATTGGTATTGCGTGCCTCACACCTTAATTGGGCGTTATAGCTCAGAACAGATCTGCACCCTAAAATGATAATAACTACGTTAATCACGTATAGTTTTGCTATCTATACGTTACTTGCGTATACTTTGCATATGAAAAGTGTATTTGTCGAATCAACCATATTTGAAAAGTACCGTAGTGAATACCTCAGTGATGAAGAGTTTAGACTTTTCCAAGCTGAGTTAATGTCTAACCCGAAACAGGGTGACGTAATTCAAGGTACAGGTGGTTTGCGAAAGATTCGAGTTGCAAGTAAAGGTAAGGGCAAGCGTGGTGGCTCTCGTGTTATCTATTACTTCCTCGATGAAAAGCGACGTTTCTACTTGCTGACAATTTATGGCAAGAATGAAATGTCCGATTTAACCGCAGACCAAAAGAAACAGTTAAAAGCTTTTATGGAGGCGTGGCGTAATGAGCAATCGTGACCTATTTGCAGAATTAAGTTCAGCTCTTACCGAGGCTAAAGAGCACTCAGAGGGTAAGCTTACCCTTAAAACACATCAAGTTAATGACATCAGTGAGTTAAATATCTCACCTGATGAAATCGTGAGTATTCGTGAACAGTTTAATATGTCACGCGGTGTATTTGCTCGTCTGTTACATACATCATCTCGCACATTAGAGAACTGGGAGCAAGGGCGTAGTGCACCAAATGGGCAAGCTGTAACCCTTTTAAAACTGGTTCAGCGTCATCCAGAAACTCTGTCGCACATCGCTGAGCTATAACAAGGCGTTCAAGAGGGACAGTCAACGCGTGGCGAATTTGGTTCAAATCTTGGCATTTGTGTTTACGGTGGTAAATTGAAGTTTGGTGGTAGTGCGTTGCTGCCCCTTAACGCAGCGTTATGTGGTTGGAGAGAAATTATGAATCCATCAGCGGTTCTTGTTCATGTCCCAGATGTAGCGAAAGGGCTTGAATGGTATAAGAAAGCTTTTCCAGAAGCCGTTCCGGTTTACCATCCTGACTTTGACTTCACGGCGCTTGATCTAAATGGTTTCTCCCTAGAAATAGTCCAAGCAGATAAAAAGGTTGGTGCTGGTAAAAGTGGCACAGTTGTTTACTGGTCAGTAGATAACTTATGTGTTGCACTGGCTCATTTTCAAAAGCTAGGTGCGCGCCTTTATCGCGGACCAATGGAAATTGAAGATGGTCTTTCAATGTGCCAAGTTGAGGATCCATTTGGAAACTTAATAGGACTACGTGGGAAAACCACATAACAAATTGTTCAAGAGGGATTCGCAACGCGTGGCATTTTTACTATGCGTTGGTTTTAGTGTTTAAGGTGGCATGCGGCGGCATCGGTATTGCGTTGCTCACCCCTTAACAAGGCGTTATAGCGCACGATAAAATTGAATATGGATGGTCATGGATAATATCGAAAAAGAGCTCTATCAAGCAGCAATAGAACTAGTAAATATGCGATATCCTTCTGGTTGGGGTGGAGCTGCGGCTGTTAGAACAGAGTCAGGAAAAATATTAACAAGCATTGCTCCTGATACTAAAAACGATGCTCTTTCACTATGTATGGAGGTGGGAGCGTATTTAGAGGCTCACAAACTCAATGAGCGAGTGACCCACTCATTATGCCTGTGTCGTGAGAACGAGAACGATGAATTTCTAATCTTGTCACCATGCGGAGTTTGCCAAGAGCGCCTCGTCCATTGGGGTGGGGATGTCAAAGCAGCAATTACGACTCCAGAGAATGCATTGGTTTTCAAGACTATACGAGAATTAATGCCTCATCATTGGTCACTTGTAAACGGCAAAGCGCTATAACAAACTGTTTAAGAGTGATTCGCAACGCGTGGCATTTTTACTATGCGTTGCGTTTAGTGTTTAAGGCGTATGCGGCGGCATCGGTATTGCGTTGCTCACCCCTTAACAGGGCGTTAGCCGTCATGGAGCTTGCTATACTCAAAGTGATAGAATAGTATCACTTTAGTATTCCTTTGGAGCAGCTCTCATGAAAGTAGAACTAGTTACATCACTCAAACGTCAAGCAACTAAGATCCTCGCCGATCTCCACGACACCAAAGAACCAGTGTTAATTACTGAGCATGGTAAGCCATCTGCGTATCTAGTTGATGTTGATGACTACGAATTTATGCAAAATCGTTTAGCTATCCTTGAGGGTATTGCACGAGGTGAGCGTGCACTAGCTGACGGCAAAGTGGTAAGTCATGATGAAGCCAAGGACAAAATGTCAAAATGGCTGAAGTAATCTGGACTGAACCTGCGTTATCTGATCTCAATGATATCGCTGAATACATCGCACTTGAAAATATCGTAGCTGCAAAGCAGTTAGTACAAACGATCTTCTCCAAAGTCGAACGCCTACAAACTTTCCCAGAGTCAGGTCGTATTCCACCCGAGCTAGAACATTTAAGTTATCGTGAAGTTGTCGTTAATCCATGTCGTGTTTTCTATAAACAAGACGGTGACAAGGTGTTTATTCTGTTTGTTATGCGTGCAGAGAGAGATTTGCGTAAGTTCCTGTTGAGTAAGCAGTAACCTTTGGGAATGAGCGGCTAACAAACTGTTTAAGAGTGATTCGCAACGAGTGGCACTTTTACTATGCGTTGCGTATGGTGGTTAAGGTGATATGCGGCGGCATCGGTATTGCGTTGCTCACACCTTAACAGGGCGTTATGTGCTTTGGGAGAGAATGGAAATGGATATTCCCGACAGATTCAAAAATGTAAGATACGTTTCATCCCGCATTCCGGGTTGCAAAGATGATTCAGACTTAACGCTTGGAGCTAACTGTCAGGTCTTTGCTTATAACCTGCTCAGAGACTTCGGTCTAAATCCACCTAACTACTGTTCTAGTGAATTGTGGGATGACTCGGAGTTTAGTGAGGTGGTCACTGAGTTTAAGCCGCTAGATATCATGATGTACAACGACTCTACTGACTCATACGGAGCACATGTTGGGGTGTATGTCGGTAATGGACTCGTCTATCACCTTTCTTTATCCAATGGCGTACGCATGTTTGAGCGCCATTTAGACTTACTTCAACAAAGTAAGTATCAGTTTTTTATTGGCGCTAAGCGTATAAAACAGTTTGGTGCATAACGTAAGCACGCACATAACAAACTGTTCAAGAGGGATTCGCAACGCGTGGCATTTTTACTATGCGTTGTTTTTAGTGTTTAAGGTGGTATGCGGTGGCATCGGTATTGCGTTGCTCACCCCTTAACAGGGCGTTAGTTCCCCAGAGGAAGCAATCAATCCGTAGGGAATTTTTGTTTCTGGTGGAGTACACGCATAACACGGATGATATCGCCCGCAACCCAGTAAGATACAATCATCGAAATCTCAGGAATAATGAGCAATCGTCCGCGGATGCCATCTCGTTGTACACCCATCAAAGGTTGTTCAAGCAAGTTTTCTACTTTTGCTTCAATGAGGTTGTCAGTTTTTTCTGCCGCATCAGGGTTGAAGTCATAGAGAAACTCGAAGATCTTTTCACGATCATTAAGTGACTCTTCTTCCCATAAAATCATTGCTTACCTCGATTACGGATTCTGGCTTTGCGCTCTTCCATTCGAGACTTAGCAGTTTGGTGCTCAACGAAAACAGATTTTCCTGAGTCAAACTTCTCAAATGCTAGGTTTACTTGTTCAGTTAGCCATGCATCGTGAGATAATGTTTTTCTTTGTTGTTCAGCGAGTTGCTCAGTAAGTTCACGGCAAGCATCACTTAAAGTTCGACCTTGGCTCTCAGCCATTTGTTGAGCTAGGCGTTTTGTTTCTTCATCAACACGAAATTGAATTCTAGTGTCCATGATATATTCCTTTGTTGGTGTGTGTACAAATGTTAGCACTAGGCTTTGAGATGGGCAACTAACAAACAATTTAAGAGTGATTCGGCACGCGTGGCATTTTTACTATGCGTTGGTTTTAGTGATTAAGGTGGTATGCGGGAGCGTCGTATTGCGTGCCTCACACCTTAATTGGGCGTTAGCACTAAAGGAGTATATAATGACAGATTCAATTACAGTAACAACAAAAGCAGAATTAGAAAAAGCTAAAGACGATGGTGTACATGAAATTATCATTAAAGGAGAGCTAGCAAATAAACTAAAAAGATCTAAGAAAGTTGCAATGCTAAGTGGTGTAGGGCTTGCTGCTTTAACTGCTGCATTAGGGGTTGCAACGGTAACCGCACCAGCTACTGGAGGTTTGTCATATTTTGCAGCCGCACCTGTTGCTGCATTAACTGGCCTTGAGATTGCTACCATCATTACGGCTGCTTCATTAGGTATAGGTTTTATTGTTGCTCTATTTTTGGGCTATGAAGAAGTTAGTTTCGAAAATGGTCGCTTGGTATTACGTAAAAAGCAAAATTAACTTAAAGCTAAACTATAGGGTTTGTCATGTCCGAGATGCAAATCGATATGGCTTAAGAAAGACTTTTCTGTGCGTAAATAGTGCTAACAATCTGTTCAAGAGTGATTCGCAACGCGTGGCATTTTTACTATGCGTTGGTCTTAGTGGTTAAGGTGGTATGCGGGAGATTCGGTATTGCGTTGCTCACACCTTAACAGGGCGTTAGTTTGCAAGAGGAAAAACTCAGCTATATCGCAAGATCTAGTGGTAAAAGCTCAAAGTTTAAGTCGTCGTACAGGCTTTCAATTTTAGTGTTAACTAGCGTGGTGAAAATCCAAAATTGGCATCGTTTCACCCGTTGATTTGTTCTTTGGAGCGGTGACTTTGGGGTTAACTGAGTCGAACTTTTTTGCTGAAACTCTGCTCGTTGAGTTTGTTGGTGCAAAAGCCGATTTAATCGCTGAAATGACGTTTTCTCTGGTATGGAAAATTCAAGTGGTTTCAGTGACTTTGTTGAAAGTCCTCATTGTGAGATTGGTTTTCCAAAAGCGCTTTTTGGTGTTGTAAGTTCGTTTTCTGCAGCGTTGCTTGTTCTACGTGGTTTCATTGAGTAGCCGCTTTGAGACTACGCCTGGCTTAAGTGCATCGAAACACTTACAGCTTATTGTTTGCAAAGTTTAAAATGACGTAAAATCAACGCGTTAGGTTTGCAAACTAACAAACTGCTCAAGAGGGATTCGCAACGCGTGGCATTTTTACTATGCGTTGAATTTAGTGATTAAGGTGGTATGCGGCGGCTTCGGTATTGCGTTGCTCACCCCTTAGCAGGGCGTTATGTTTACAGGAGGTTACATTGGGAAATACGGAACCCTCAGAGCTAGAGGCTAAAAAAAAGAAATATGATGAAGAGTTCAAACTAGGTTTATTTGGGACTTTAGGGTTTCTGCTTACGGTTGTTATCCCTTTGGCTTTAATCGATGAGGACTGGTTTAAACCGTATATTCATTTAAGTTTTTTTAGTGGTATTGCCTGGCTATTGGTTTACATTGCAGCTTTTTTTGAAAGAAATTCGTATATCTCTGAGCTGTGGAAGTACAATTCAGTGAAGTTTGCGATCTCTTTAGCTTTTTCATTGCTTGTTTATTCATCAAACTACACGGCTTCGGCAACAATAAATGCAGTTTTTGGTGTTGATGCGTCTGCTTTTCCTTATACTCAAGTTGCACTTACATTTTTAAATACTGTTTTGACTCTCGAGGTTGTACTTAGAGTTGTGTTTTTAGTTTCGTTTGTGATGCTATCTCTTAGTGCGTGGGCGTATCGAGGAGAGAACAAGTATGGTTGGTTGGCTTTTCTCCTGGGGGTGGGGTATTTAGCCTCTGCTCTCACTGGGTGGGTGTTTACTAATAGATACTTTGATAGTGAGCAGCATATGAAGCTTAAGGCTTATGCTGTCGCACATAAAGTTGACTTTAGTACGAAACACTTTTGTTCCAATTTAGGTGAAAATAAGTCAGTAATTTTCCTTGGTCCTCAAATGACTACTGTGCTTGTCGACAACGCTATCCAGCTAAATCCTAGTATCTATGAAACTCTTAAATTAAAACAAGAACCTCAAAGCATCATTACTGTTCCAAGCTCATTTAGTATAGTGCGGTGTATCGTAGAATAAAACATAACAAACTGTTTAAGAGTGATTCGCAACGCGTGGCATTTTCACTATGCGTTGCGTTTAGTGTTTAAGGTGACATGCGGTGACTTCGGTATTGCGTTGCTCACACCTTAACAGGGCGTTATGTTTTCGGAGGGAATATGAGCAGCTATAAGAAGCTATTTGAGTGTGTGAGACCTGACTTTATTTGTAGTCTCACAGCGACTCGGACCGAAGAACAAGGAGTTCTTAAGCTTAATCTTCGAAGTGACAACGAAAATGTTGAACTCTATGGGTTTGAAGATTTGGCTGATTCAGTTAGTGATTTATTATCGTCTGAACGTATAACAATCTCAGAAGAACTAGGTACTTATAAAGAGTTTGGCACAATACGAATTGAGTGTTGGGTAAACGAAAGTTACTCAGAGTATTGGTGTGATCGCGCGAATGTAGAACAAACATAACAAATTGCTTAAGAGCGATTCGCAACGCGTGGCATTTTTACCATGCGTCGGTTTTTGTGTTTAAGGTGGTCTGCAGAGGCTTGGGCATTGCGTTGCTCACACCTTAGCAAGGCGTTAGTACGGGGTTGGCATCAAAGGTTAAAAATTTCGGTGTTTATCAGTTTCGTTTCCTAGCTTTATACTTGAACGGGCGTGCCTTTCACGTTCTTTCCGGTGGCACTATATGCGGAGTGTTCGCGTCGATTTCATCGTTTACGGTTTCTAACTTTTTGACTATTTCTCTGGCGCGGCTTCTTTTGCGTGGCCAGTTTTTCAGTATCAAATTTAGTATATTGGTGTGGTTGTCAAAGTTCGGTGGCCGAATCCTTTGCTAATTTGAAATTGGTCAAAATAGGGTAGTTTGGCGTGTTTTTCTTCTAGCTAACTTGAGTTTTGAGGTTGAGTTCTAGTTTCGCAGTTGCCCTTTCAGTTTCAGCGTTTTAAGCCAACAGTTTCGTGCTATATTTCAATATCTTGGTGCAAACCAAACGGTTTGGGAACAGCGTACTAACAAACAATTTAAGAGTGATTCGGCACGCTTGGCATTTTGGGTATGCGTTGGTTTTAGTGGTTAAGGTGGTATGCAGAGGCTTGGTATTGCGTGCCTCACACCTTAATTGGGCGTTATACGAATAGAGGGAATTTATGTACAAGAGTACTGATTTTAGCTTGGATTCAAAAGAGTTCAGGTTTAAGAAAGACTCATATCCTTTGTCTAAGATAAACAATGTTAGGGTTAAAAAGTTAAGTTTTCTTGATAATTTAGGTCAAGTTTTATTCTGGGTGTGTGTGTTTTCAGGGGCAGTTTGGTTAGTTATTCCAAGGTTGGAAGAGGTACCACAATGGCTACTAGTTTTAGTTCTTAGTCTGACCGTCGTAGGTTTGGTCTTTGCTCTTCTTCGTTGCTCTAAATATGCACTTCAAGTCGAGTTTCGCCACATAGATGAAACGGGCGTTCAATGGGTTAATGTCGCCAAGTCATACTCAAAGTCAGATTGTGAGTTATTTGAACAACAAGTGTTGGCACTGAAGAAATTCGTATAACAAATTGTTCAAGAGTGATTCGGCACGCGTGGCTTTTTTACTATGCGTTGGTTTTAGTGGTTACGGTAACATGCGGCAGCATCTGTATTGCGTGCCTCACACCTTAACAAGGCGTTATGTAGCCGCGAGAGGACGGTAAGTTAAAAGGATTTATATATGTTAAATATTCGTCAAGCTCGCATTGAAGATATCAGTGTTATCAAGAAACTACAGTTTCAGCTTAATGAGTATCATCAAGCAAATTTACCTGATGACTTTTTATCACCGGAAGAAATTGAACAAAAAATAGACCTGCACAAGATAATCGAAAGTGAAAGCTCGATTTGTCTGGTAGCCGAAAGCAAAGGGCAGTTAGTAGGTTTTGTTTTTGGTGAGCTATGGGTTCGTAAGTCTTGGACGCTCAAACAGCGAAAGATCGCAAGCGTTGAACAGATTGTAGTGGATTCACGCTTTAGGAGTCAGGGTGTTGGACTGGCGCTAATAGAGGCATTTGAAGAAAGGGCTATTTCTAACGGCGGAGAAGAGCTGTGGTTAGAGGTATATTCTTTCAATGAATCTGCTCTAGCTTTGTATCGCAAAGCTGGTATTGCGCCCAAAATCCAAATTGGACAGAAAGCACTAACCTGAAAGTCGGCTACATAACAAATTGTTAAAGAGTGATTCGGCACGCGTGGCATTTTTGCTATGCGTTAGTTTTAGTGGTTAAGGTGGTATGCGGAAGCTTAGGTATTGCGTGCCTCACACCTTAACAAGGCGTTATGGCGCAGGGCAAAATTCAGCTAAGGGAACTAGATGAGTGATAAAGTTAAAGTAGCCTTGCAGTGGCTCAAAGAAATCTTGGATGCAGAGGATGTGGAGTATCAAATAGTCGGTGGGTTAGCGGCAACCATTCATGGTGGTAGTCGGGAAATCGCAGATATAGATCTTTATATTCATAACTCTGACGCAGACAAGGTGTTATCGCATGTAGCAAAATACATATCAAAGCCGTTAGCTCATTATGCCGAATATGGTTGGGATTTAGAGTATTTCCAGTTGGTTTACCAAAGTCAAAAAATTGAAATCGGTTTGTCTCAACATACGAAGATACAATCACGTCAAGATGGCTCTTGGCATCAGCTTGAAATCTACTTTTCAGAATCAGTTATTAAAGAATATCAAGGTATCGAGTTGCCAGTCATCCCAGTTCATCGTTTAGTCGAGTACAAGCGAATATTGGGTAGGGAAGTAGACCAAATTGATATACAAGAGCTAACTTTGAGTTCAGCGCCATAACAAAGCATTTAAGAGTGATTCCCAACGCTTGGCATTATCAGTTCAAGGTTAGGTTTTGTGGCTACGGTGCAATGGGTTAGGTTTAGTGGTAGCGTTGCTCACACCTTAATGCGGCGTTAGCTTTCTTTGGGAGAGTAAAGTGAGTCAATATTTGATCGAACCAGAAGTTCCTGGGAGTGTGGGTGAAAATACTTTGGCAAATTTCGATTTGCATCCACCGATAATAGAAAAGCTACATTTTCAGTTTGATGGGTGGTTAGGTGATGATTTATTGACTTCATTTCCATGCTTTTTAGTCACTGAACGTTTAGCCACGGCCTTAAGTTCATCGCAGTTGTCAGGATATAATCTGCAAGTGGCTGAAATATCTACTTCTGACGTATTTGAAGAACTGTATCCAGAGTGTACTTTACCTCGTTTTTCGTGGCTCCAAGTATCCGGAACCATCGGTAAAGACGATATTAGCGTAACAAATGATGGGCTACTCTTAGTTTCTGAAAAGGCAATGGTGTTGTTACAAAGATATCAACTAGAAAATGCTGACATCGTAGTGTACAAAAGCTAACAAAGCATTTAAGAGTGATTCCCAACGCTTGGCATTTTTCATTCCATCGTTAGGTTTCGTGTTTAAGGTGGTATGGTCAAGTTTTGTGAAAGCGTTGCTCACACCTTAATGCGGCGTTAGTACGGGGTTGGCATCAAAGGTTAAAAATTTCGGTGTTTATCAGTTTCGTTTCCTAGCTTTATACTTGAACGGGCGTGCCTTTCACGTTCTTTCCGGTGGCACTATATGCGGAGTGTTCGCGTCGATTTCATCGTTTACGGTTTCTAACTTTTTGACTATTTCTCTGGCGCGGCTTCTTTTGCGTGGCCAGTTTTTCAGTATCAAATTTAGTATATTGGTGTGGTTGTCAAAGTTCGGTGGCCGAATCCTTTGCTAATTTGAAATTGGTCAAAATAGGGTAGTTTGGCGTGTTTTTCTTCTAGCTAACTTGAGTTTTGAGGTTGAGTTCTAGTTTCGCAGTTGCCCTTTCAGCTTCAGCGTTTTAAGCCAACAGTTTCGTGCTATATTTCAATATCTTGGTGCAAACCAAACGGTTTGGGAACAGCGTACTAACAAACAATTTAAGAGTGATTCGGCACGCTTGGCATTTTGGGTATGCGTTGGTTTTAGTGTTTAAGGCGGTATGCGGAAGGTTCGGTATTGCGTTGCTCACCTCCAAAAGGTCATTAATACTCAAAGGTCAAATATGGATATTTACCCAGAAATCGAATTATCTAAAGCGCAGCATAATGCAATTGAAGCTCTTAGAAACCAGTCGTTTCCTGAACACCAAGTTACTCGCTCTTACTATAAGCAACTCCCGCATATGAGAGTTCTGAATTACGAAGGTGATCAGTTAGTTGGTTACATGGGATTAGACTACAGAGTTGTTCGCGTTGGTGATGAAATTTATAAAGTATTAGGTGTGAGTGACTTTTGCGTCGAGAGCACAGTTCAAAGACAAGGTATTGGCACAACAATGTTGTCTCAACTCAGCGAGTATGCGTCCACTAAAGATGTCGACTTCATCATTTTAGTCTCCGATTTGGAGCGTTTTTATCTGGCTAATGGTTATCAGCGCCTTAACTCTCTAAGTTCTTGGTTGCGCGTTCATGAACATAAAAATTACGGTGTTGCTGTAGAGCAACTAGATGATTTATATGTTAAACCTATCAGCGGCAAAACTTGGGCTGTTGGCCATATAGATTGGTTAGGGTATATGTACTAGTCTGTAGTGGGCTAATAAGTTGTTCAAAAAGAAATACTACACGTGTCATTTTCAATTAGCGTTTCTTATACCTTACGAGCGCGCTTTCCCACAAGGAGTAATATGTGATTGTAGTAGCAAGGTTTTCTTTTCCTCATGAAGCTCATATTGCGAGAGCAAGCCTAGATAGTGTCGGAATAGAAAGTTACATCGCTGACGAGCACACGGTAAATACTCAGTGGCTTTATTCAAATGCAATAGGCGGCGTCCGTCTGATGGTGGACGAAAGTGATGCAGAAGATGCGAAACAAATACTTAGTAGCGATTTCTCAGAATCATTGGGAAATGAAGTTGACGTTGATGAAGAAAAAGACGCTTGCCCTAAATGTGGTAGTAAAGATCTATTTGCATTTACAAAAGGTAAACGCCCAGCTTTCTTAGTTTTTATTTTACTGGGTTTTCCACTGTTTTTTTACAAGCATGGTTATAAGTGTAAGCAGTGTGGGGAGTTTAGTGAAAAACTTTAAACCTTTAGATAACAAGGCATTAAAGAGATAACTTGTACTCGTAGTATTTTTACGATGAGTTAGGTCTAGTGCCTATACAAGAAATCAGAGTTACTGCTTGCTTACAAGCAAAGCATTATACGATAGTGAAGGAATAACATTGAATGAGTGAAGTTAAAACAATAGAGCAGTTAAAAGAAATTTACGCAGAGCCAAGTGCGAGAGCTAAAAATAAAGCGCTGCCTGTGCTGGATGTTCATGCGATTACATTAATTAATAATTGCCATTTTGCAGTTCTAAGTACCGCTGATTCACAAGGGTATATCGATCTTTCTCCTAAAGGAGGGGAGCCTGGCTTCGTAAAAGTTTTAGATGAATCAACATTGCTGCTCCCTGATAGCTCGGGGAACAATCGTATCGATAGTCTAAAAAATATCATTAGTAACCCCAAGGTAGGGTTGTTATTGATGGTAAATGGTATTGATGAAGTGCTCCGTATTAAAGGAATCGCAAGTATTCACACCGACGCCAACTTGATATCTGCTTGCCCCGATGGAAGTAAAGATCCTAAGGTTGTTATCAAAATAGTCATAGAGAGTATGTACTTTCATTGTGCGAAAGCGGTGATGAGAGGGAAACTTTGGTCTGATGACTATAAAGTAAATCGCTCAATTCTCCCTTCATTAGCTCAAATCTTTAAAGATCAACAAAAGTTAGAAAGTAAAGCGCTTAATCAAGAAGAGATGTTGAAATATTACCAATCTAGCCTTTAGAACGAGCGTGGTAATATATTGAAAAGATAGAAAAATCAGGTTCGACCGTGCTCTGCGGAAGTATGGATTAGGTTTAGTGGGGATGTTACTGTCTCAATAATGTTAGTTCACCAATAAGTAATTGTTAGTCCAAATTTTAAAATGAAAAATGCAGAAAAATTTACTCTAGAAAATTACGTTTTGGCTAGTCCGGGAGTTAGGTGTGTTGGACAAATGATTGATCTTTTTGTCAGTTTTAGCATTTTTACTCTCGTTTTATGGGTCGGCTTAGAAATCGGTATTGAAAAAGAGCTTGTGCGCGCTACAGCAGTAACTGCGACTGTATCGTATTACCTTTTTTCTGATTGTTTACCAAATGGTCAAAGTGTGGGAAAAAAACTTTTGGGCATTGCAGTTATAAGTGCAAGAACGGGTAAAAAGTGCAATATTTTTCAGTCGCTCTTTCGAAATGTTATTACTCCATTCTTCGGTTTTATTGACTCAATTTTCATTCTTGGTAAAAAGAGGCAACGGCTCGGTGATAAGTTAGTGAGAACGGTGGTGGTAGTTCACTAACTTGTTGAAAAAATTGATAGCGCTGAGGACTTGGGTTCAAGTTGGGCTTTGTTTTCGTGGTGAAATAACCTCGTTTAGGTGGTAGCGTTACTCACATACTTAATGTAGCGTTGTAAGAAAATTGGTATTGGAGTCCAAGTTTTATGTCAGAAAAAGAGAAAATGTTAGCAGGTGAGCCTTATGACCCAAGTGATGAAGAGTTATTAAAGTTAAGGTTGAGCGCTAGGTTACTAACTGAAAAATTGAATGCCACGTCTGTTGAGCATAAACAAAAGCGAGTTCAAATAACTAAGCGCTTGTTCGGCACAACAGGTGACGATATTCATGTTGAATCTTCTTTCAATTGCGACTACGGATCCAACATTCACGTTGGAGATAATTTCTACGCTAATTTTGGTTGTGTGATTTTGGATGTTGCGGAAGTTAAGTTTGGTGATAACTGTTTACTTGGGCCTCAAGTTGGAATTTATACTGCGACTCATCCCTTAGATCCTATCGAGAGGAACAGTGGTTTAGAGCTAGCAAAGCCCATAAACATTGGTGACAATTGTTGGATAGGTGGCCATGCCGTAATCAACCCTGGCGTAACACTTGGGAACAACGTGGTGGTAGCCTCTGGCGCAGTCGTTACAAAGAGTTTTGGAGACAATGTCGTTGTTGGTGGCAACCCAGCCAGAGTACTGAAGGAAATCGTCACTAAGCGATAATAAAGTATATGGACTATTTTGAGCCTGAGTTTAGGACTTATGATCAACTCACCCCAAGCTTTGATGCGTTCAGCGGTTACTTGTTGACGCACTTGAATGTCTAAAATTTGCTTCAATATAGAATCGTTACACGTGGCGCTTTTGCCGTGCGTTGAGCTTGTTTAAAAGTCTCATACGAAATCATTTGTATTACGTGTCTCATACTTTTATTGGATTTTCGTCACCAATAACAAACCAAAAGGCTGACCCCAAAATGTTAGTAACAAAGATTGAAACGGAACGATTAATTCTAAGAGAGCTAGTTGAAGATGATGCAAGCGAATTGTTTGACATCTTCTCAGACCATGAGGTCATGAAATATTGGAACTCTGGCCCTTGGGTTTCAATTGAAGAAGCGCGGACATTTATAGCCAAGAGTACACAGGCCATGAATAGCAATACAGAAGTGACACTAGGCATCTTCCTAAAGAGCAATGGCCAACTTCTGGGTAAGATAATGCTGTTTAATCACGTGAAAGAGTCTAGGCGCGCAGAAATTGGCTTTGGCGTTAGTCGTCATTTCTGGGGTAAAGGCATTGTATTAGAGGCGGGAACTGCATTAATCGAACACGCATTCAAAACACTGAATTTACGTCGAATCGAGGCTGAGATAGATCCAGACAATGCTTCTTCAGGTAAAGTCTTGGAACGGTTAGGTTTTATAAAGGAAGGTTTCCTTAGGCAGCGTTGGGAAGTGAATGGAGTAGTCTCAGATTCCGCAATTTACGGGTTGTTAGCTAACCCCCTAGGCAGCGTTTAGTATCCGGCCTTAAACGCATCTAATAGGTCTAGCCTGCTCGTGCTCTATACACAGCCTTACATTTGACGGTGAGGTTTCTTGAATTGACTTGGTGGTCACTGCATGTACTATCAAAGATAGGACTTACTGCAAGGATAGCAGCATGAGCGAGAAATTATTTTGGGTTAATCCCTACCAAACAGAACTTAACTCAAGAGTGAGCAATGTAGACGGAAATAAGGTTGAATTGGACCAGACTATCTTCTTTGCAGAGTCTGGAGGCCAAGAGAGTGATAAAGGAACGATTAATGGTATTCCGGTTTTGATTGCTCAAAAGTTAGGTGTTCGACTTATTTACACATTGGAATCCTCTCCAAATTTTATTCTTGGTGACATTGTAACTACGAATATTGATTGGAAGCGTAGATACGCCTTAATGAAGCTACACTTTGCGGCTGAAGTGGTGCTCGAGATGTTTTATCAGCGTCGGGAAGGCATTGTTAAGATAGGCGCGCATATTTCTGAAAATAAGAGTCGCATAGATTTCGAGTGGTCTGAAAGTATTGGCCCGCTATTGAAAGAAATTGAAACTGATGTGCAAGATTTGATTAACTCTGATTCAGTTATTATTAGTGACTTTTCCGATCAAGAGAGTGAAAGAAGGTATTGGAGAGTGGATGGGTTTGCGCAAGTGCCTTGCGGTGGCACTCACTTAAAGCGCACATCAGAAGTCGGCCAAATTCAATTAAAACGCAAGAACATCGGTAAAGGCAAAGAAAGGGTAGAGATAACCTTATGCTCGTAGGTCGATAGGGCATTAGAAATAGATTCCTAACACGTGGCATTTTAATTCATGGTGAGATTCACATTTGCGATATGAAGGTTGAGATTGAGGGCGTGTTGGCTACTTCTGAACGAAAGGTTACAGGGGTGAGAGGATGATATGTCGAAAGTAACATTGAAAGGCTTTATTTTAGTTCCGGAAAAGGATTTAGAATTAGTAAAACATGAGTTAATAATTCACAAAAGGCTCACGTTAGAAGAGTCGGGCTGCCTTACTTTTCTTGTGACTCAAAGCTCGACTAATCCGTTTCGTTTTGATGTCTATGAGGAGTTCGTCGACAAAGCCTCTTTTAAACAACATCAGGAAAGAGTTCAAGCCTCACATTGGGGAAAAGTAACAGCCAATGTTAAACGGCAATACGAAATCTTTGAATGTGTGCATGACTAATCGAATCGGAGTGATTTAGAGCGTTTACGCTTTGTTTTTTAGATTGCTCTACGCTCTACTATGTTGCTTTATTCATCTATTCACCTGGCTTAGTGTTCTTAATACTTTGCCGTATTAAATCTAGAAATTTTAATGGAAGTGTTATGTTTAGAGTTGTGTATGAATGGCGTGTGCCAAGTGAAAAAATGGATGAGTTTCAAAATATATGGCGTTCGACGACAGATTCAATTCATCAGTCAGTAGATGGGGCGCTTGGTAGTTTTATGCTTCGTTCTTACGATGTACCGGAAAAGGTTTTAACTATTGCCAAGTGGCGAACACGTGAAGACTGGGAGCGGTTTTGGGGAACTAGTAACCCAGAAAAAATGAAGAAGATGAGTGAAATTGCAGAGCGTATTTCAGTTGAACCATTCGATGAAATTGAAGATAGAACTAAGTAGGGCTAGAAGCAAACAACAGAAACGTTAAAGTGATGCCTAATGCACAGTTTGGCGGATAATATGAAAGACAACCTTAACGAAGGAACGGGGTTATGCAGATTTTAATTGTTGGAGGTAGTAAGGGGCTAGGAAGGTTTTTGGCTACGAACTTACAGGGTACAGAAATTTATACGATTTCTAGATCAAAGCTAGTTGAGGATGGAGTAGTTTCTGTTTGTATTGACGTTGATCCCGATAAAAAACCAGATTACACGTGCTTCAAAGGTGTAGAGTTTGACATCATCGTTTATTTGGCGTCGATGTGGGGAGAGTCTTCAGAATTGACAACAAGCGAACTGATTGAGTTTATGAATGTTGGCCCGATTGGGTATCTTAATTTAGTCAATGAGCTTAACGCTTTAGGTTCACTTAACGATAAATGCAATATTGTATCTATTGGCTCTACAGCAGAGCTTTCAGAAAGTAGTGAATACCCTGCATTCGCCCTCAGTAAAAGATTACTCAAAGATATTTCTAGCCAGCTGCAAAACGTTTATCGTGATTACCGCTTTACTCACTTTACAATAGGTGGGATCGGGCATGCTGAAGAGGAACGTATTGAGTATTCGAGTGTTTTGGAGATTATAAATATGCTAACCAAGCTTGATCCAAACACATACCTTTCAAATATGCATATAAAGTCCAAGCTAGGAATGTAGCTCTCAAGCTGTATTACGTACCTGTTTCTATGGTTTGGCATCATGTGCATTCTTTTTATTGAGCTATGGTTATAACTCCAATGAAAGGAGTTTACTTATGTCATACATTGATGGGTTTGTCGCTGCAGTACCGACAGCGAATAAAGAAAAGTATATCGCACACGCAAAAATAGCAGCAGAAATGTTCAGGGAGTTTGGGGCCTTAAAGGTTGTTGAGACGTGGGGGAGTGAAGTACCAGATGGTGAGATCACATCATTTCCCATGGCAGTTAACGCTGAAAGCAACGAAACCGTTGTGTTTTCGTGGGTAGTCTGGCCTTCAAAAGAAGTTCGGGACTCAGGGTGGCAGCGGATCATGGGTGATCCTCGAATGAGTCCAGATAATAACCCAATGCCCTTTGATGGAAAGCGTCTCATTTATGGCGGATTTGATGTTATTTTGGAGCAGTAAAATACCAAAGAATCTCAACTCGATTCGTGACACTTGGTGTTTTAATCAGTATTACGCTTCTGATGTACGTTCAATAGACTATTCTGCGATAAGTGTTGATAAAACTCCATTTGGAGGCTTAGAGTAAAAATGGAAGAGATAAATTATTCACTGATTGTCGTATCAGCTATCGCTGCCATCGCTAGCCCCGGACCTGCAACTCTTGCGATAGCAGGCACGTCAATGAACCACGGTCGGCGCTTTGGTGGGTATTTGGCTGCAGGTGTTTTAACGGGGTCTTTATTTTGGTCAACCTCAGCCGCTTTTGGTCTCGCAACCATACTCTATAGCAATGTTTGGCTTTTTGAAATTCTTAGATATTGTGGGGCATTTTATCTTTTATATTTGGCTTTAAAGTCTGTACATTCAGCCTGCAACATCGAGCAGCTAAAGTTACCCAAAACATACGTAACGACAAAGAAGGGTAACTACTTAACCGGAGTGTTAATTCACTTAACTAACCCAAAGGCTATTCTGTTTTTCGGTGCGCTTTATTCGATAGGGGTTCCTCCTAAGGCCAGTCCGTTGGAATTGTTGTCGGTCATTTTTGTTGTGGGGCTGGTTAGTGCTTTGGTTTTCTTTGGCTATGCTTTTCTTTTCGCGCATAAAAAGGTCAGACAAACCTATCTCAGATCCAAAGCAGTTTTTGAAGGCGTGTTCGCGTTATTTTTTGGTGTAGCAAGTATTAAGTTGCTGCTTAGTGAGGCAGGAAAATGAAGCACAAAAGGCTTGAAGAAATAAGAATAGATAATCTATCTGATTTGACGGTCTATTAAGTATACTAAGTAGCCGATTTGTTAACTTCCATAAGAGCTGCTGGCTAGAAAAAGCTTACAACCCAATGATGCTAAATATTATCATTCAAAGGGCTAACAAAGGCCCATAATTTAATTCGTATCACTGTTCATGATTGTGCTCTTCGCGCAGTGCTGTAGTATTAGTAACGTGTTGTTAATACGAAATATAACCAATTGAAACCTGGACGTTGCATTACTTGTAGTTCGATGAAATGTTATCCCGCAAGACGTTAATTTGGAGAAAAGAATGGATTCAAACTCACTATTATTATTTGTTGTCGCTTGTCTCGCTATCAACATGATTCCTGGACCTGATGTAATTTATATTGTTTCCAATACAATGAAAGGTAAATTATCTGCTGGGCTGAAAGCGGCTCTGGGACTTGGTGTTGGTTACTTTTTTCATACACTAGCGGCATGTTTAGGTTTGTCAGCAATAATTCTGAGTTCATCTTTGGCTTTTAGCGTTGTTAAATGGTTAGGGGCCGCTTACCTAGTTTATTTAGGTGTTCAGTCATTACTGTCTATGTGGCGTGGAGAAAATAAAATCGTTGAAAACAAAAATGTTGATAATAATAAAAATGTGTTTGTTCAGGGGGTTATCGTCAGCGTCTTGAATCCCAAAGTAGCGCTATTCTTTCTCTCGTTTCTGCCTCAATTTATTGATACGTCTGCAAGCTCAACATCAATGCAATTATTAGTACTTGGCTTGCTGTTCAGCGTACTTGCGACGACATGTAACGTTTTGTACGCATCTGTGGGTAATTGGGTATTTAGTCGTCCACACTCTCAGCGTTATTCAAGAACTCTTGAAGGTGTTTCAGGTATTCTACTTATCAGTCTAGCGAGTAAAGTGGTATTTAGTGATCGTTAGATACAGGGCATTTTATTCTCGTGATTATTATATGGCTAAGGTTTGCTCAACCTATACGCTAAATGAGTGTTATTGCATAGGTTGAATCACAAATTTCAAAAATACCAATAAGTGAACGTATTTATTTATAGTATGGTTGGCGCGATTTTATCGTAGCTAGGTTAATAACATGAAAAATAAAGTAATTCTGTGTTCCGCATTCCTTTTGGGTTTGTCAGGTTGTGCTTCTGTTCCTACTGTTGATTCGACAGTATCAAATCAAATCATTTGAAGCACCTCAAAAGGGGAACGCAGGGATTTACATTTATCGAGAAGACGCTTTTGTCGGAGCAGCACTTAAAAAGTATGTTTACGTCGATGGGGAATGTATTGGTGAAACCGCTCCTGGTGTGTTTTTCTACCATGAGGTCGAAGGCAATAAAGAACATCAAGTAAGTACAGAGTCTGAGTTTTCTGAAAATCACTTAACTATCTTAACGGAAGAGGGCCGTAATTATTTCGTTAATCAATACATTAAAATGGGTGTATTTGTTGGTGGTGCGGGCGTAGAACTCGTAGACGAAAGCAAAGGTAAAGCAGAAGTACTAAAAGTCGACATGGCAGAAAAAGGAAACTGTTCTTCGATCTAGTTTTACAAACAGACCGCTTTTTAGATTAAAAAACACATTATCAATGTAACCCAACGCTTGATGAGATCCATTCAGCGTTGGGTTTTGTATTTTTGGCAAACAGTATACCTATTTCAGACCGCATGATTTGCCACCTCCTAGCTTGAGCCCACTTATTGTTCAAAGAATCTACTTGTGAAACGTGAATTTTCGAGAGGATTTCGTAGGGAGCAATCCTACAAACGCGATTAACAGATATGCCATTCCATCATTAACCTTGTCGAGTGTATTGCTAAACTAGGTAGCGGTGTGTCTCCTCTCATTAAACAAATAATAGGTATATCAGTTTTAGCTTCTATGCCTTTACATCATGCACTCGGAGCGCAATTTAAAATCAAAGGGCTAACACCAATATTAGAGAAAAATCTTGAAAGTCACCTTACACCACTAACGAAACTCTCTGTTTCAAACATTACCTCAAATCGACTAACGCAGATGGTTAATAATGCGTTAAACCCTTATGGCTACTATCATTCCGAGCTCAATGTTCAGAGATCAGAGAATGATCTCATCACGCTTGAGGTTGACGCGGGGGAGGTGATGTTGGTCAAAACATCTAATCTTGCTGTGTCGGGAGAGGCCAGTAATGATCAAGATTTCATCGAACTAATTAATCAAGCTCAACTTAAACAAGGGCAGCCGTTGCTTCATTCTGAGTACGACACGCTAAAACGAAACTTGATTTCATTGGCTCAGCAAAAAGGTTATTTAGATGGACGTTTTATCGAATCGTCTTTGGAAGTCATTCCAAGTTTGAATCAAGCCCATGTGAATCTGCATTTCTCTAGTGGTTCTCGTTACCAATTTGGAGAGCTCTCTGTTCTTACGTCGGGTATCGAAACGGCTCGAATAGAAGCGATGAGAACATTTGAGTGGGGCGACGATTTTGACACTGTGAAATTGAGTCAATATCAGGCCGACCTCTCCAGTACTGATTGGTTTCGCAGTGTGATTGTGAAAGCGGATTTCGAGGAGGTATCCGATGGTCATAAGGTGCCGATAGAAGTGCTCGCAGAGCCGAATTCACGCAATATTGTGCAAGTCGGCGGTGGGTATTCGACAGACTTGGGATTACGCGCTTCACTAAACTGGACCAAGCCTTGGTATAACGCACGTGGACACAGTTTTGAGGCACAAGCGTACGCTTCCAAACCGGAACAATCGCTATTACTTGGTTACAAAATTCCCACCCAAAATGTTCTAACGGATTACTACGGGATTCAGTTTGAATCTAAGCATGTCGACTATCGAGACACATCGAGTTTTTCTAATGATTTATCGTTTGAAAAACACTGGCAGTTAGACAGCGATTGGCAAAGCACCATGCACGTTCGTTATTTGCAAGAAAGTTATCGACAAGCGTCGGAGAATAACGAATCACAGTTGTTATTACCGGGGGTGACATTTTCACTGCTTGATCGCAAGAACGATCAATTAGAAGTAAAGCACCGTCACGTTTACTCATTGGAATACTCAGACCCTAATTTTTTCTCCGATTCTCGTTTGCTGCGCATTGAAGGCAACAGTGTGCTGTCGTGGGATATTAGTGAAAAACACAAGTTTCACTTTCGTTCCAATGTCGGTATTAATGTCGCTGACACTTTGAGCGATATTCCATCATCATTACGTTTCTTTGCGGGAGGTGACGGCAATCTTCGTGGTTATGGTTATGAGTCTATCTCTCCGAGAGATGAAAATGGCGATTTAACCGGTGCTCGTTACATGTTTACTGCTGGGCTGGAATATCAATATCAGGTCTACCGCCAATTGTGGCTTGGGGCATTTTATGATGTTGGTGATGCCTTCAACGATAGGGTGGATTGGAAAAGCGGTACAGGGTTGAGTTTGATATGGAATTCAAAATACGCGCCCGTCAAAGTGGACTTTGCTTATGGTTTAGATGCTCCTCAAGGAGACCAATTCCGCGTTCACTTTTCGCTAGGCACACAGTTTTAGCGGGCATTAAAAAGGCTCTCATCCTTGCAGATAGAGAGCCTTTTTAAGCCTTGATTGTTTAGAGTTCGAACTCACCATTCAGTTTCTTGAATATCCAGTTAGGTGCCTTATGCCATCCACCATAGTTTGGATTCTTAGTATGGATCTCATTCATTGATTGCCACTGAGTTTGGCCTTGTCCATCTCGAGATACTCGCCAAAACAGTTCATCTTGTTGTCGAGTTAAGTAGTGCATGACATGTTCTGCAAAGGCTTCGCTCTGGACCAACACACCAAATTCCACATTGAGGAAATCCGATCTTGGGTCGAAGTTTGATGAGCCGATATAAGTCAGCCGATCATCGAGTATCACCGTCTTGTTGTGATAATAAGTATCCGCATGGAAGTAATGGTCATCATTTTTCGCTTGGTTTTTGTACTCAAGTATATGAACGCCCTTATCCAACAGGGTTTGGCGATGCTCCTCGTAATAAGCCGGAATAAAGCCAGAATCATTAGATGCAGACGAGTTCGTCATTAACGTGATGTCCGCTTTTTGCTCCATCAAGGTATCAATAAAGGCAAATTCACCATCACTTGGTACCACGTAAGGCGTTGATATCACGGCTTTAGACGCAGTGGCTATTTGTTGCCAAACTTGGTGTTCTGCACGTTTTCTAAAGTAGGGTTTGTTGTTTTCTAACTTGTTTAATGAGTCGAAAACGGGGGTGACTTGCGCAGTGATGAAGTCGGGACTGGTCAGGTGTTTAACCTGTTTTTCAACCTCAGCCAGAATGATGCTTTTGTCTTTCTCACCTTTATTAAGCGCTTTAGTAAACGCAGAATAGTTTGGGGTAACGTTAACGATGTTTTCTATTGGCGTGACATGCTCGCTGTCCCAAAGCTGTTGGTAGTTTTTGTCGAATGCTCGAATAATGCTGCCTTTGAACAAGACATCCATATCAAAGAAGTTGGCTTTGCGGCTGTAACCAAAATAGTCGTCGCCAATGTTACGTCCACCTAGAATCATCCATTGATGGTCGACGTTGAAGTACTTCTCGTGCAGACGATTGTCCAAACGTTGTTGATGAGTAGAGAAGTTGACGGCGCGACCAATCCAGCCTGACTTACGTGAATCAAACGGATTGAATAAACGGATTTGAATGTTGTCGTGAGCACTGAGATCAGCAAGCCATTTCTCGTTAAACACCAATAAATCATCGAGAGTGAGTCGAACTTGCACGCCTCGATCTGCTGCTTGTTTGAGTTCATTGAGTAGCATCAAACCAAGCGTGTCACTCTCCCAAGAAAAGTAAGTCATATCGATGCTTTGCTGAGCGTTTCTTACCAGTTCAACACGACGAGCAAAGGCTTCTGGCGCGGTAGGAATTAAGTAAACTTCGGCTTGATGCTGAGTAGTTTGCCAATTGGCTTCAAAATCCGGTTCAACTTGAGGGTAGGGCTGGGCACAGCCAACCAATAGTGCACTGAAGATGAAGAGTAGCAGGGCACGAAGGGCGTTAGGAAACATGAGTAAACCTTCCTAATTATGTTCAAGGAATAAGGATGAAAAAAGCCAGCGAACTGGCTTTTAGGTATTTGGTAACGACTTTTTAGTAACTGAAGATAACGTTACATGTGACTCAGAATCAGCCCAAGTTCCTCTAGACCGTTGAGGCGACCTTGGCGCAGTTTTGGATCGATGCCTGAGTGATGAGCATTGTCCCAGTCTTGCGTGGACTGAATGCCGCCATCGTTATCGATCAGCAATACTCGGTCAGTCGCGCTGTTGTATTGGAAGTCCTCAAATAAACGTTCGCTAAACCACATACGAGAGAGCTCGTTCATCATCGCTTTGTCTTTGCTACCTGGGCGAACACTTGAACCATCAAGCTTTAATGCCTTGTTAAACACAAATGGTAATTCCGATGCATTACAAGCGCCCACAATACAACTGATGCTTTTGAGTAAATCACCAACGTCGAGATCGCCATTTACACCTTTGGTGTTGTAAGTCCATACGTTGAATCCAGGTTTGTAGTCAAAGTAGTAGAAGCTTGGCGTTGCTCCTGTTGCTTCTTCCGTTGAAACTTTATGACGGTTTGGACCCGTGAAGAGCAAATCATGCAACGTGGTTTTGAATTGCTGCATGTTTTTGGCCGCGCCATTCAGTTCGCTTTCATCGTTAGGGAAGAAGTCAGCCAGAGCAAGTAACTCCGTGGTTGAATCGGAGTTCCCCAAACCGAAGAACAACTTAGTCATCGCCTCATAAGCGGTGCTAGGCAGCAGTTCCAATAAGTCAGAAAGATCGAGTTCAATTGAAGCTGAATCGCTGAGTAATGAACGATATTCGGTGCGTAAACGGTTTAAGTTCGTTTCCGATTCTAGCCACTCAACCATGTATTCGACGATTAAGGTTTCGTCACCACTTTCAATGATTTCTGGTGCTTCTTGGCTCAAGATTTCAATGATAGTTGGGATCAAAAATGTCAGGCTCGGCAGCATGCCCAGAGTATTGATTTCTGCGCTGTTAGAGCCAATTACCGTTGGTACGATCCATTCACTCTCAATGGCTTGCTCAGTAAAGTGATAGCCTGGTACTTCTTTCACTAGAAACGCTGGTGGGCGATGCTCGATGTAAGGCGCAAATGGCATCAATGTAGCTAATGGGCTGTTGTCGCGTGTTGGGCTTATAACCGGAATATTCACGGCGGTCAGTACCCAGTTCTTAAGACGTTGAATAGGATCAAGCATCTCGCTTTGTACCTTCATGATCTCTTCAAGTGGTAGTAACGCAAGATCTTCAACGCTTTGCTCTGGTCTTTGGCTCTTGGCAACATCGTAACTTTTATATTCAAAGCCGTAAGGGTTGCTTTGCATGATGGCACGTTGAAAGTGCTCACCTGCGATTGCAGCATCGCCTTTTGATTGCTGTAAAATTCCCACCGACATGGCACCCGCACCTTGACCCATGAGTGTCACGTTTTGCGGATTGCCGCCGAATGCCTCTATGTTTTGTTGAACCCATTCAAGCGCGTGTTTTTGATCGCCTAGGCCAAAGTTACCGCCCTCTGGGTTGTCCAAACCATCGACCCAAACACTGCCCAACAAGCCCAAGCGATAGTTAAAAGTAACTGCAATAAACGGGTTACCATCGTCAGCACCTTGTGCAACCACCATATCACCATGAATCAGCGGTTCTGAGCCCGCGCCGTATTCAAAGTCTCCACCGTGAATAAAGACATACACTGGCAAATCTGCGTACGCTTCTGTCCCTGCTGGTCGCCAAATGTTTAGGTTCAAACAATCTTCTGATTGCGTTTGTGCCGTGGTTTTTAACTGCGGGCACGCATCACCGAACTGAGTCGCATCAATATCGCCTTCAAGTGGGATCGCAATGCTGTGCTGAAAGCGGTCTGCTTGCGCAAATTGGATACCTTTGAACGCCTCTACCGCTGCCAGTTTTTCATCCGCAGCAAGAGGCGTGATGACAAGGGACTCTTTGGTCGCTTGAATGGTTGCATCGCCAATTTCCAAAGCGATTTGCTCTGGTGGTAAGGGTTGTAGTGGCTTCGGGCCGTTAGGAACGCTAGGTTTGCTTGAATCATCACTACAGGCAGCTAAGGCAAGAGTGATGGTAATGGCTAAAGTTGAGCGATTGAGTAAAGTCATTGTTATGTCCAAAAAGTCATTTGGTGCGTACACCTAAAATGTTAAACGGCATCTAACAAGCGACGTCCTGACGCTTTGGCATTAATCCGTGAATGGTTGGATGGCTTGTTGTATTGATGGCTCAAATGGTAGGACATCGGCGACAGTTTCAGTAATCGCCTTTGTAGGATGCAGTCCTACCATCGTCTAGGGGCGGGCTCTTTATGAGAGTTAGAAACGGTAACCAAGATTTAAGGTTACTGACTCTCGAGTTTCCCCTTTGTTATAGAGAAAGGTCAGGTTGTAGTTTTTGCCGATTTGCTTATTGAAACCAGTCAAAAACGCCCATTGATTAAGATCTACACCAATGTCGTAATCGAATTCGATATCACCACTTTTTACATGCCCGTCCATTCGAGCGTCCAGTCCTTGATATTCTGCTCCGACAAAGAACTGCGTGCGATAATCGACAAGTTGATAACCCAACATCGGCTGTACAGTAACAATACCATCGCCCCAATCATCTAAGCCCTTTAAGCGAGTTTGCGAATAGGTACCAGTGACAGAAGCAAAGAATTCTTTATAGCCAACCGAAAGGGTTGTACCTATACCACGAAGGTCATATTCCAAATGCAGCGGCACGTCTAGGCGTCCGCGACTACAAAGTGCAGATAAACCATCGCAAAACTTATCACCTAATCCTGGCAGTTTATCGTTCAGCTTATCTTTTATGTACTGGCCACCTTCACCCGTGTAGGCGGCATCAACATTGGCATCGACATTAACTTTTCCGATGTAACCAAATACATTCCAAAATGGCAGGATGTTTACATCGCCACGAAGCGTCATGCTCTCAGCACTGACGATGCCGACACTGTCTTCTGGATCAAACAATTCATTAAGGCCGATGCCTTCAATCGTGAAATCATTAAATGGAATATTCATATCTTGATTTCGATACGCTAGCGATACACCAAACGGCAGAGGCAAATCGATACCTTGACGACGAACCATATCACCCATTAAAGGAAAAACGCGGTCTAGCTTAACACTGGCTTCTTGCATGCGTGGATCAGAGACCTCATTCAAGCGTTTTTCGTCTAGTACTTGCACGCCAAGCTTATCTTCATAAATCGCTACCGGTTTTACGCTGCTCATCATTTCGAGGGGTTTATTTTTCTTTGAACCAACTATCTTGGTGTTTTTACTGGCAATCGCAATTTTGCCTGATGTTAATTTCTGGAAGAGGATCTCTTGATCGTAAGAATCCACTTGGTAGTTGTGATGTGTGAACGGTTTATCGTTGGTAATGACCATACGTTTCGGTTCACCATTAACCAACTCAATATCAACGCTTAAAAAGCGAAAGTAGGCGATATCTTGAGGAAGACCGTATTTTGAGTAATTAAAACTGATGATCACATTACCATTCTGATCCTCTTTGGCTCTTACTGATGACGGATCAAAACTCTCCGCGTAGTTTCGAAGGCGGTATTCTGTTCGTGTGAAAGCTTCGATCTCATCAAGTACTTTTTCATTTTCATCGAGTTGTTCAGGGTTGTACTTGATACGCAGATCAATGTTGCCTTTGTTATCGGTGTTCTTGACCAAGTAGACGGACGAATCGCGAACGCTATCACCGATTTTAACACTTCGGTGGGCATGCTCGACCAAATGCTCGCCTTGAACTAGAGAGCTGATGGCCAGTTTTGGTAAATCATGACTGATACCGTATTTGTCGAACAGTGCTCGGCCTTGCTCGATTACTTCGTTGTAGGTCGTCGTCTCTTCAGCGGCGAAGCCAAAAGTGGGGGTAGTAAGCATTAGTGCGCTCGCGAGCACAGTAAGAGAAGACGTCTTGCCGGCGCGTAATTCAAAAAAACTCATGACAGTTTCCACTCTGAATAGTCTCAAACCTTCGAGACTCAGACAGTTAATGTGTCACTGAACTTCTTGTTCAGTTAAATAGATGTGTTTGCTGTGATTGACGTTGTGAATGCAGAGTTTTCGATTGCATTTCGTGAATCAATGAGAGGATTTTATGAGGTGAAGAGAAATACCGTTAATCGCTTTTGATGGATACTATCCTCGCTTTATGGGTTACGGAGGAATAATGGCTAGCTCACAAACAAACAGCCCCGCAGAGCAGAAGCAATGCAGGGCTTTAGTTTCAAGAACGGAGGTGACGCTTAGACCGTAACGCGAACACGAAACAGATCAGTAAACAACTTGGCAATCATCAAAATAATCATAATGTTTACCAGCATCAGCAAGGGCGTTTCAATTCGATACGCTGGGGTTAAATTGAGCGCTCCTGATGTCAAGACAACCAATAAGTTAATACCTAGAATTCTGTGTACCATCAGCTTTGGTGTGGAAAATACCTTCCAAATCACGATGATGTTGATGAAGTAGAATAGCCCAAGCTGCCAAAGCTCGGTCATCATTGGCATTAGGAAAATGTATTGCAATAGAATCACCGTGCCAGTGCCTATCACACCAAAAAATGCATCTTTAATAATGCTTGGTGGCATAGTAGGAACGATTGAAGAGAACACGCCTGCTAGCATCGGAAAAATGAAACCTCCGGGCACAGGAAGATAAATCCAGATCAACAGCGACGTCACGAACATGGAGACACCTTGCAGTACCTTTCTGCCGTCTTCATTCAAATGCTGGATAAACGTTCGATGCTCGTGATGCCAAACTGTGTTTTTCTCTCTTTGCATGACACAAGCAACGTGACCGATGAGAGACGTACTTGGATTTTTAATATCAAAGCTTTGAAGTTGCTGCGTTAGCGTTGGCCAATCGATCTCACGACTTTGCGATTTATCTGCTTGTTCTAGCAATCGGTCTTGGATTTGTGCCATCTCATTTAAACGCGCACGCCATAGCTGACGATGTTCTTTCAAGTGGTAGCTGCCAGTAAGTGGTAAGCCGACCAGTTGGAATAACTTTTCTATGTTGGCGGTGTTGGTCTCAAGAGCTTCAATATCTATATCATTGGGCGATTTCATAGCGTTAAGCATCGCCTCTCTGCTGGCCTCAAAACGTTGAATGAAGTTTTGTTCTGTACTGACTGGCCAGACTAATCGGTACACAACAGAAAACGTGATCACACCAAGAATCGTCTCTTGCATACGAAGAACAGCGAAGTGGAACGTTGCTTGACTATCAAATCCTCCCATACATGCGATGATGGAGCACACAGCAAAACCGATAGAGAACACATAACCATACTTTTCGTCGCTCGACATAAAAATGCACGCACCTAAAAACAAGGTGAAGAAGGTGAGAAACAAAAAGCGATCTTGAGAAAACGTCGTGATGAGGAAAAAGGCATAACCGATGCCAAGGAGGGTTCCTAATAAGCGATTATGACCTTTGTTTATTGAGTGAGCGAAGCTTTCATTTAATGCCATTACCGCGACTGCGATCGCTGCCCAATACGGTTTCTCCCATTGAAACCATAAGGCAAGGCAGATCGCGATAACGATAGACAGCGCAGCTTTGATTGCTTCTTTGGTTGAGGCATTAAACATACATTCCACCACATTATTGTTTGATGATTTTGATAGAGGCCGTCATACCAACACGTAGTTGAAAATCTTTCGGTAAGTGATCTAATTTAACTTTAATTGGAATGCGTTGAGCTAAGCGTATCCACTGAAAGTTAGGGTTCACATTGGGCAAAAGATCGTTACCAGTACTACCATCTTGCTTCGCAATGCCGTAGCCAATGCTTTTGATTTTGCCTTCCAGCACAGCTTCATTGTGCATCATTAAGGTCACGTAGGCTTTATCTTGTGGATCAACGCCAACTAAATCCGTTTCTTTGAAATATCCTTCGATCCAAAAGCTGTCTTCATCAATTAAAGCCACGACTGGGGAGTTAGCGACGACTTGAGAGCCGACGCGTAAGTTCAAATTAGTGATATAACCATTCGTTGGCGCATAAACTTTTGTGTAATCAAGGTTTAGCTTGGCTTCTTCAACATTGGCTTTCGCGAGTTCTACGTTGGCAACGGCTGTCTCCACCGCATTGTCTAGGTTATTCAATGTCAGTACAGGTACGGCGCCAGGTGTGCGCTTTTCTAACTTAAGTGCTCGCTGCTCTTCATTTTTGGCCTTTGCTAGTAATGCAATGGCTTGCTTTTGAGCTGCTAGCGCTTTGTGGTACGCCGCTTTATAGATGCTTGGGTCAATCTCAAACAGCAAATCGCCTTGTTTCACTTGCGAATTGTCTTCGACGTAGACTTGGATGATTTGTCCTGTTACGCGGGGGGTTATAGAAACGATGTGCGCGCTAACTTGGCCATCTCTAGTCCAAGGGTTGTCAGAGTATGATTGGTAGTAGCTGAAAATCACGGTGCCAGCGGAACACAGTAGTAGCAGTGTGATGAGATAACGTTTTATCACGGAATTTGCCTCAAAATATGGTAATGAATCGACCAATAACGCCAGTAAAAATCACAATTAGGCTTAGCTCTGCGAGTGCAGGAAATGCAACGTATTTGTGGAGTCCCAGTTTTGTAGCAACGGTTCCGACCAAAATGGTGAGCATGTAAGCCAATGCAATAACCAGCAACAAGGGTGGGAAGTAAACTTCGCCCCACACAAGTTCATGTGGCATTGAGTTCATGGTGTTTTTCTCTATTAACTTGATGAATGGAAAGATAAGGCAAATGATGGCATCCGTGATAATCGCTTTTGGAGGATCTAATCCATCAAACGAAAGGTGTTATGCGCTATATAGAGGGAATGATGCAACCAAACCGCTTTTTTAAGCGCGAAAACAAAAATAAAATTATTTTGCGATTTATCTGGTGTTCATTGCAGAACGCTAAGTTATTAAATTTTCGACAATTATTGATCGATTTTTGCTTTTGAATATGCGAAGTGATGGTTTCATCCTTCAAATGGGATTACGAGTTGTGAGGTTTTGTTCCTAATATTCGCTTCGAAGCAAACGAGATGCTTTTTAAATTAAATAATCCAACAAATATGAGTGACAGATTATTCGTTAGATTATTTGAGTTTTATATTTATTAGTAAGAGTAAAATTGTCATGGAAATTATTTCTAATCTTTTTGACATGGCACCATTTGTTGCTCTCTTTATTACGCTCTCTCTCGGTTATATGGTTGGTAAAATTACCATTGGTCGATTTGTTCTTGGCGGTGTTGCCGGAACATTATTAATGGGTGTAATTATTGGGCAATTTGGTGTTCATATTGATCCCGGCGTAAAAAGCATTTTCTTTGCGCTCTTTATTTACGCAGTAGGGTATCAAGGTGGTGCGCAGTTCTTCAAAGCATTGAACTTTAGAACCATCAACATTCTACTTTCTGCTGTAGTGATGACGGTGTCTGGCCTGCTTTGTGTACTAGCAGCAGCTTGGATGTTTGATCTAGACAGAGGTACGGCAGCAGGCCTTGCAGCTGGTGGTTTGACTCAATCGGCAATCATCGGTACAGCGGGTGATGCGATCGCACGTCTTGGTGGTGTGACAGAAGAAGCGAAGCACCTAATGCAGACCAACGTCGCAGTAGGCTACGCAGTTACGTACATCTTTGGTTCGCTTGGTCCAATTCTGATGGTGACATGGGTATTCCCAACACTGATGAAGTGGGATATCCGAGCAGAAGCGATTGCGCTAGAAGAGAAAAATTCAAATGGTAAGCGTGATTTAGCGCCGGGTGAGTTCAACGCTGTCACAGCGCTGGTTACACGAGCATTTAAAGTGAGCAAAGATGGTGGGCTAGCAGGCAAAACCTTAGCCCAGTTAAACCAACACGCTCTGGCTGCTTGTATTGAATTGATTCAACGCGATGGCAAAGTGCTAGACGTGGACAAATTCACAGCACTGAAAGAAGGGGATGTCATTGTTGTAACAGGTCGCCGTAATGCAGTACATCAGCTGCAAGATGGTTTGGCTGACAACGAGATTGCACTTCCAGAAGGCTATGAAGTTATTGAAGAAAACCGTCAACTGATCGCAGACAACCGCAAACTGATTGGTAAGTCGCTGCAAGAGATTAAAGAGGCTTCGAACCAAGGCTCTATGCGCGGTATTTATGTGACGGATTACATTCGTGAAGGCAGCTCTATCGAAATGACGCCGGATCTTGTGGTGAAGAAAAACGACGTCATCCAGCTTACAGGTACAGCAAAAGACATCAATCGCGTTGAGAAAAACATTGGTCAGCGAATGGGCTCAGCAAACGTGACTGACTTAGTCGTGCTTGGTATGGGCATGGTGGTGGGTCTATTAATTGGTCTAATCAGTTTTAAGATTGCTGGTATTCCCGTCACTATCGGTTCTGGTGCAGGTTGTTTGATCTCAGGTTTGATCGTCGGTTGGTTGCGTAGCCGCAATCCGCATGTTGCTCAGTTTCCTGTGGGTGCCGCGAACTTTATTCGAGATTTCGGTTTGGCAGCATTTGTGGGCATTGTTGGCCTTGAGGCTGGGCCTCAAGCGGTCGACACCATCAAAGAACACGGTATGTCTCTGTTGTTCCTTGGCATGGGTGTAACGATTATCCCTCAGATTATTTCGTTCTTCTTCTCATATTTTGTATTGAAGATTAAGAATCCAGTTGAAGCACTTGGCTGTGTTACAGGTGGACGAAGTGCGAACCCAGCATTCGCGGCTTTAATGGAAAAAACAGGTAACGCAACGCCAGTATTCTCATTCACCGTGACTTATGCTGTCGCCAATGTACTGCTCACCCTATGGGGTCCTATTATTGTCGGCATTATTACTTTAAACGCCGGCATGTAATTTAAATAAATTCGAACATTCTTATCGCCTTATTAAATAGGCGGTAGGGAAAGTATTATCCAAATTTCACTAAATAATAAATTCAGGTAAATATTATGACTACGCAAAATACAACAATTGATTTTTCAAAATTTGCAGATTTAAGCCCATTTGAATTAAAAGATAAACTTATTGAAGTGGCACAAACTGTTCCTGACCGCGCTTTATTAGATGCAGGTCGTGGTAATCCTAATTTTCTTGCGACACTACCGCGTAAAGCGTTCATTCGTTTGGGTGAGTTCGCAATATTGGAAGCCGAGCGCACTTATTCATACCTAGATGGTGGTTTCGGTGGCATTCCAGATGGTGTGGGCATTGTTGAACGCTTTGACACGTTTGCAAGCAAGAATAAACAAGACCAAGGCGTACAGTTCTTGGAAAAGTCGCTGAGCTACGCAAAAGACCGTTTGGGTCTAGAGAAAGAAGCATTCTTGAATGAACTGGTTAACGCATACCTTGCATGTAACTACCCAGTGCCACCACGTATGTTGACGAACATCGAAACCGTTGTGAAGCAATACATTGCAGAAGAGATGTACGGCCCAATGCCAATGACGACAGATTTCGATCTGTTTGCAACTGAAGGCGGTACGGCGTCTATGACGTACACCTTCCAAACTATGTTCAACAACGGTCTATTAAAGAAAGGTGACAAGGTTGCGCTAATCACTCCAATCTTTACGCCGTACCTAGAGATCCCAGAACTGAGTGAATACGAACTGGAAATCGTTGAGCTACGTCTGGATGAGACAACATGGCAACTGCCGATGGCTGAAATCGAAAAGCTTGCAGATACAGACATCAAACTGCTTTGTGTCGTGAACCCAGCAAACCCAGCATCTGTGAAGTTCTCGGATGAAACTCTGGATAACCTATCAAACTTCGTGAACAACGAACGTAGCGACCTGTTCATTGTGACTGACGATGTATACGGCACATTTGCGGACGACTTTGTCTCACTGTTCGCGAAACTGCCATACAACACGCTTTGTGTGTACTCGTTCTCGAAGTACTTCGGTGCAACAGGCTGGCGTTTAGGCTCGATTGCGATTCAACACAACAACGTGTTTGACGATGCAATGCGCAGCCTTCCTGAAGCGCGTCAACTTGAGTTGGACGATCGTTACAAAACACTGACTCCGGAACCTCGTGAGATCAAATTTATTGACCGTATCGTAGCAGACAGCCGCAGCGTAGCGCTTAACCACACAGCAGGTTTGTCTCTTCCTCAACAAGTTCAAATGGCGCTGTTCTCTTTGAACTGCTTGATGGACTCGGAACAAAACTACAAAGAAGCATGTAAACGCATCATCCGCGAGCGTTACAAAACTCTGTACAAAAACATGGGTGTAGAAATTGAAGAAAACAAAGATCGTGTGGACTACTACACACTGCTTGAGCTCGACACTTTGGGCGGCAAATTGTACGGACCAGCCTTCGTTGAATGGTTCAAAGCGAGCGAGAAGGGCAAAGACTTCCTGTTCCGCCTTGCACATGAAACCGGCGTTATCCTGCTTCCAGGCCAAGGCTTCGATGTAGTGCACGCATCAGTTCGAGTTTCACTAGCAAACCTTACTCACCACGAATACGAGCTTATCGGTCGTGCAACACGCAAAGTGTTGGATGAGTACTTTGCTGAGTTCCAAGGCTAATTAATCCAGCCTGATTAAGAATAAGCCTCGGCGTTGTCGAGGCTATTCCGACCAAATAAGCACAGTGCGCGGCATTGTGTTTATTTAGTCGCCAAGCTAACAAACTTCCCTATTAAGAGTGACTTATGAAAAGCATTATTTCTATTCAATCTCATGTGGTTTATGGCCACGCAGGAAACAGCTCTGCCGTCTTCCCGATGCAGAGAATGGGCCTCGAAGTATGGCCAATCCACACGGTTCAGTTTTCAAATCACACTCAGTACCAGCAAGGTTGGACTGGACAGAAGTTTGGGGCAGATGAAATTCATTCTCTAATGAGAGGCTTAGATAACATTGAGAAGTTAGGCGAATGTGGCGCGATACTGTCCGGTTATCAAGGCAGCGCAGAGCAATGTCTAGCGGTGGCCGAAGCGGTAAGTTTAGTCAAATCGCGTAACCATAGTGCACTTTATGTGTGTGACCCAGTTATGGGTGATCCAGACAAAGGTTGCATTGTGGCAGACGGTGTCAAAGAAGCGATAAGCCATAGCTTGTTGCCCATCGCTGATGTGATTGTTCCTAACCAGTTTGAACTGAGCGAGTTAACAGGTGTGAAAATTGACTCTCTTTATGATGCGGTCACTGCATGTAAAAAAGCCTTAGAGTTAGGACCGAAAATGGTATTGGTGAAACATCTGCATGCTCTAACAGATGACGCCTTCAGTATGATTTTAGCGACGCCGAAAGCAAGCTATTTGGCTCAACGCCCTAGTGTTGAATTTGCTATGCAGCCAGTCGGTGTCGGTGATTTAATTTCTGCGATTTTTACCTCTTGTTTGGTGAAGAAGATGTCTCCTGTCGCAGCCTTTCGTCATACACATAACGCCGTTTACGGTGTATTGGAGATCACCAAAGGCTATGGCACATGGGAGCTACAGACGATCAATGCCCAATACGAATTTGTCGAACCGACGCATGAGTTCAACGTCGTGAAAATTGCTTAGCGCAGTACCTAATTAACGGAGAAGCGTAAAGTTAGCATATAGAAACTTGGCATAATTGCTTTGATGGATAGCATCCTACAATCGCGATTATGGGGTTTAGCCGTGCCTAGCTATAGTAACTCCACACAACGAAACGGACTTCATTTTGACCCAATTAACTTCAAACTGAGTCTCTGGTCATACGCCAGAGAACATTAAATGAGACTGATTATGAATCGTTTAATTTCCTCTGGTGTGACGGTTGTACTTTCGCTACTGATAGTAGCTTGTAGTTCACCCCATACGCTGGATGTTCGTGTTTCTCAAAGCAACTATAAAGATGTCGAGATCGCGAGTTCGACACCAAATGAGCCACTTCGAATGTGGGCCAATGAAGCTCCGGATTTTCTCTACTCGTCGCACAATCAAACCACACCGATCAAAGTAGAGGGTGAACAGCTCAATATTTTGGCCTTATCGGGTGGTGGCGTAAACGGCGCATACGGTGCCGGCGTTTTGATGGGGCTGCAGGAAAAGGGGGAGCTAAAAGATTATGCCATCATTACTGGAGTCAGTGCGGGTGCCCTAATCGCTCCTTTTGTTTTCATTGGCGGTGATGCGATGCCAAAGATGAAAGAAGTCATGCTCAACATCAATGATAAGAATATTTTGGGTAAGAAGAACTTCTTAAATACCCTGTTTAAGGACGCGTTTACCGATGGTGAGAATCTCTATGATTTCATCGCAGACGCTTACCCTGAGCCCATGATCGAGGCGATGGCGCAGCAACACCGCAATGGTAAACGCCTCTTTATTGGCAGTACCCATTTTGATTCAGGCGAACTGGTGATTTGGAATATTGGTGCGATTGCGAACAGTGATTTAGCGGACAAATCTGAACTGATTTACAAGGTGCTTGCTGCGAGCGCATCGATCCCTGGTGTTTTCCCTCCACAATTTATCGATGTTGAACATGATGGGGAAACACTTGAAGAGTTACACGTAGATGGTGGTCTTGCAGCGCAGGTCTTCTTTAATCCGTCTAACTTCAACTATCAACAAATTTCAGAGGCTCTGGGGTTAGAAAAAGCACCTCAGTTGGATGTGATTCGCAATGGTGCTTTGAAAGCACCGTATCGACCACTAAAAGACAAAGGGTTGGATTTGGTATCGAAAAGCGTCTCAAGCCTTACGTTAGCGCAAACTCGTGGTGATCTGTATCGAATGAAATACATCAGTGAAATCAACGATATTGAGATGCAGTTTACCTACATTGATCAAGATTTCAGATACGCCAAAGTAACGAAAGATATGTTCGATCACCGCTACTTGCTGACGATTTACGAATATGGATTCAAAAAAGCCACCCAAGGGCAACTTTGGGTAACTGAACTCCCTTAATACAGGAAAACGATACAATGAAAAAAGCCGTTCTTACACTCATGATGCTTACCGCTTCCGCGACTGCATTCGCCCAAAGTGGAGCCCATCTTGACCAGCATAAAGTGGATAGTGACATGCAGCAACTGTCTGCAATCAAAGAAGAAGGTGCAGCCTTTATCATGATTGACGAGAACTCGAGTTACGTGGCGGTCGAGTTCGTGGGAAAGTGGGAAGAGATCAACAACTATGTGTCACACAAAGAAGCGAAACAACGTAAATTGGAAAAAGTGAACAAGCAGTTCGTGTACTCTCAGGTCGGTGGAACGTTGGAGTCACTTGAGCAAAAAGTCGTTGACCACATTTACGCTGATCAACCTAAATATTTCAGTGTCGATGTCTACCGCGATTACCATGGTGACTCAGGAGAATTCAACTATTTAGCTCGTGTCGTTGAGTACAACTAAGTTAGAGAAAACCTACTGAAGCTAGTAGGTTTTTTTGTGTCGTCGAGAAGGAATTCAAACGCAGATTGTTTCCGTTACCAAGTAGCAATTCTACGATCTTGTGGTAATTTAATTAGATAACTCTAAAAAGTAAGCACAACCTATGAATTTTAGTTTTGAACAACTTCTCGCGTTCGTAACCGTTTATGAACAGCTTTCGTTTAGTAAGGCGGCGGTCAAACTCAATAAGCACCGAACCACAATAGGGCAGGTGATTACCAATCTTGAAGACCAACTGGCGGTCAACCTGTTTGAGCGAGTGGGGCGCTCGGTAGAACCGACAGAAGATGGTCATCTTCTTTACCACTATGCTAAGCAAACCATCGAACAAGCACGTACTTTCGATAAAGTCGCATTAAGTCTAGCTTACGGTGGGTTAGAGAATGTTAGTATCGCCTATTCAAGCGCTATACCACACCGTTTTCTTGTATTGCTTCGTATTCAATTAGCAGCAGATTTTCCGATGATGCGAGTTAACTTTCTTGTTCGTAATCGCAACGAAATTAAAGAGGGTTTACAGAATGGTGATTATCAATTCGGTATTGTCAATGTGCATGATAGTCGAGCAATACATAGTCTGGATGCGACGTTTTTAGGTCATTTTGAATTTGTTCCTTTCGTCCAGAAAGGTGGTGAACTCGCTTCTATGGCACCAGATCGAGTATTGACAGCCTTGAGGAATAGTAAACAATTTGTACTGCGGTCTCTTATTGAAGAGGGAATGGGCGAAAAAGTCATCGTAAGTTCGAACCATGAAGAGGTCGACCAATTGGCCCTTGTAGTGAAAATGGTTGAAGCAGGTTTAGGATGGGCGATTCTCCCCAGAACGTTTGCCCATTCGGAGTTTTCTAATAATCATATAGAGCCAGTGGAAGCTTCTGAATTATTGGAAGGTTTTAAGTTTGGTTTTGGCCTATGGTGCCAACCCTCTAAGCAAGTCGGTGATGTAAAAAATTCAATCATGAAGGTCGTTACAGAATACCGAGAGAAAATAATCCGTGATATGACTTAGCGGCGACATGTATCCTGCTCATCCCTATCAACAACAAGACTCAATGTGAGTCTTGTTTTTTTGTGTCTGAAAAACGTTATCGTTCTAGCGAAGACTAATGTCTATTGGAAGGATATGACCCTCTATATGAGAGTATGGAGTCCATAGTTTTTGGCTTAATCTAACCTCGCTCAATGGGTAAGCCCAGAGCAAAAAGTGTTTTTACCATATGTCCGCTGCAAGGACGCAGATTTTCAGCCGGGTTTAGTTACCCGGCTTTTTTTATAGTAATAAAAAATGTCAGCTGTCACCCCAAGCTCTCTGTTACAACTGGCTTGTTACTTCGCTTAGCAATCCAGTACGCAACGCTACCCCAAAGCACGGTGAGTGCCCAAAGCGCCGTCCAATGTGGAGCGACTTGTTGCCAGGTTGCCCCCATTTGGTTTAGCGCTAAGAAAGCTTTTATCGCCCAAGTGCTTGGGCTTAAATCAGCAATCCATAATAAGGGAGTAGGTATGGCTTCAATTGGCCAAATAAAACCAGCCAAGAAAATGAGCGGCATAGAGCTCACTAAGACGACTAAGGTGACAAGTTCACGCCGAGGTAATAAGTAACCTAGCCAGAAGCCTAGTCCGCAACAACCTAAAAAGAACGGGAACAACATAGCCAGCAATTCGCCCGCATTGGCGATATGGTTTACGTTTAAACGTTCGAAGCTAAAACCAAAATAATAGGCGCCGAGTAAATAATAAATTGCCACAAATACTAACGTTCTCACAAGCAGCAGCGATCCCGTTGATACTTGTGACCAATAGCCACGACCATGACGCTGTGTTCCCGTTTGTAATCCAACCGCCATGATCAACGTTTGTTGTAAAATCAGAACAAATACTGCCGGCACTACGTATTCGATGTAACCCATGGTTGGGTTGAACGTTGGTTTCATATTAAGCTTAATAGCAGAGTAATTATGGCTAGCCATACTCATGGGCACACCATCTATCACCATTTTACTGACTTTCACTTGGGCCCCTAATGTGCCTCCAGCTTGGGCCAATCCTTCTACCACGGTTCCGTACACGAGAAAATACGAGGCGTCCGCAGCGTAGGCCAGAGTCGGGCTTTTACCTAGCATTAGGTCTATGTAAAAGTGTTCTGGTATGACTAAAAAACCGGTGATCTCTCGTTGTAAAAATGCTTGCTTTGCATCGGCAATCGTATGAAGTCGAGTGACTACGTTGACTTGCGGAGTGGCATCAACCATACGTTCTAGCTTTAAACTCGTCTGACTACCATCTAGATTAACAATCGCGATTGGTTGTTCACGAGGCGTTTGTTGTGCATAAGGCAAAGGGTATAAAAACGAGTAAAATACGACACCACCAAACACGGTCAACGTAACGACTGGATTGGTTAGAACGGCCTTAAGTTCCGCTTTAATCAGTTGCCACAATGTCATACCGCCTCCTTCGCTTGGCGTGTTGATGAAGCTGTTCGATGTTTACCCATCAAGGCTGCGGTAATGAGCAGGGGCACAACGTAACCAATCATAGGCCATAGCGAGCTTAAAGATTGTGCGGCCGATGCTCCATAGCTTGCTTGACTCACTTGTACTTCAATGTAATGGGTAATCGGCAATAATGAACGCCATGCATAAGCGAGCGTGTTCATGTCAGAAACTGGGAATGTAATTCCCATGAACGCGAAGCTTGGAGCCGTAAATGCGCCAGCAAAACTCATCGCACGTGCAGGATCCATCGACAAGAAGAAGAACAACGCTCCCATAATGATACAGGCGATAACCGTCGCCAATTGTGCTAATAGCATAACCACAAAACTGCCTTCCATTGGCCAATCAAGCACGGAATAAAACCAGTACAAGAACAACGCACCTTGCGCCATAAAGACCGGAATGTACTGACTTAATAGGGTAGTGAGCCTGGCGTATGGCTTTTCGCCCAAAAATGCAAAGCTATTCTTTCCACCATAAATGCGAAAGTGCGCGGCAAGAATCAAAATAGTGCTTACTACAATACATATTTGCCAAATGGCTGGCACGATAGCCGTTACCAAAAATTGTGCGTAGTTATTGTTACGGTTAAATAATGCGGTTATTTGTGTCGACACGGGTACAGCCTGTCCAGCCGCTGCTAACGTTGTGGTGTTACCCTTAGCCAAGTTGCCCATTACTTCAACCTGAGCGTCGAAATAGCCTTGTGCTTGCGCAACGGCAGAGTTGATCAGTTTCGCTACCAAAATGTACTGACTGTTGTAAAAGACAGAAAGTTGAGGTTGGCGGTGCTGGAGAATATCTTGGTCGAACTTAGATGGGATGACCGCGTAAGCGTAGATATCGCCTTCAATCATCGCATTTTTTGCTTCGCTTGCACTGGCGTAATGATAGTTAACAGCCAGACTCGACGACGCATCCAAAGATTGAATGAGCTTTCGAGAAAGTTGGGAATGTTGTAGATCAACCACACCGATTGGCAGATCCCGGGCAATGCCCGCAGAGAACACTCCCCAAATCATCATCGCGAGCAAAATCGGTATCCAAGTAAGGCACGAAAGCAACCACTTGTCTCGTCGTAAGATATGCCGCTGTGAAATCTTAATCGTCATAGCATTAACCTAGTGGTTGTGATTAAAGTTCAACGACAACACTCATTCCCATACGCAGTTCAGGTTCGGGTTGAGCTGGACGAGCTTCTACTTCAAAGGTACGAAGATCAAAACCTTGAGAAGCATCGGTTGCTCTCCACGTTGCAAAGTCACCCATAACGGCAACATGCGTTACTTTGAACTCAACATTTTTCTTTAAGGCAGGCAAATAGGCATCAAAGGTTGCTCCTTTATTAAAGTGTTGAAGGTAATCTTCACGCACATTAAGTGTCGCCCAGGCATCTTCTGTATCTATCACGGTAACAACCGGGAAGCCCTGAGGTGCTAATTCACCACTTTGAAGTAGAACTTGAGAGACTTCGCCGTCAAACCAGCTGTAGATCTGAGTATCTTTCGCATACGCTTCTACTTCGGCTACGGCACCTGATGCCATGCGCGCTTTTTCCGCCGCAGCCACTTTGGTTTCACTTCTAGCGCCTTCTTTTGCCATTTCATACATTTGAAACGCAGCACTTTCTGTGTATTTCGCTGCTTGCCATTGAGTTAAAGCTTCATCGCGTTTTTGTTCTGCAACCACGCCATCGTTATAAAGGTTATTCACACGATTGTAGGTTTTTTCCATTAAATTCGCAGCGGCTTTGGCTTTCATCCACTGATCTTTTGCTGCTTGGATTTGTTGCTCACGTGCGCCTTTCTCAGCTTCTTGAGCTAAGGCGTCCGCCGCTTTTTCACCTGCTTTTGCTTGTTCTAACTTCGCTTCAATTTCAGGACTATGAAGGGTAAAAATAAGCTGACCTTTCTCTACATCGTCGCCTTTACGTACCATGACCTCATCAATACGCCCTGGAACTTTTGAGGAAATACTGTATTGCTGGGCTTCAATTAATCCCTGTAAGCGGACCGGTTCCGGTTGATAGGCTTGGTAAAATTGATACCCAACCCAAGAGGCAACACCCAAAGCACAAAGTGAGAGTAAAACGGGTTTTAGTGATTTAGCTGCCATGATTTATTTCACCTCTTTGGATGTTGAAGCAGGGATATAAGCGGTATTTTGATATTGTTCGAAGCTGTTCATTTCACTGCTCAATGCGAGTAGCTTGGTTAAAGATATTAAATAGCGGAAACGCGCCGCTGAACGTTGTGTTTCTATACTCGCGACATAAAGTTGTGCATCCACAACATCCAGAGAAGACGACAGACCCTGAGTAAATGCTTTTTCACGCAAGCGCAGGTTTTCGTTAGCGAGTTCAATGCTAGATGCGAGCCCTTGTACTTCATCAATGGCTTGCTGAGCCTCCAAGTATGTCTTTTGGACTAACAGCGATAAGTCTTGTTTGGCTTGAGACTTTAATGAGTCGACCTGCGAGACGACGCTTTGAGCGGCTTTGACTTTTTCGCTTCGCCCTGATGATTCAATCAGTGGAATGCTGACACCAACACCAACTAACCAGTCAGGCTTCATTTGGCTTGCGAGAGAATCGTCTTCATACAAGCTGTAGTCGCCGTAAAGATAAACTTCAGGGTAGTATTTCCCTTTTTCTGCTTTGATTAAGCTAGAGGCTTGTTTGTGTTTAGCGCTCAGAAGCTCTAACCCCGGATAGGTAAGCAACGTTTGATCGACAAAAGCAGTAAGAGGGGGAAGACTGTCGTTGATAAACAAAGATTCAGCGGGCTCTACGGCATCATCTTGCGCGAGTAATTTACCTAATGCAGCCTGAGCGATACTCAAATCACTGGCTGCTTTACGTGTTTCTACAGATGCTTTATCTAAAGAAGCCTCGGCTTGCAGGCGCTCAACGTGCGCGATTTGTCCTTGCTCTTCAAGCTTAATGGCAAAATCTCGATGCTTTTTTAGCCCTGCTTCAACCGCTTGCCGCGTTGCGAGTACTTCCTTTGCCAGTACGACAGAAAAGTAGTACTTCGATAAATCTTCAAAACGCGCTTGTTGTTCCATTAGAAGCTGACTTTTCGCCTCATCCGTTTTGCCTTCTGCTGCTGATTGAGCCGCAGAAATTCGACCACCAGTAAAAATTGGCCAAATCGCACGAATAGACGAAGAGAAAATATCGCGCTCGGTTATGGTCGAAGTGGTATTAGCTAAGGCACCAAAAATAGGCTGAAAAGCAGGAGGTACGTTAATGTGTGCTCCTGTGCTGTCTAGGATCTGTTTTCCCGAAAGCGTGATATCGGTATCTAAACGCGTGTAATTCGCGCCAATAGTAACCTGAGGTAAGTTGAGATTGCTGGTGGCACTCTCTTGGTATTGGTAGTTCTCGACGTTTGAGCGTTGAGCTTTGAGAGAATAGTTGTTTTCTAGCAATAGCTGCCATGCGGTATCAAAAGTGATCGGTGCCGCATGACAGGCAAGGGAAATCGAGCTGCTAAGTAAGCCCAGTATCCAAACCTTTCCTGTTTTTTTCATAATGGCTGCTTTGTCGTAGAGTATTAGCTCTAATATAAAGGATTCGTAACTGCGTGTTAAGTAGGAGGGAAAATTGGGCAGTAGTATGCGCCCAGTTATATTTGTGCTGGGCGCGGGAGATGTTACAAATTTATTTCGTATATGGACAGTGAAACTCCGCTCTCCACTCGAGCTGACGAGAACCTCGCATCGTATTCAATAGATCTTTTCCACTCATTTGAGGGAACGATAACAGGACTTTGAGATCAGAAGTACCGCCTCCGTTTTTTTCATAAGCCCTGACGTGTGTAAATGTTGAATACATATTCTCTGACAGCATCGCCTTATTCAGGCATATTCCAAAGGTATCGCGTTCCATGTTTGGTGTTCCTTCTAACTATAAATGCACCTCTGTTTATAGTTTTCCAGTTTTCAGATGGTGTCTAAGTGTTTGTCATATAGTCAGTATTTGTATTTTGTTTTATTTGTGTCCAAACCACTGACGTCAATGTTGAGCTTTTAATAGACTTCCAGCTTCACTGCTTTCAAACCGAAACTCTCATTGGTTTCGTTGATTAAAAATTATACGTTGTAAAGTCTAAAAACGCCTCAAAAACCGCTAAAATCGATGTGATCACGATCATGATTTTAAGGGCAATTTATGTATGGAATTGAGTATCAGAGAGGAATGCTAAATTTGGTGAATGGTTGTAATTTTATGTTTCAGCTCGTCGATTAATTAACCGTAAACTCTGCGGTTTGCTTGTCTTCCTCACAGATTTATCACCACGATAACGTCATGCTGTTAACTGAGTGTTAACGTTACGCTCAAGAGTGAATCACAAGGATGTATCAATGAGTTGGAAAACCATCAGCTTTCGTAAGCGGATGCTCATTATCATGACGCTATCGGGGTTGATAGAGCTGTTATTGCTTGTTGCCGCAGGGTTCACTTATCTCAAAATCAATCAAGAGCAAGAAATGGGAGAAAAAGCACTGGGTGTTGCCCGTTTTTTAGCGGACTCAGCGGTTGTTCGTGAAATGATCGAAACCCATAACCCCCAGCCATACCAACTTCGCTTTAGAGAATTAACCGAAGCCATAGGTGCTGCATTCATCGTTATTGGCGACCATAAGGGAGTACGCTTAATCCACCCTGTTGATGAGCGGTTGGGCAAGCCAATGAGAGGTGGCGACAATCGTCGAGCGCTAGAGCAGGGGTTGTCTTATGTTTCGACGGCACAGGGCTCGTTAGGTTATTCAGTTCGTGGTAAAGCTGCGATTTTTGACGAGCAAGGGAACATCATTGGTGTGGTTTCGGTTGGCTATTTGCTCGACCGACTGCAAGACCGCATCGAACCATTTTTGGCCTTTTTGATTTTAATGGTCATCGTAGTTGTCGTCGCTAATGCCATTGTATCCAATTATGCGTCGAGAAAGTTTCAGCGCGCCATTTTAGGCTTTGAGCCTGAAGAGATAGGGCGGTTGTACGGCGAATTAGAAGTGACGATGAGCACTATCAAAGAGGGCGTGTTAAGCATTGATGCCCAAGGGATACTTCGCTCGATAAATCGTAGTGCCTGCCAGATTCTCGGTATTGATAGAGAATCAGCGCTCAATAAACCTTTGACTGATACGCTGCGTGATAGCGATCTATATACAGTGTTAGAAAGCGGGCAGGAAGATCATGATATTGAAATATTCCTTAATCATAAGCGCCTGATTGCAAATCGCTCTCCAATTTATGTTGATGGGAAAATTGTGGGGGCGGTATCGAGTTTCCGTTTAAGGGATGAAATCAATGATCTAACCGAGCAGCTATCACAAACCAAGGAATATGCAGATTTGTTACGTTCGCAAACCCATGAGCATCGCAATAAGCTAAACACTATCAGCGGGCTAGTACAAATGGGTGAGCTTGATGCGGTGCAAAAGTTAATTGGACAAGAAACCGCACACTATCAAGCAATGATTGAGTTTTTAAGAGATACCGTTAAGGACCCGCTAATTGCAGGTATGTTGCTTGGAAAAACTGAACGTGCTCGCGAGTTAGGCTTACAACTGGTGGTTGAGGAAGGCAGTCGTCTGGAGCCCCTACCTGAGTGGCTAAATTCGGAAGACCTTGTCACAATTTTGGGTAATTTGATTGATAACGCTTTCGATGCCACGTTAACTTCAATTCGCGATGAATCAAATGTTGCGTCAGAACGCAGAAATATTGATGTGTCCGTTAGCGATTACGGAAATGAAGTGATACTTGAGGTGATAGATCATGGCTGCGGCCTCCCAAAAACAATGGATCCACAAACATTATTTACAAAAGGCGTTTCAACGAAATCTCGTCAAAATCGAGGTGTTGGGTTGCACCTTGTCAATCAGCTTGCTACTCGATATCACGGCCATGTTGAGATGATACCCAATACAAATTATGGGACAAGAATAACGGTGTACTTACCCAAGGAAGAACAATTATGAGTATGGCGACTCGCGTAATGATCATTGAAGATGATCTGGCTATTGCTGAGCTGCACCACAAATACTTAAGCCAACTGACAGGTTTGGAAGTGGTCGGAATTGCGACCACGAGAATGGAAGCGGAAATGCAACTCGACATTCTTAAGCCAGATTTACTATTGATGGATGTCTATCTTCCCGATGGCACAGGGCTTGAGATACTAAATACACTGCGTGCAAGTAACCAAACGTGTGATGTCATTTTGATTACAGCAGCAAGGGATGTCGATACGTTACAACAGGCGATGAGGGGTGGCGTTGTCGATTACCTGTTAAAACCAGTGATGTTTCCACGCTTAGATGCCGCACTGAAAAAGTATGTGTCCCAACGCCAACAACTAGACATCGTAGAGAGTTTGGATCAGAACCTCGTTGATAAAATGCTGCAGTCTCACGCCAATCAAGACAACTTGCCGAACCGATTACCAAAAGGGATTGATGGTGTAACCCTAGACAAGATCAGAGAGTTGTTCCTAAATGGCAGTGTACTGACCGCTGATGAGGCAGGTGAAAAAATCGGAGTGAGCCGAACAACGGCAAGGCGCTATTTGGAGTATCTGATCAGCACTGGTGAACTAGAGGCTGATTTAAACTATGGCTCTGTTGGTAGGCCAGAAAGGTGCTATAAAAAAGTGACACGGTAGCGTTTATATTGATGCTCTATGCAAAATACAAAGCGATGGCTTGTTTTAGAAACCATCGCTTTACAAATTACTGCTGTTCCGCTCTAAGAGGTTAGAAGTTGTATTCTAACTTCGCTTCGATAGAGCGCTCAGCGCCAAACCAACAGTTATTTTTGTCGTAACAAGAATAGTATTCTTTATCGAATAGATTGCTTGCAGAAAGCGTGACGCTAGCCCCTTTCATTGATTCAGATACCGTTGAGAAATCGTAACTTGCTGCTAAATCAAACAAGGTGTAGTCCGGTACTTTTTGACTATTCTGTGCATCAATTTGTGCTTCTCCGACATAGCGAACGCCAGCACTGGTACGAAGGCCTGAAAGATTTCCTTCAAAGAAGTAATTTGCCCATAGAGAGGCCGTTTGCTCAGGTACCCAAACCGGCGTTTTACCTTCTTGGTTGTAATAACTGTCCTCGGTAATCTCCATATCGGTATATGTATAGCCTAGAGTGAAATCAGCTTGTGCTGTGGCTTGCCATTTTGCCTCAAGTTCAATACCTTGTGATACCACTTCGCCCGCTTGATAGTTCGGTGCATATGGGTTATTCGGATCGGTCAAGATCGCGTTTTTCTTCGTAATATGGAAGAGTGCTAAGTTACCTGAGATATCACCAGATAATGGTGCGTATTTAAAGCCTAACTCCCATTGATGACCGGTTGATGGCTCAAATGCTTTACCAGAAGAGTCGGCACCCGCAATTGGCTCAAAACTTTCCGAGTAAGTAAGGTATGGCGAGAGGCCAAAGTCTAGCTCATACAAACCACCGACTCGGAAAGATACGTTGGTATCGTCTAACTCTTCCTTGCTGTTGGATACTGCTCCTAGATAATCGCTAACGGCGTCTGTATTTGAATCGTATTTATCCCAACGAAGACCTGCAATCATTACAAGTTGGTCGTAACGAACTTGATCTTGGAAATAAACGCCAATCTGCTTCGTTTTGATATCTAAGTTTTGTTTGTATTGGAAATTCAGTGCATTACGATCAATGCTGTTGTGGTCAGGATTAAAAATGTCCTGAGTTAGCGAATACCCAAGCGTGTCTTTGTATTTTACATCTGAGTCTAGATACTGATAATCAAGCCCGAACAATAAGTTATGTTCAAAATTTCCTGTTTTAATGTAGCCAGATAGTTGGTTGTCAATCACAAAGGATTTGGACTTTTCATCGGTTAAATAGGCATTTCGACCAACGGTACGGTTATCCGCTTCAAGTGCACCGTTATATGTGTTTTCCTGATAGGCATCGGCGGTCATGTAGCGGGCATTCTGTAGAAATTGCCAATTGTTGTTAAAGTCGTGTTGGACTTTGTAACCCATCATCAGAACTTCGCGTTCGTAAGTGTTCCAGTCCTCATCCCCCAAATAGGTGCTTGGTGACATCGAGCCAAGTGGGTTTTTAATCACTGAGCCAGATGCAGGCACAGTCGTGTAGATACCTGCTGATGGATCATTTTGATAGTAAACATTCACGTTCACTAATGTGCTTTCTGTCGCTTGCCAATTGAAAGATGGGGCGAGTACATAACGTTCGTCTTCAGACGTATCGGCTTGACCATCTCGCTGTTTTGCCAGGCCGACGATACGGTAATCAACATTAGAATCACCAATTTGTCCTGTGGTGTCGAACGTCAGTTCTTTTAGGCTGTTAGTCCCTGTACTAATCGAGACAGAGTGCGAGGGTGTTGACTGAGGCGCCTTGGCGATAATGTTGACCATACCTCCTGGTGGAATATTGCCGTAAAGAACAGACGTTGGCCCTTTAAAAACCTCGATTTGCTCAAGAGCAACGGAATCGACCTGCGGTTGAAGGTTCCAACCGTTGTACAGCAAAGGAAGACCATCATAAAAGTTGGTGTAGTTAATAAAACCACGAATATTGAATAGGTCAAGTCGGGAAACGGCACCACCACGCAATTCTGTATTTACGCCAGGCGCATAACGCAATGCTTCGCTCACCGAGTTTACGCCGCGTAGGTCCATGTCATCTTTAGTGATTACCGTGATCGCTTGCGGTGTTTCCTCCGGTTCTAAAACGGTTTTAGTTGCGGTGTTTCGGTATGTTTCTCCTAGCACCGTAATCGTTTCGTGTTGGGATATGCTCTCAGTCGCATTGGCGTGGCCAGCGAGCAATGCGGATACGACGATAGCAACCGCTGAACGATGAAATCGAATCGGACTTTCCATATTTATAAATTCCACTACTTTTTCTATTTATTGATAATGATTGTTATTTGTATTCTATATTCAAAGAAATAGGAAAAGTTAACAATTTGGTGCAAAACACTAATCTTTGGAACTTATTCTTCTGTTCTTAGGTTTTAAAGATAGCGCGTCGTTTGGCTCGACAGGAATCCAATACTGCATTTGTGCTTGTTCGCTATCAACATCATAACCTTCTGGATAAAGCTCTAACTCATAACCATCGATAGCATGATAATTAGAGTAGGGTAGCCAATGTAAAATAAACCATTCTAGCGTTGAGGCGAGCTCTGATGCTTTGCCTATGTGTGTAATGACGGCGTAGGTTTGCTCAGGAACAGCCAAGAGGTCTAACCCCGAGTTGGAAGAGTTCGTTGATCTTGGTGCGTTTGCTGTTGGACTGCACTCATAACCTGCCCAATACTCAAGTTGTTGGTTGTTTGAATACGCTTGAGTCACATCAATCACGCCAAAGTAACTACTTTCCGAATTGTTAAGGTTTTCAGATGAATAAAGACGTGACCAAAGTGACGGTACTTTGGATTGGAAATCGGGCGTAGCGGAAAACAATCCGTGAATAGGTTCATGATAACCAGCAAGTTCAAAAGCCGGTTTTGTTTCTATTCGAACTTCAATAAAGCGCTGATGTTTTTTCTCTTCTTCTGGTGTCTTACGCAGCGTCAAAGGTTGCCTCAACCCGGAGAGTTGTTGCGTTTTTCGATATTCGCGGGGGCTTTTTGAAAACATATTCCTGAACGCACGGCTAAATGCGTGTTCAGATGTAAATCCCATTTCTATCGCTATATCTAACGAGCGGTCAGAAGTATGGATTAAGCGCTCAGCCGCAAGGCTAAGTTTAAGCTCTCTGATGTAGTGAGCGACGGATACGCCAGTGTGTTGTTGAAATACGCGTTGCAGTTGCCAGCGCGACCAACAACTTGCTTTCGATATTTCATCTACGCTCAGAGTGCTGTCTAAGTTGGTGTGAATGTAGTCAAGCACCGATTGTATTCGGTTTATGGGATGTGGGTTAATGGCGCTTGATTTCATGGCGTTCTACTTTCACATTAATAGTGATTTCATTATCTTTAATTGAGTATCATTATCAATAGGATGATGAAATAAAAAGTAAGTAACACAGATCACGATAAAACTGTAATGGATTGCAAGGATGAGTGATTATTGTCCATATTAGAGTTTTTGCTTAAATTTTGGAGCGTTCAGATGAAACTTTTTTTATCAATAAAATACAATCGCTTATGACGTTTTGTGCAACTTATTTAAACGTTTGCACTGGCAAGTGTTGATGTAAATCAAATAGTCGTAGACAATATTGCCCCGTGTCGGACTCTCCTCCAGCGAGTACAGTGTGTACTTTTGAGACATAAGTGACTTAAATGACCTCAATACGTCGTGTTTCCAAGAATCGGAAATGCAACTTCTTGAGGTTCTTTGGGCCCATAGACTTTACCTATCAACGTAATAGGTAAGACCAATTTTCTATTTTGAGGTGCCATTGATAGGGTTGGCTCATTCTCTAGCCGTATCCGGGCACACAATAAGTACCTCGTTTTTAAGGGAAAGATGATGGTAATACCAGAAAACAGCAGCATCGTTATTTTTGGTGCTTCAGGTGACCTTACGTACCGTAAGCTCATTCCTGCTTTATACCACCTCTACGCGAACAAGCAGCTTCCAGAGAATTTTGCCATTCTGGGTGTAAGTCGCACTGAATACAGTGATGAGTCTTACCGCGCGAAGCTGAAAAAATCGCTTCAGGAAATGGAAAAGACTGAGCCAGAAACGCTTGATGCATTTATTAACCATCTGCACTACCAAGCAATTAATACTTCTGACACACAAGATTACGGTAAGCTATCTTCTCGCTTAGACCAACTTGCGGACGAATATCAATTCGAGCAACGCAATACGCTTTTTTACTTAGCAACCCCACCAAGTTTATACAGTGTGATCCCTGCAAGTCTTGCAGCACATGGTCTTAACAGTGAAGAGGATGGCTGGAAACGCCTGATCATTGAGAAACCATTCGGTTATGACCTTGAATCGGCGCGTATTCTGGACAAAGAAATTCACGAGCACTTCCAAGAGCATCAAATCTACCGAATTGACCATTACTTAGGTAAAGAAACGGTACAAAACCTACTTGTGCTTCGTTTCTCTAATGCGATGTTTGAGCCGCTTTGGAACCGTAACTTCATTGATTACGTTGAAATCACAGGCGCAGAATTCCTTGGCGTAGAGGAGCGTGGTGGTTACTACGACAACTCTGGCGCTGTGCGCGACATGTTCCAAAACCACTTGCTACAAGTATTAGCAATGGTAGGTATGGAACCACCAGCGCAAATCAATGCAGACTCGATGCGTGATGAAGTGGTAAAAGTGCTTCAATGCTTAAAGCCATTAGACGAAAACGCTCTGCGCAATGACCTAGTATTAGGCCAATACACGGCGTCTGAAGTTCGTGGGCAAAGCCTACGCGGCTACCGTGAAGAGCCGGGAGTTGCAGACGATTCTCGTACAGAGACTTACATCGGTTTGAAAGCGTACATCAACAACTGGCGTTGGAATGGCGTGCCATTTTACGTGCGTACTGGTAAGCGTCTTCCAACACGCGTTACTGAGGTGGTTATCCACTTTAAACAAACACCGCATCCTGTGTTTGGTCAAAACGCACCAGAAAACAAGCTGATCATTCGTATTCAACCAGACGAAGGCATTCAAATGAGCTTTGGCTTGAAAGAGCCAGGCGCAGGCTTTGAAGCGAAGGAAGTGAAAATGAACTTCCATTACGCTGACCTGCAAGAAACGCAAATGCTAACGGCATACGAGCGTCTTCTACTTGATGCTTTGAATGGTGATGCTACGCTATTTGCACGTAGTGATGCGGTGGAAGCGTGCTGGCAATACGTACAGCCAATCTTAGATTTTAAGCAAGATCCACAATCCCTCTTCGGGTACGCATGCGGCACTTGGGGACCTAAAGAGTCAGATGACTTGTTACAGCGTGATGGCCGCGCTTGGCGTTTCCCATGTAAAAACTTAACAGATACGGATTACTGTGAACTATGATCAACCATAAGATCTACCAAACAGCAGAACAGGTAGTTGAAAGCCTAGCTAACGATATGAAAGCGTTTAGCGAAATGGGCAGACCTGTTCACATCTCTCTTTCTGGCGGCAGCACTCCTAAAATGCTGTTTAAACTACTGGCTTCAGAGGCTTACGCAACCTCCATTCAATGGGAAAACCTCCACTTTTGGTGGGGTGACGAACGTTGTGTTGCCCCTGACGATGCAGAAAGCAACTACGGTGAAGCGAACACGTTGTTGTTTAGCCAAGTAAATATTCCTGCAGAAAACATTCACCGCATCCGTGGCGAAGATGAGCCTAAAGCAGAAGCCGAGCGTTTTGCAAAAGAGATGGCAGAGGTGATCCCGAGTGAAAACGGCACACCTGTGTTTGACTGGATCTTATTAGGCGTTGGTGCAGATGGTCATACAGCTTCTCTGTTCCCTGGCCAAACGAATTATGATGATGCGAACCTATCTCTTGTGGCGTCGCATCCTGAATCGGGCCAACTTCGTGTGTCGAAAACCGCACGCGTATTAGAAGCAGCGAAACGTATTAGTTACTTAGTGCTTGGTGCAGGAAAAGCGGACATTGTTGAAGAAATTAACAGTTCACCAGCACACGCACTGCTATACCCAGCGGCTAAGATTCAAGCGAAATCGGGCCTAACGGAATGGTATTTAGATTTAGACGCGGCGGCAAAAATTGCTTAAGACGCTGCTCGTCGATGAAATAAAATTGGAGAGAAACAATGAAAGGTGATATCGGTGTAATTGGCCTAGCAGTAATGGGTCAAAACCTTATCCTAAACATGAACGATCACGGCTTTAAAGTGGTTGCTCACAACCGTACTGCTGCTAAAGTAGACGAGTTCCTGGAAGGTCCAGCAAAAGGCACGAACATCATCGGTGCATACTCTCTAGAAGAACTAGTAGAGAAGCTAGAAACGCCGCGTAAAGTAATGTTGATGGTTCGCGCTGGTGACGTTGTAGACAAGTTCATCGAAGCGCTAGTACCTCTGCTAGACAAAGGCGACATCATTATTGACGGTGGTAACACTAACTACCCAGATACAAACCGTCGTGTTGCTGCACTACGTGAAAAAGGTATCCACTTCATCGGTACTGGTGTATCTGGTGGTGAAGAAGGTGCGCGCTTCGGTCCATCCATCATGCCTGGCGGTGCTGCTGAAGCATGGGAAGCGGTTAAGCCTATCTTCCAAGGTATCGCTGCGAAAACTGACGCTGGTGAGCCATGTTGTGACTGGGTTGGTAACGACGGTGCAGGTCACTTCGTTAAGATGGTACACAACGGCATCGAATACGGTGACATGCAGCTTATCACAGAAGCTTACCAGTTCATGAAAGACGGTCTTGGTATGTCTGCAGACGAGATGCAAGCAGTATTCGCTGATTGGAACAAGACTGAGCTAGACAGCTACCTTGTTGAAATCACGGCTGACATTCTTGGCTACAAAGATGAAGACGGTGAGCCTCTCGTTGAAAAGATCCTAGACACAGCAGGCCAAAAAGGTACTGGTAAATGGACTGGTATCAACGCACTAGACCTAGGTATTCCACTAACGCTTATCTCTGAGTCTGTATTCTCTCGTTGTCTATCTGCACTGAAAGACCAACGTGTTGAAGCTGAATCTCTATTCGGTAAGACAATCACTCCAGTTGAAGGCGACAAGCAAGAGTGGGTTGATGCACTACGTCAAGCGCTACTAGCTTCTAAGATCATCTCTTACGCTCAAGGCTTCATGCTAATGCGCGAAGCATCGAACGAAAACGGTTGGGACCTAAACTACGGTAACGTAGCACTAATGTGGCGTGGTGGTTGTATCATCCGCTCTGCGTTCCTAGGCAACATCCGTGATGCGTACGAAGCGAACCCAGACATCGCATTCCTAGGTTCTGATGAGTACTTCAAAAACATCCTACAAGGCAGCCTAGCAGCATGGCGTAAAGTAGCAGCGAAATCTCTAGAGTCTGGTATCCCAATGCCATGTACGATTTCTGCGCTATCTTTCCTAGACGGTTACACAACAGCTCGTCTACCAGCGAACCTGCTTCAAGCTCAACGTGACTACTTCGGTGCTCACACTTATGAGCGCATTGACCGTCCACGTGGTGAATTCTTCCACACTAACTGGACTGGTACAGGCGGCGACACAGCGTCTACAACTTACGACGTGTAATCGTTTTAAGTAAACCGACTAAATATAAAGATATAAAGGGATGCCCAAGTGGCATCCTTTTTTGTGTCTGTAAGATATTGGTAGATTTAAAAGTTACATTAAACGTTGATTCGTCACGCAGTTCTCAGAAATGGGAGAGCATGCATTTGCTAGCAGTTTAATATTTCTCTTCGAAGAGTGAAGCTAAGCCGCTCTCTGCCGTCTCCTCAACTATAAGGTAATAGAAATGACACAACAGAAGCATCCATTTCACACAGCTTTCGTGTTGCTTATGTTCATATTACTGATTACTTACTCCATCTATCGCCTTTATCATCATTTCGTTTTCGAATCTCTACCGCTTCAGCTCAGTAGTGGTTTTCAAGTGGTCTACATTGATGCGTCATATGTTTTAAGTATCGCAAGCTTACTCTTGTGCCCTACATTATTGGTCTATATTTTATTTGATCGAATGACTCAGTTAGTCAAAGTGCCGATTAAAGTGATAACTATAACAATTGTCTTGTCCCTTATCGTTGCTATTCCAGGTCAAATTTTTGAATTTGGGCGATTGAAGTATATTGCAGAAAATAATGGTTACTCAGCGTGTCCACCTTTCACAATTGCATCAAGCGGAATGTTTGTAGAAGCTATGGTAAAAGAAGAAAAATACTGTATAGAACCAGAAATTAATCGTATTGGTATGTATGGTTATTTTCACGAACTCGAACGGATTGATAACTATATCAAGTCACACAGAAATGACATTCAATAGAAAAGAGCGCCTAGGCGCTCTTTTCAGTGGTCGTTTTCTTGTTTTGATAAAACCTGTCTTTTAGGTAGAGAATTGCACTGACCACAAGAGCCACTAAAGAAACAGTAAATAGGGCGTACATGCTGAGAATCCATGCGAATGTGGCCGTCAAGAATGCGATGAAGGAAAACATCCTGCTGAAAGACATCACATGGCCAAGTTTGTTACTTTTCATAAACGCCTCCCGAAGCTAAGTGGGGATAGACAATTGTGGTCATATGCCACACTTTTAATTGTCTGCTCTTTTGGGGCGTTTCACACAAAAAAGTGGCTAAAGATTTCTCAAAAAAGATGAAATATTGAACTGGTAGACAAATCGTTAAACTGAGTTGCACAGATATGACTTCGGTTGTCTATCACTTCAAAGTTTTTAACTACGCAGATTAAGGGCATGTAGCGCTATTATTATCGTATTCGAACTCTACGATACACAATTGCAAGTGAACCTACACTCGTAAGCTCATCCCTGTCGTCAGTTACAGTAAAAGCTTTTTTCTCTGTTTAACAATACCTTAGTAACTACGGGCAATTAAATCTGTTTTTCGATCGAAACTCAGATTGCACAAAAGGTGAAAAAGAGTGCTAGGTAAGCCTCTAAACTACGCCTATAATTAGCGCCCACATGGAGGATGTTTATTATATGAACATCCTTTATTTTTTGAAACTAGCAACAAGGATCCAGTAAAACATGTTTTTCTGGTTTTGTTTACGTCGACCAAGAAGGTAATTAACACAGCAAATTGAGGTTCTAAGATGACTCTTAACAAGTACTTTGTTTTCATTCCAGCAGAATTGGAACAGGAAATGCACAAGGACAATCAAGTGATCTCTGAGAAGGAAACTCAACGTCAGGCATTAGTAAAACAGGCACAACAACAAGGCGGCCTGTAAGCTAGGTTTCAAAGAGAAAGAGCACCGCAACGGTGCTCTTTTTGTATCTGAGGTCGTAGAATTAACTTAATATGCCAAGGCTTTTCAACTTTCTGTAAATGGTATTTCGGCTCACACCAAGCATACGAGACGTTTTGCTAATGTTCCCCTGGTTGGCTTGATATGTTTTGAGCAACTTATCTTCGACGGTTGCACGCAGTTCTGAAGTTGGTTCAGCGGATGCTGCTCCTTCTTGAGCTTGGCTGAGTTTCTTACTTAGGTGGGCTGGGACGTGTGTGAGTTCCAATATTTCTTCACCTTGCGCCATTAAGGCGGATACTTTGATTAAACTATCGAGTTCACGCAAATTTCCTGGCCATGAGTAAGACAGCATCAGAGAAAGTAGGTGAGGGCAAAGCTGTTGTTCAGATTCGGCGTGACGCCGATGAATGTTCTCAATCAGTTGTCGTTTGTCATCACGTTCCTCAAAGCGAGGTAGCTCAATGATCAAGCCATTAAGGCGATAATACAAATCTTGGCGGAACAATCCTTCGCTGACCAAATGTTCCAGATCTTTATGCGTGGCTGCAATGATTTGCGTATCGACTTGAATACTTTGGTTTGAACCCACGGGAAGCACGGTTTTATCTTGCAATACATGGAGCAAGCGGCTTTGAGCTTCCAAGGGTAAATCTGCGATTTCATCCAGAAACAAAATCCCTTTGTGTGCTTGGCGAATTTTCCCCTGATAGCCTTTGCTGTTTGCGCCAGTAAAGGCACCGGCTACGTAGCCAAATAATTCAGATTCAACCAGATCTTTTGGTAGCGCTCCGCAGTTAACGGAAACCAACGGTCCCGTTTTTCTCTGGCTGTTTTTATGAAGCGCTTTCACAAACTCGTTTTTGCCAACACCAGTCTCTCCGAGAATCAACAAACTGATGTCTTTATCGATGACGCGATTGGCTTGCTGCCAACAGTGCTCAACTGCGGAGTCGCCATAATGAAGATCATTGGACGCCGCTACAGCACGAGACTTGACCTTGCTATCTTTATCGGTAAGCGGTTTTGTTTTGAAAACGAAAGGGTGCTCATTTCCCCGAGTGGATAGAATGTCGTCTAAGGATTGCCCAATGATACTTTTTTGCGCAAAAAGTTGAGAGGCTACTTGATTGTGAGCCAAAACTTGTCCGTCTTCATTTGCAATGATAATTCCTTGCCAACCACTATTCAGTAAACCTTTTTCGCACGCTAAATCCACACGAATATGCCCTTGTGGAATCAAGTTAAGTAGTTGATTCTCCACTTGCTGGACCATGTTTTGTACTAGTACTTGCGTTGAGAAGTCATGTCTCTTTTGCTCGCTTGTAATATCTAATACGCCAATGAGGTTACCAAGATGATCGAAAATAGGATTAGCCGAACAGCTAATAAAACGATGGTGTTGGATAAAGTGCTGATCACCAATAACAGAAACGGGCTTTGCTTCAACCAAAGCTGTACCAATCGCGTTGGTGCCTTTGACCTTTTCTTGCCAGCATGCTCCAGAGCTTAGCGAGATTTCCGTTAACTTTTCACGAAATCTAGGCTGTCCCCAACTGCCGATGATGACACCATCTGAATCCGTCAAAATTAAGCGACTGTCGCTATGAGCAAATAGCTGATTAAACAAAGGGAGCGCAAATTGAGTGACTGCCTCTAGCAAAAAATTGAGTTGGTGACGCCTATCTTGGAGCGTCGCTGGCGTTACTCGAATATCTTCAGGGCGTCGACGCTGTTTTAAACCCGCTTGTTCACTTCTGACCCATGAAGTTGAAAGCCAATTGTTATCGCTAATATGTTGAAGTTCCATGACTGTACCATTTTGTCACAGTGAGGGTGTGCCATTTTGGAACACTTGAACATTGGTGTTCACACCATACATCCGCTCAAACATCGCTCACTTGGTTTGTTATCGCTTGGTAATCATAGTTTTACATTTAATTAACAACAAGCGTGGCGTAGTTGGCGTGTGACTTGCGTAATGCTCTTTGTGAACAGTGCGATACGACACTGCAATAACACATTGAACGAGAAACAAAAGGAAGAGTTATGATCTATGCACAGCCAGGTAGTGAAAATGCCATTGTTAACTTTAAATCGCATTACGATAACTTTATCGGTGGGGAATGGGTAAAACCAACGGGTGGTGAGTACTTTGACAATATCTCACCAATCAACGGACAAGCGTATTGTAAAGTTGCTCGCTCTGGCGAGGAAGATATTAATTTAGCACTGGATGCCGCGCACAACATCAGAGCAAAATGGGCCAAAACCAGCGTGACAGAACGTTCGAACATCTTGCTGAAAATTGCTGACCGTATTGAGCAGCATCTAGAAGAGCTTGCTGTTGCAGAAACTTGGGAAAACGGCAAACCAGTTCGCGAAACCTTGGCGGCAGATTTACCTTTAGTAGTGGATCACTTCCGTTACTTCGCTGGCTGTATTCGCGCACAAGAAGGCAGTGCGGCAGAACTGGATGAGCACACCGCAAGCTACCACTTCCCAGAACCGATTGGTGTGGTTGGTCAAATTATTCCGTGGAACTTCCCAATGTTGATGGCGGCTTGGAAACTAGCACCGGCACTAGCGGCGGGCTGCTGTGTGGTATTGAAGCCAGCAGAGCAAACCCCAACATCCATTCTGGTTCTGATGGAAAAAATCGGTGACCTTCTTCCTCCTGGTGTCATCAACGTTGTAAACGGATATGGTTCTGAAGCGGGTCAAGCATTAGCAACCAGCAACCGCATTGCGAAACTCGCTTTTACCGGGTCTACGCAAGTTGGCAACCACATTCTGAAATGTGCAGCAGACAACTTGATCCCATCGACAGTTGAGTTAGGTGGTAAATCTCCAAACATCTACTTCTCAGATATCTTCGATTACGAAGATGAGTATCTTGATAAGTGTATCGAAGGTACGTTACTTGGTTTCTTCAACCAAGGTGAAGTTTGTACTTGTCCATCTCGCGTACTGGTTCATGAAGCGATTTATGACAAGTTTGTAGAGAAACTGACGGAACGTGCACAGCTGATTAAACAAGGTAATCCGCTCGATACCGATACTCAAGTTGGTGCTCAGGCTTCTCAAGAACAGTTTGATAAGATTTTAAGTTACCTGGAAATCGGCCGTGAAGAAGGCGCAAAAGTGGTCTTTGGTGGTGGAGTGTCAGAACAGCCAGAGTCTATCAACCAGGGGTACTACATTCAGCCAACCATGTTGGAAGGCCACAACAAGATGCGAATCTTCCAAGAAGAAATCTTTGGCCCAGTGATCGCTATCACCAAATTCAAAGATGAGGCTGAAGCGTTGGAAATCGCAAACGACACTGAATATGGCTTAGGCGCAGGTGTTTGGACACGTGATGCGAACGTTGCATATCGTATGGGCCGTAATATTGAAGCTGGCCGGATCTGGATTAACTGTTACCACGCTTACCCTGCACACGCAGCGTTCGGTGGTTACAAAAAATCGGGTATCGGGCGCGAAACGCACAAGATGATGCTGGATCACTACCAGAATACTAAGAACTTGCTGATTAGCTACAGCATCGACCCGTTAGGCTTCTTCTAGTGAAACTAAGTAATTAATAAAGAAAAAGCAGTATGAATCAAAACCCCGAATCTTCGGGGTTTTTTATTAGCGTGAGCTTGTCGGCTGAAGGTTAACCTAGATGTTTAACCTGCTTTTATTGTGATATCAGGAACGTTGAATTATCGCCACTTTTCGTTCCATAAGCTTTTCTACGGCGGCGTTTTGCTTGTCAATATTGAGTTGCGGATCAAAGTCCAAAACGCGATTGCAAGATTCGAGACTGGCAAATTGATTTAAACATTCACCAAGCTCTCTTTTAGAGCTTGTTCGCGTCATACTGCTTTCTGATGAGGAGAGTAGGGTGACTTTACGGCCATGAAACGTTCCTTGCGGCACTGCATCACTTTGCTGCGCTTGTTGAACGTCATGAACCGATGAATTGGTGTATGTGGATTGGATGTCATTGGACATAAAGACACCTAAACTCTCAAGTCTAAAGTTTGTGGCATCGGTGGTGCCTCATCAATGGTTACATGAGAAGACAATAACGCTTCCCACGACTCGCTGTGCGTCAGCAATTCTGCTAAAGCTGTTTCAAAATATTCGTAATCCAGTCGCCTAATGTTAATGAGTCGGTTTAAACATAGGACATGTCGGTGGTTATCTAAACTAAAAAATAACTGGTGCTCAGGCCAGTGATAATTAAAGGCCAAGAAAGAGCGATAGAGATCGGAATTTACAATTTGAAGGCCAACAATCTCAGCTTCGAGCTGCAGAGTTGTAGATTCAGGATGAAAGATGATATGCACCCTTAGATTATCATCAAAGGCTAAGCTTACTTCATTTTCCGTTAGATGCAGTGCAGGCAAGCCTATTTGATGAGCAAACTTTAGCAAAATCTCATCGATAGTTTGGCGTGCTGACATAGGAATAGTCCCTTTTGAAATTTTATCAAGGAAAATATTAGATGTATCTCTTCATGTTTATCAATATTAGTCGGTTGTTATTATATTTTGGCTTTTAAATGTGTTGAGAGAAATAGAAAGGAAAAAGTAAATGTGTTCAGATGCATATCTCGATGGTAATGATATATATGAATATCACTTTTCTCTAATGAACTTCAATTAAGGAAGGAATGAAAGAGAACAGAAACTGCTTTTGAAATTACAGTCCATGTTAACTACGTGTTGTTGAAAAATGCGATTTATTGTCCGCTTGTAGTATAAATATAAGTTGATCTTTTATATTTTTACATAAAGAATTGTGTGAATTTCAAATGAGCTAGATTATATAAAATAAGTTTATGGGGTCATAATGAACAATTCTATATGGGCCAGTTTTATTGGGTTGTTCATACTGAGTGGGTGCAGTCAGACTGTATCCGTCAATGGGGTGGATGGCTTTGATACACAGAGTCAGGCATCAGTCTATGGTTGGGTTTCTGTCGACGGCTACTTTCCACCTTCGATTACTTCTCTTGAAGTGGAAATATGTAAAGTTATTGATAATCAATGTCTTAAGTCGGCATCTCAGAGCTACCAAGGCGTTCAGTTGCCTGTGCAGTATTCGTTTTTAATTGCACCAATTCAAGCTGGTGAAGGAAAAATGAAGATTATTGGAAAGCTTTATTCAAACGGTGAGCTCGTTGCGGAAAAAGAAAAGAACTATTTATTTTTAGAGGGAAATAAACAAGAAAACTTGATTCTTGTTCCAAAAATAAACAGATAAAATTTTAAGTACTACATTTTTATTAGAATTTTCTAATTTATAAAAATAAAGACCATATCTTTCCTTTTGTGAAAGATTTGTTGTCTTTTATAAGCATTAATTACATGACTTTGAAGTCATCGGGTCAGTTGTTTTTTAGACTCATACTTGTTGCAAAAACAGTATTTTTTATGATTATATCTCGCTCCTTGAACACGTTGGCTTGGCGTTTTAGGCTATAAAACATACATTTTTATGATTTTGGAAATTTAATTTTGTTCTCGAAACGATGCCGAAATCTATTTAATTGTATTCTAATGTATAACAAAACAACCAAACTTAAATAACGAAATGATATTTAAGTTTTGGCTAATGATAAACGCTATCTGATAAAAATAATAAAGACGGACAGCAGAAATTTACTAAGTCAAACTTTTACCTTTAGGTAAAGGTAATGCTTGGGTTATTCGCTAATTATTCGGGGGGTATGGTAAGTGATAGAACTTCTATGCTCTTTTCTTTGCTTCTTTAATTCATACAGCAGTACTTAGAAATAACAACAATCAAAGTAGTGCTTTGAAAGTTTCTCAACATTTGCACTGAGAAACTCAAAATAATGAAGGGTAGAAAATGGATGTGTCAGGCCAACTAAACTCAGAAAGGGTCGACTCGAGTTCACGAAAAATTCGTAGTTTTTCCTGCTATGAAAAATCTGACGAAGTATTTCACTCAGACCAGTCTCACATTGTTGTCGTTCACAATGGTCAGCTTCGAGTTCAAACAGGTGATTGCACAATCGATGTTGCTGCAGAAAATGGGGTATTTCTATCCCAAGGAGATTACTTGTTAGAGTACTCTCCGCTAGATGGGGCATACAAAGCGTCGATTATTGCTTACGACAATGAACTCGTTAGTCAGTTGCTGCAAAAACACAGTGATCTCTTGATGATGCTGCCTAAGGTAGACAAAGTTTGTTCTGGTTTGTTTACTTTTGGTTTGAACATACTCGTTGAACAAGTGCTTTCCAGCATGCAGACGCTTGAGCAACAAGCGTACCCAGATGCCATTATGTGCCTAAAATACGAAGAACTACTCGTTCTCTTGCTACACAGCAAAGGAGGAGAATCACTGTATGCGTTGCTGTCACAACAAACAAACCGTACGTCGGAACGGTTACGTCGATTTATGGAACTGCATTACTTAAAAGAATGGAAGTTGACAGACTACGCGCAGGAGTTTGGTGCCAGCTTAACCACTTTTAAAGAGCTTTTTAATGAGCACTATGGCATTTCTCCAAGAGCTTGGATCAGTGAGCGTCGACTACTGCATGCTCATAAACTGCTGTTGACGAGCAAGATGAGCATCGTAGATGTGGCGATGGAGGCAGGGTTTTCCAGCCAGTCTTACTTTACGCAGAGTTACCGTCGTCGTTTTGGAACGACCCCAAGCCGCGTACGTTCGGGAGACGATCAAGTGGCTATCGCGAAATGAAATGACTTGGGACTAAAATTTTCTGACTAATTTTGAAAGTCACTCACCAGTGTAAATTCTATTATGTATCGTGTAACAACGAACGATTAAAAATTATTACATCTCTTTCTTTCTGGATTGTTCGAAAGGGGTGCGGAGACGAACATAAATGAAAAAGCAGCATTGGCGACGCCGTTCGCTTTTTCCAGACAGCATAGTGACACAGCGGAAAGTGACTGTTTTACAAAGAGGAGCTCGTTATGAAAGCGCCTCGAAACCTACGCAGGATCTCAATGTTGTGCACGTCAATCACCGACAATTGTTGAGTGAAGGCGTCATAAATTATGAGCAGTTATCTTTACTTCAACGCTTGTTGGATAGAAATGTCGTCGATAGCCTATGCGCTAGCCAGTTAGTTAAAACGTATCAAAAACTTGGTGCTTCGATAGACCGGTTTGCCATGCGTTTATTTTTGGAAATTGGATCGCAGCTCAGTGATAGCAGTACAATCACAACGTTCGAACAAAGGCTGCACTACATCAACTCTCGTCTGGGCTTTCGCTTTAATTTGGCTGTCCCAAAAACGTTGATGCTTTGTTTCCATTTATCACTCAACGAGTGGATTAACCGACAAGTCGATCAAAGTGCTCTTCATGCTTCGATTAAAGTTGAACAACTTATCAATCAACTCGATATTCAGAAGGAATATTGGTCGAAGCTATCAGGGGAAGACACCAGTGCCGTCTTTGTTCAACAGCAACTCGATCTCATTAAGAGCCAGCAGCATCAACTTAAAAAGCAACTTGGGACGTTAAGCGAACAACAGTTGCAAGTGATTGAATGTCATCGTTTGTTAATTGAGAAGTGGCAACCGTCTTTAGACGAGCTGAAAGGGTTCGCGGAGTACACCTCTACAACCGAACAATTTATTTCTGAGTGGAAAAATTGGTGTTCGGAAGTGCGACTTGAAGCCCCTGAGCTGAACGAAGTTTGGGATGCATGCGATGTGGTTTACAACGACCAAAATGCGGTTGCGAAAGTATGGCAATGGTTCAAGAACATGCAAACTGTTGGTGATATCGATCACTACTATTTTGATACTCAAAGTGGTCAGTGCGGCCAGGCTTGCAATCACCTCAGCCAGATCTAAATAGGGCGTTAAATGTTAGATAAGATGATGAAATCTTTAGCGGAAGCGCTAAAGGTAGGGGATTTTATTGCCTCAGAAAATGGTTCTTACAACATCGAGGTTGACCAGTTATCACTGACCATCAAGCAACATGCGTCATGGATTTTATGGGAAGCGACGTTACCCTTCCAGTTTAAAGAGCATCTAGATTATCAACAAGAACAAGCGTTACAACGTTGCATGCAGCTCTCATTAAAAACCATTCGTGAGGATGGCAGCGTACTGACAACCAATGATGATCAGCAATTGATTTTGCAAAGTAAAGTAAGGGTTGAGGACTGTTCGGTGGAACGGTTCTCTGCTTTGCTTTCTAAGCACGTCAATCTATGCGAACGTTACATTGCATTATTGGAACAAGAACGTGTGAACCACACAATCAACCATACAGTGTGGTTACCATGATGCTAAAAATCTTTCCCAACATTAGGCGTGCTGCAACAAAGGCATTGTTATGCGCAGTGAGTGTTGTTCCTTTGGGATACGCGCAAGCAACAGACTTACACTGGCCCGAACAACCGTTCCGCTACTATGCAGATAACGACTCATTAAAAGAGTTGTTGAATAACTTCGGTGCAAATTATCGTGTCTCGGTTTCTGTTAGTGACAAAGTCAACGATCGAGTGAATGGGCGTTTTACCCCTGAAGATCCGGCGGAATTCCTCGATTACTTATCGCAAGTGTACAACTTGATGTGGTATTTCGATGGTGCCGTCTTACATGTCTATAAGGCGACAGAAACTCGCTCACGTTTACTTCAATTGGAATTACTTACGGCTAGAGAGCTACGCAGTACGTTAATTTCCACCGGCGTTTGGGATTCTCGTTATGGTTGGAGAGCGGCTGAGAGCAAAGGGTTAGTCTATCTTGCGGGTCCTCCACGTTATGTCGACTTAGTGGTACAAACGGCGGAGGCATTGGAAACGCGCTTGCTGCAGAAATCGAATTCAACCGACGAATTATTCGTTGAGATAATTCCTTTGAAGTACGCTTCTGCAACGGATAGAGAAATTGCATATCGAGATCAGACAATTACGGTCCCGGGCATCGCATCGGTGTTAAAACGGGTCGTGTCTGGTGTTCAAACGCAAGTGGCGAGTGCGTCTAGCAAAGAAGTTACCAGTCCAGATAAGCCTGTAAAAAGTAATAAAACCGCCTCAGTTCATGGTGGCGCAACAGTTGAAGCAGAGCCGGGCCTTAATGCGATTATCGTTCGTGATACTCAAGCACGATTACCGCTCTATCGTAAACTGGTCGCGCAATTAGACCAGCCGCAATCAAGAATTGAAGTCGCGCTATCGATTGTCGATATCAGTGCCAACGATTTAAGTCAGTTAGGCGTGGATTGGCGAGCGGGAGTGTCTGTCGGAAACAACCGCATTGTCGATATCAAAACAACAGGTGATGTGAATTCGGGGGATGTGACGCTCGGCAGTGGACAGAACTTTAAGTCCTTGCTTGATTCAACCAACCTAAATTACTTGCTGGCTCAAATTCGTTTATTGGAATCCAAAGGCAGTGCTCAAGTGGTTTCAAGACCAACATTGTTAACTCAGGAAAATGTCGAAGCGGTACTGAACAACAGCAGCACGTTTTACGTCAAGCTGGTTGGTAAAGAAACCGCAGCGCTGGAAGAGGTCACGTATGGAACGTTACTGAGAATTGTCCCACGTATCGTTGGTGATAGATTTGCTGCACGACCTGAAATTAACCTGAGCCTTCATCTCGAAGACGGTGCAAAGATCGCTGATGGTGGCGTCGATGATCTTCCTTCCGTTCGTAAAACTGAAATCAGCACCTTAGCGACGGTTAAACAAGGGCAAAGCTTACTTATCGGTGGTGTGTACCGAGATGAAGTGAGCCATCAGTTACGTAAAGTGCCATTACTAGGAGACATCCCATATTTAGGCGCGCTGTTTAGAAGTAATACCAATACTAAGCGCCGCACAGTACGAATGTTTATTTTAGAACCTCGAATTGTTGTGGATGGTATTGGCGATAGTGTGTTGATTGGCAACGAATATGACTTGCGACCAAGTATCGGCAAGCTTAACAACATCTCCAACAATAGCGCTGAATTTAAATCGGTAGTGGAAGTATATAGCTGCACATCGAGGGTTCAGGCCGAGCGCTATCAACAAGACTTATTGTCACAGAAAAAGTCGTCTCAATTAACGCAGTGCCAATTACCAACAGGGCAAAAGGGTTGGCGGGTGAAAGTATTGGAATGTGATGACTCACAAAGTGAGTGTGTGCGCCCTTCAGAGGAGTCTTAACCGCGATGCAGCAATGGAAAATTCGTATTTTATCAGGCGTGCATACCGGAGTAGAAGTCACCTTACCTGAAGGTGCTCTCGTGCTTGGCAGTGACGACTTTATTGCTGATCTTGTACTGTCTGATGCTGGGGTCGAAGCGAACCATTTCACCCTCGTTTGCCAGCAAGACTCGGTCATTTTACGAGGCTGCGAAGAGGCAAATATTAACAGTGAAGACATCGCTGTTGCAGGTGATGGTATCGAGTTGTCACGCCATGCTGTTGTCTCGGTCGGCGTTGTGAAGTTCGCTCTGGGATACGCGGAAGATGCGTTAATTGTGAGTAACGTCAGCGACGAATCTAGCCAACAGAATACACCTGTGGTTGCTGTGCAACGCTCTAGCTGGAAAAAAACAACGCTCATCGCTTTGCTCTGTAGTTTTGTCCCGAGTGTCATTTTTGCCGGTATGTGGTACAGCCAAGCTAACGGAAACAACAATGAAATTGTTACAGAAGCAGAACCCATTGTTTTGGTACGTAACATCTTAGGCGAGCTCAAACTTAGCGACGTTCGTGTGGAATGGAATGCCGCCGCACGCCAAGCAGTCTTAGAGGGCTATGTTGAAGACCGAACACAGAAACTCGATCTGCTTGGTCGAATTGATGTATTGGGCATCAATTACAAAAGTGACTTAAGAACGATGGAAGAAATCCGTCGCGGGGTTCGATTTATTTTGCGCAACCTCGGCTATCACCAAGTGAAAGTCGAAAATGGTGATGAGACCGGCACACTGCTGCTGACGGGCTATATCGATGATGCAAGCCGCTGGAACCAAGTTGAACAAATCTTGGAGCGAGACGTGCCTGGTCTTGTTGCGTGGAAGGTTGAACTGCAGCGAGCGGGTGCCTACATGGATACGCTAAAAGCGTTATTGACGGATGCGGAGCTACTGAAAAAAGTCCAGTTGGTCACCAGCGGTGATCGCATCGAGGTTCGTGGTGAGCTTGATGATATCGAAACGACTCGATTTTACGGTGTGACCCGAGACTTCCGGGAACAATATGGTGAGAAACCGTACTTAGTTTTGAAATCCATACCTAAGGTGAGTAAAGGTACCAACATCGATTTCCCGTTTCGTAGCGTTAACTTTGGCCAGGTTCCATATGTGATTCTGACCGATAACGTTCGCTATATGGTCGGTGCAAGAACGCCTCAGGGCTACCGAATATCCAGTGTTACACCTGCTGGTATTGAGTTGGTTAAAGGCGGGCGGGTGATAACAATAGAACTCGGATATGAAGGCGAGACGAACAATGACAAATCTTGAACAAATTTTAAATAACGACACAAACGGTGCGGAAGCGCACAAGATTAAGAGCAAGCTCTTAGAAGCACAAGCGGTGGTGAAACGTCAGTTGGATTTAGGGTGCTCACCACAGCAGTACCAATTGCTACTCAAACAGTATGAAGCTTACACAGCCGCCTATGCGGTCGTTGAATCATACGAAGCTAACTAAAAAATACGAGGAAGTCTTATGTCATTTTACGATGCTAGTAACAGTGTAAACCTTGATGATGTTAAAGCTAAGTTAGAACAACAAGCGAAAGATGCTAACACAGAAGTGACGGCAGCCATCAAGAACCTAGAAACCAATGCCGATGATCCATCAAAGCTTGCCGAGCTTCAGCACGCGATCAACAAATGGTCTGTTGTTTACAATATCAATGCGACCACGACTCGTGCGATTAAAGATGTGATGCAGTCGATTCTCCAGAAGGTGTAAAGCATGGAACGAGAAACGCGCCAACTGCTGGCTGAAATCGCGCTGATGGCAACAGGTATGCATCGTCATCAAGAAGCCAACACGATTGCAGATGGCCTTGAAGCAAGCTCAGGTTCTGAAGAGACCGTTGCGATGATTCGTGCAATGAGCCTCATGAATAAAGGCTTGTATGAAGAGGCTCATCAATTACTCGAACCACTTTGTAATGCCTATCCAGATCTGATCAGCTTAGCGGCTCTTGCTTCGGCCAAAGCCGGTTTACTGAGCAAAGCGGAAAGCTGGGTAGAACTTGCGTCACAAGGAAGCGAAGAAAGCCAAGCATTTGCTGCGAGCTTTTCTCAGGACATTAGGAATCTTGGATGATCATTGATTCAAGCAACCTAAGTCTTCAACACCAATCTTTGCGTCAGTCGGAGTCGCGCCATTATGAGCGGAGCGATGAAGACAAGATGAAAGCACTCATGGAGCGAAGTGACAAGCAAGAGCAAGTTTCACATGTTTCTCCAAAAGAGACGCTAGAGAAAACAGAAGCGAAACTGGCGGAGATTAAAGCGTGGTACGAATCATTAAAAGACGCAGAGGTTGTCAGTAAACAAAGTGTCTTATCATCGTTAAATGAAGCGTTTTCCGACCCTCAAGTTAAACGAGAGGCAATGTGGTACGCCTTTCATGAGGCGAAGAGTGCAAAAGGCAACGAGCAGCCACAATCTGATTTGTTAAAGGTGTTGAAGCAGGAGTTACTAGGGAGTTTTTCGGGACAGCTTATTGCCGAACCACCTGCTGATAAAACAGCACTAAAAGCAATGCTAGCGCAGCATTTTCCACTGGGTGCCCAGAAAGAACAAGCCTTATGGCATTGCTGGGCAGAGTTGAAGTCGTTACCTGATATGGCATCAACACTGGACATGGTTCGTGATGAACTTAGCTTCATGATCCAAAAAAATGCGATGGTGAAAAACATCATGACTCACAGTCACAAGTTAGATTTATCTTAGGAGTACATATGATAAACACGCAGTACACCGAGGTGATGCAAACCAACATTGATAAGTTGCAGGATGCGCAAGTCGAAGACGGTTTAAGCGAACGTTTTGAGCAAGCCATGTCGGTTCCCGAGGCAAGTAATGGCCTGGAGGGAGGTTTGCTAGAAAACATCAGCGAGTTGAAAAACACTATCGATAACGCGAAAAGTAACCTGCAAGACAACATGAAGATGGTGGGTGATGATCCGGCGCAATTACTGCAAATGCAGTGGGCGCTGACACGCATTACTTTTCAAGAAGAGCTGATCGCGAAAACCGTGGGTAAAACCACACAAAACGTAGAAACCTTATTGAAGGCACAATAGTGATGATGAATAAAATGAGAGCAGTTTTCATCATGCTCACGTTGTTTCTGGTAGGTTGTCAGACCGAGCTATACACCAACGTTACTCAGAAAGAGGGTAATGAGATGTTGTCGATCTTACTATCCGAAGGTGTCGTTGCAACAAAAGAACCTGACAAAGACAACACCGTCAAGTTAATGGTAGACAGTTCTCAAATCGCCTTCGCGGTAGATGCGCTAAAGCGAAAAGGTTATCCAAGAGAGCAGTTTTCTACACTGAAAGAGGTGTTTCCTAAAGACGATTTGATCTCGTCACCATTAGCAGAACGAGCCCGTTTGGTGTACGCGAAATCTCAAGAGCTCTCGTCAACCTTATCTCAGATTGATGGCGTGCTGGTGGCACGTGTTCATGTTGTTTTGGAAGATCAAGATCTGCGTCCAGGAGAGCGCCCAACTCCAGCTTCTGCCTCCGTATTTATTAAACACGCAGCAGATATTGCGCTTGATTCATATGTTCCGCAGATCAAATTATTAGTGAACAATAGCATTGAGGGGCTGAACTACGATCGAATCAGCGTAGTGATGGTACCCTCATCAGAGGTTCGAGTTGCTACTCAAAACAATCAATTTAAAAGCATTTTGTCGGTTCAGGTCACCAAAGAGACGGCGAATAATCTTATCGCCATTTTGGTGTTCTTGGTAGCGGCACTCATCGGCTCGAATATCGCTACCTTTACATGGTGTCGTAGGAACACGAAGCGTGGTTAAACCAGAAACACCACTCGCGCAGGTACAACACCAGTTTAACTATGCGCCTTGCCAGTACATCCATAGAAGTTGGATAGAGCAAAAGCAGCCTTGGTTACTAAATATCGAAGGCTGGAGAGATAACCCCATGTTCAACCAGTGGTGTATCAATGAGTGGGCGCTATCTCCCGTTCCTGAGACGGCTTTTAACAGACCTTGTCATAGTTTGGCATTGCTCCCGACAGACGCGTTGAATCAACTCGTATTGATGGTGGGTGGAGCTTTGCATTGCGTTGCGATGCGAAGCGTTGTCTTAAAACATCCTAAACAGGTTCTGAACAACGTATTTGGTTTGGAAGGCGCTCGGTTCTTAATTCAAAACGGGCCGATGCTGTTATCCAGCTGGCCGCAAGGCTGGCAGCGTTCGTTACCAGAACTATTGGATGAAAGGTCTGTTGAAGCAAGCATGAGGGCGCTAGGATATTTTTGGATGAGGTTTATTTTGATTAACTCACCAGAAGATGTTGTTCTTCGTTGGCAATTCAAATTAGAAAAGCAACTTAGCGAAAACGCGGAAACAGCTAACTGGTTGGAAGCGGATCAACGAGATCTGGCGTATCGACTCACAAAAAAAATCGCAAAACAGGTTATTCCTCAATGGTTTCATTTGTTGAAATAAAAACAGACAATTTGCAGCTGGCACCTGGCTTAAAGGTGCTGAAAGCGAAAGATTATGCCAGTTATCTGGATTCGCAACACTTAGTTGAAGCCGCGAACTCCAAAGCTGAGAGCATCATTGCTAATGCCCAACAAGCCTACGAAACCGAAAAACAACGTGGTTATCAAGATGGCCTTGCACAAGCCAAGATTGAAAATGCGCAAACGATGGTTGAAACCTTAGCACGTTGTAATGACTACTATCAGCAAGTCGAAGAAAAAATGACAGATGTGGTGTTAGAAGCAGTACGTAAGATCATCGATACCTTCGATGATGTCGATACCACGGTGAGTGTAGTTCGAGAAGCGTTGCAACTGGTGAGCAACCAAAAGCAGGTCATTTTACATGTCCACCCAGAGCAGGTTGTTGAGGTGAGGGAAAAGGTGGCTGGTGTATTAAGTGATTTCCCTGAAGTCGGTTACGTTGACGTGGTAGCAGATGCGCGCTTGAAAAATGGAGGCTGCATTTTGGAAACAGAAGTTGGGATCATCGACGCCAGTATTGATGGACAGCTGCATGCATTAAAGCAAGCCATGGTGAAGCAGCTCAGCGAGCGTAAAATTACGATTCATGAATAAACCTTAAAAACTCAGCACTTGCTGAGTTTTTTCATTTTAATGCCTTTAAACAAAAAAAATCCGACCATTTCTAAAATATTCACTGCCATAAATCCTTAAGAATACACCTAAGAAAGCTGCTTAGTTGATAAGTGTTGCAACCAAGCAGCGCCTCTAAAACAACAAAAATAGGATTATTTAGTCGAATGGCTAATGGATTTATAACTTCTTTACTGACAGATTTTGCCAGCCGCTGCCAATTGGAGCCGTTGGTTTTTGATGAAGATGATTGTTGCCATCTACTCGTTGAGCAAAACACAGCAATCACTATTCGTGCACAAGAAGATCGTGTGACGCTTATCGGGCTGATTTCAGGTGATGAACCGAGTGCTGATATTTTGCATCAACATATGAAAGGTGCCTTAACGCAAGGCTCTCCAGCGGTATGCTGGGAGGAAGAGACCGGATATATCGGTTTCATACACCTGCCTCAGCAACTGCTAACTGCATCTTTTTTCGATGAGTCATTTGCGAATTTCATCGAGTGGTTAAAAAGTGCGAATACACAAGAAGTAACCAATAAAACAACCGAAGTACCGGAAACGAATACCACTCATTTTTCCACATTAAGGGTTTAAAACATGATCAGTTTTGGAAGTGTTAGCGCGTTGCAGGCCGCCATGCCGCAAGCTCGTAACGAGATACTTAACGAAGGTAAGCTGAGTATTGGTGGCAAAGAATACCAAATCAACGCAGCGACCCAAGAATTTACTCGCGCCAATCCTACGAATGGTGCAGTAGCGCGATTTTTTGAAGCGACAGGAAAACTGTTTCGCGAAGGTAGCCCACAATCGGTGGCGAAAGCCCTTACAAAAGCCGTATTTGATAATGAGCAAGGACAAGCTCAGCGTTTACAAGCTGCTTCTTCTGTTGAGCATGGACAAATGTTCTTCAAAGATGGAAGCATAAAAACCGCATCAGATGTCTTAAATGCCTTTGCGAAGTTAGACAGTAAATCAGTTCAGTCGAACTCTGCTGAGCTAAACCAGTTAGCAGAGCGAGCGATGACAGAGGCAATGTTAGAAACCGATTCTGGTAAAAACCTCACGTCACTGATTGGCGAAAGTGCAGCGAAGTCGCTTGCTGGACGTGTAGTAAAGGACTACGGCGGTGGTATATCTGCAGCGCAGAAAAATCCAGCAGGTAGCATCAATCAAATGCAAGCGGTGTTTGATATGGAGGTGATGCATCTTAAATCGGCGCAACGTCATATCGAAGGTCTAGCAAGCACCGATCTAAGCCAAGGTGTATACGCTGAAGGACTGGCAGAGGACGTGTTTAACAAAAGTGGCGTAACCAATAATGTTGAAAGAGCTGCGGCGTGGATCATTAATGCTTCTAACTCTAAAGGAAACGATGCCGAAAATATTACGTCTTTACTGAAAGAATACGCGTCTAATGGTAAAGATTTATTGAATATGGAAAACCTAAAAGAGCTACACGCTCGATTGGTGCCTAATGTTGAGCGTGATTACCGAGGGCCAAATATTTCGGGTGGTACTTTGCCTTCAAGTATTGGCGGTGAGGGCATGTTAAAGCAGCACATTGAAGGCTTTTTGAAAGAGAACCCTGTAGAAGATAAAGACTTAGGTAAACATTTGTTCGCCGGAGTTATCGGGTACCATGGCTTTACCGATGGAAATGGTCGCATGGGGCGCATGCTATACGCGATAGCAGAACTTCGTAACGACTCGTTCAATCCTTTAGCTATGGATGCAGAAAATAGCCTTCACGGTATTAAGTGATTTTTTACTTCTATTTAATTTTTGGAGCGGCGATTGCCGCTCTTTTATTTTCCAGCTTAACCTTAATTTTTCTTCTCAATAAAACGGCTAATAGCAATAAAAATGAGACGTTGAAATAAAGTGTCGGTTTCTATCTCGCCATAAAATCTCTTTTATCCTTATTCGCTTATTTAAATGAGCCGTTATACCCAAGTGGCTTCGCTGAAACAAATATATCGATGTCACTTAGTTATAATAAATTAGACAGGACACAACATGGATACAGGAAAGATTAATATGCTTCTCTCTGAGCTAGGAGAAGTGCTGAACCTTGAGCGCGTGACAGCGTATGACGATCAAATGTGGTCACTGCATTTTGCTGAAAACAACAGTGTCGATGTTCTGCTCGTAGAGGAAAAAGGCGAGTTATTGATTTCCAAAAACCTGCTTATAGAACAAGATGATATTACGCTAGATAAACTTCAAGTTTTACTTGAATACAACTTTTTGTATCGAGAAACAGGTGGTGTGCAGTTTTGTGTGAATCCAACACGCAAAGACGTTGTTCTTCAAGTTGCTATCGCGGCTGGAAGTGAACTCACCAACATTGCTAACTTAATCATTCAGTTGAATGAATTAGTTGATACTTGGGTACAGTTATTTCAAAACAACACGGTTGTAGATTTTAGCCAAACAGACGTACACGCATTTATTCAAGTTTAAGGCATCACACATGGTCAATATTAATACATCGCACATGCACTCGTTGAGTCAGTTAACGTCACATTTGGCGACACAAAATCAAGCTGACGACAAAGAGGTTCGAGCACACAACGGCAAAGATATTTTTGTTAAAGAGGGTGCACCAAAAAATAAAAGTATCAGCGCGCGTATTAGCCACCAGAATAAAGCGAAAGATATTGTAGTGAGCCTGCTTACTAAGCAGGGTATTCCTAAAGATGTTGCGAAGCTCATGCTGAAAAAAGTGTTGAATGGTGAAAACAAGTTAACGCTTGGGAGTCTGAAAAATCTTGAGAGATTGTCGTCTGGTCCTAGCTCAAATTGGCCAACTGCACAAACGGCAGCCTCTTCTTCCAAAACCAATAAAGCTTCATCGAGTGTCGCGCTTATCAACGAACATAAAGCCAACCTTCAAAAGCTTGGTGATTTTTCCTGTACGGACTTAAATACGTTCGGTGTTAAGGGGTCACAGTTTTATGAAACAAAAGGAAAGCCACGACTAAAAGAGCTTCACGCGGATCAAGCGCGAATCATGCAAGATCACAGAGCGACGATGTCCGCAAACGGAGTTCAAGCTGCAGCACAAAGAGGAACCGCACCGCAATTAAGCACTCTACAGAACATTGCTAAGGCAGTACAAACCGCGAAAGCCGGCTGCTGTACTACATTTGCCTTTGCTGCCGCCGCTGAGATGATTCAAGGCATGTCAGGAACACCTGAAAGTGAACCCAAAGTAGAAGTGGTTGCGTTTAAAAAGGGTCATTCAGGTACACACCTTTATGTACTGGTTGGTCGACAAGAGGAGAGCGACATAAAAGATCCATCAACGTGGAGTAAGGATGTGAAAATTGTTGACCCGTGGGCGACATCTGCATTCGGTGCACCAATGTTTGGAGATGCACAACGACCACCTGTTTCGAATATGTTCCCGCCAACAGAAGTCATTTTTGATAGCCATAAACTGGGTTAGTCACTCTGCAAAAGAAGTGAGCAAATACATCATGCTAAGCATCTAACCTTTATTGAAAGAGCAGCTCTGAGCTGCTCTTTTTTATTACTCTGGCAACTCGATTTTAGAGCGAGATTTCTGCGGAAAACCTCACAATGAAGGCGAAAAAGTGACAAAAATAAAGCCATTACCGACATCGTTCAATCTGCAATCGTTGTTCAATAGAGTTATTGAAACAAAAGGAAAAAGTTATGAACACGATTCAACAACTGCTCTTGGAGTTTTGCCAACTCAATGAGTTGCCCGAACTGAATTTTGAAGAAAATGAACGTTGTCAGCTACTGGTCGATGATCGCTACATGTTGTATTTCATCGCTACAGATACGGATGATTTGATGCTGTCTGTAACGTTCGGAGGGTTAGAAAAATCCGGTGAACAACGACTAAAAGGTTTAGAGCTTCTTGCTCATGCTAACTATCAAGGAATAGGTAGTGGCAGCCTCGCACTTGCTTTGGCTCCAAACGGTCGACAGCTTGTCTTAGCAGGACGTAAACCCGTTGAGCATCTAAATACGACGAACCTTACCGCTTGGTTTCACGAAGTTATTGAACAGGCCGAGCTGTGGCAAGCGCGTTTCGCAATGTTGGATCAAGCGATTCCAACCACCTCTAATCATGAACAAGCTCATGTTCAATCACTTCGTGTGTAGGAGAGAAAAATGGTTAATACAACACAAAAAATCAGCCAAAGCCCAGTACCTGATCTAGAACAGTTTCGTGCAGTTGCTGCGCAAAAAGATGACCGAGTGATCAGTAAAAGAGGTGAAGTAAAAGAACCTTCCACATTCCACAAAGGTCATAAGTTTGCTTCTATTCACGAAGGCGTATTGAGAAGCAAATACACTAAGTTTTTCCAAGAAAACATCAAAACTCACCTTGATTTAAAGCAGGCGCTACTTAAGCAAGAAAAACCTGAGGTTGCGCTGTTGGCTTACTCCCTAGTGAGTCCTTCAGGCTATCGCGGTGAGCCACTTACTGAGCGTAAAATCTTAGAAGTTGTCAGCCTATTGGATGAAATAAAAGTGAGCAGCGATACGTACCAGCAGCTTAAAAATACGTTTGATGCGATCAGCAAAGATCCGCGTATGCAGGTGAGTTTAGAAGCCCAGTATCCAGGAAAAATGGATGGCTTCGCTGCTGAACTGTTACAGATGGGCAAAGAAAAGCTAAAAGGTTCTGGTGTGAACGCCGTTATTAACTTGGCATTACCTGGCGTTGGCTTATTGATTTCTACAGGTCGAGAGCTGCACAAAGCGGCCGTAAATGGTGATGCTGAGGCTTACCATCATCAGTTAGAACAAATTTCACAGCTGCCAGGGCGAGATCAACGTCTTTCTATGCCGATGCAGCAAACCTTGGCTCAAGGTCATGCGATACTGTCGGCTGAAGGTGGCATTGGAGCTACGTTAGGTATGGCGACGGGGAGCCTGGGCACGTTCGGTGTTAGCTCTGTAGCAACGGTGGGCGTCACACCGATAGCAAAAGAGGCAATCGGTTCTGCGGCAACGACTGCTATCATGAGCGGCGGTGGCTTTGTGGCGAACCAAGCTGGGGCATACGGGTTAAATACGGAAGTAAAAGAGCAACTTATGCAAGGCGAAATGTCTGGTGTTTTACCTAGACTTGAAGTTTCCAATGCAAAAGGAGACTTTACCTTCAGTATGCAAGATCCGGCTTCTGTCCGCGCATTAATGGCGTACCTTGGTCCTAAGGAGAATACTGCAATGACTTCTCCTCAAGCGCCTAAAGAGGCACAAGAGATGGAAGCCGCGCGATTAACACTGAAAAAGATGTTGGGTTCAGAGCCAAGTGAGCACTTGGTTCCTGACGTAGACTCTATCTTGAAGCTAAGCCCAGAGGATGCACCAAGTAAAACCGAGTCTATTGCTAACGGGGCGTTTAAAAAACTGTTAGGAGAAGATTGGGATTGGCTCATGCCAGCTGTTCGAGCGATTGACAAAGGGGAAGCAAGTAAAATAAACGAAAAGCTCACCTACAAGCTCCCCCTAGATGCAGCAAACGGACGAGTTTATCTTGATAAATGCCCAAACCTGAGTGACGTCCAGTTAGATGCGCTAGAAAAATTAGGCTCACCAAGTCAATTGCGATTGATGTACTTGGCAGAAGGCTGGGTGTAATTTCAAATGGTAAAGTAGGGAGTAGGTGCTGCTCCTTACTTTATCTACCGTCAGCGTTCCTTTTTGGGGCTGGCTAATATCGGTTGAATTTAACTTTTCGACTGAAGAAACAAACACACAAGTGTCAACGTTATACCAACCCAACCAATGAAAGAAATTTCTTCCCCAACAATCGCAACTGCTAGTGCTGCTGCGATAACAGGTTCAAATAGCGTGAGTATGCTAGCTCCACTGGCTGTAACAAATCGTAACCCAAACCCAAAAGCGACGTAACCTAACCCCATTGGAATCAAGGCCATGTAGAGCATGACCGTCGTATTAGTTGACGATGCAAATAGATTATCACCCGTGATGAAAAGTGTTGGTAGAAGCAAAACTCCACCAATACCAAAAACACTTCCCATGGCCGTTTGCGATTCAATGCCGTGGTCAATCATAGCCTTTACTCCCCATGAGTAAATGGCGTACGTCAAACCTGCCAATAGGCCAAGTAATACACCCCAATGCTTCATATCCTGATCAAATAAGCTATTTGCGGATGACTCAGAAGCCAGCAACAAGGTAATGCCAATGACCCCGATTGCGAAACTCATCATCCAGCGCTTGGTTATGGTCTGATTTCGGCTAAAGAGACACTCTAACAAAGCAGAAAAGAAAGGTGCAGTGGAGATAGAAATAACCGTACCAATAGCCACACCGGCGAATCGCATTGATGAATAAAAAGCCAGTGGGTAGGTGGCTAAGGCGATAATACTAACCAGTAACGTTTTCTTCTTATGTACGACTTTTCGAAAATCTCTCTTCAGTGACTTCGCAGATAGACATGCTTGCATAAACCCACCAATACCCATAGAAAATGCGCCAATGGCGAGAGCACTGACATCCGGTGCCAAGCTGGCAGCGGTGCCCGTCGTTCCCCACAGGGTTGAAGCAAAAAGTATGGATAAAGTTCCTAATTGATAGTCGGTGAAATGTTTTTTTAACACTGTAATTTCTACCTAGTGAATGGCTGTTTTAGGGTAGAAAGAATAAAAGAAAGCGATAGAGATTTTTGTGCTGAAAAGACGGAATACTTGTTCCAGAGGACTATTTTAGTGGCTACCGGGAAAACTCTCTAGGAGACATGCCAAAATGCATTGAAAACCGTCGACTAAACGCGGAAAGGTCACTATAGCCAACTCGTTCAGCTATCAACTGGACTGGAAGGTCTGTATGAGTCAGTAGTGCTTTGGCTTTTTCCATACGTTGTAGTGTAATGTACTTATGGACGCTCATTTTTAGCTGCTCTTTAAAAAGCTTTTTAAACTGCGTCGGACTCAAGCAAGCGGCATTCGCTAATGAGGCAATGGTGAGTGGCTGATCAAGCTGCTCGGCGATCACAACCTGTACATCTCGAATACGCGAATCCACGGAGCGAGACCGCTTTTGCTGCTCCAGCAACAGATAGAAGGTTGCAACCATTGAGTTTTCAATTTCATCATTAACCTGATACTCAAGTTGCTTTTCGACAAACTGGATAAAGCTCAGTAGAGGCGGGCTAATCGAAAACACAGCCACACTACTATCCATCAAATGAGTGGGCAAAGTGGTCATATCCGCAACAATAAAGCGTGATGACTCTTCGGCATTAAAACCGTGAGCACAACTTTTGGGGATGACTATGCAGTCGCCAACCGCCACCTTTCCGACATAACTATCCATATCAATCTGTATGTTGCCCTGGAGAGGAAGCACGAGTTGATGATAATCACTATGAGTATGTCGGCTCATACGTTTCGTGTAGGAGCGAATGCTTAAGCTAGATTTCATAAAAACAACATACAGTTAAAGGATACCGCATTATAGCGTTGAAAGTATCGAGGTTGAAAGCTGGGCAGTTGTAAGCCCAGATCTTGAATGGGATGTGGTTTGTTAGTCCGCCTCGGACTCTAACGAAGCCAACCAACGAAGCACTTCCGCAGTTGCCTCAATAAGATCGCTTGGGATGTACTGGTCGACGTTACCGTCGGCGTATAGTGCACGAGCAAGAGGGACTTTTTGCATCACAGGCACGCCTTCCTCTTTAGCGATTGCGACCATACGTTTGGCTACCGCATCGGTTTCCATCAAAGTGATGACGGGCAGGGGCGTTTCGCCTTTCTTGTAATAAAGGCCAACCGCGATATGTGTTGGGTTTGTAACTAATACATTAGAACGTTTAACGTTTTCGCGTTGATTGGAGGCTTGTAGCTCTTGGTGCAACTGACGACGTTTGCTTTTTATTTCTGGACTGCCTTCCATCTCTTTGTATTCGCGTTTCACTTCGTCCTTGCTCATTTTGAGCTTTTTCGTGTGATCAAATTTCTGGTACGCAAAATCTGCGGCAGCGATGACGATGAAGCCTACCGAAGAGATAATCATTAATTGTTTAATCATGACGCCAGTAATGGTCGGGACACATTCTAGCCCACAAGTTGGAATTTGCATTAAAGCGTTGATGTTACCGCGTAATGTCACCCAGATAATGCAGGAAAGAAGAGAGACTTTAAGGATCGACTTGATAAACTCAATCACACTCTTAAGGGAAAAAATGCGTTTGGCCCCTTCGACGGGATTGATCTTTTTGATGTCGGGTTTAACGGATTCACCACTAAATAGGAATCCGAACTGCCCCATATTGGAAAAGATGGCGACGAGTGCAGCAACCAGAATAATCGGAGCGAGTAGATAGGCAATTTCTTTTGCGATGGCGATAGCGACATCGACTAGCGCATCTTGGAAACCCTGATAAGCAAGCTTACTTGGTAGGAGAATAAGCGCTGAGATGTGCGACATGTAATAATCGGCGAACGCAAACAGTACAATTATGAGCGCCAAAATTAATGCAGACGATACGATTTCTTGGCTTTTGGCAACCTGACCTTTCTGTCGAGCATCGCGTAACTTTTTTGCGGTGGGTTGCTCTGTTTTTTCTGCACTCATAAAGAATCCTAAGCGTTATTGCCAAATGGTATTGAGTTGTTCTGCGAATCGGGTAATGCCGTAAAACTGTACTTCAAAGTGATCCATCATTATTCCGAGATACACGATCAGTAAAACACTCGCGATGGCACTTTTTATTGGCATGGCAAGGAAAAAAACATTCAATTGCGGTGCAAAACGACTGATAAGCGCCAGACCAAACTCAGCAAGAAACATTGCCAACACTAATGGAGCGGACATCAACACACCAAGCCACATAAGCTGTTCAAATTGCGCGTAGAAGAAGCTCACCCATGCGTCGCTAACGGTTGGGAAAAAGTCCACGATCGGCCAAGATGTATAGCTTTTGAATAACGCATAGATAAAAGTGACAAAGCCCCCGCCAGAGAAGAACAGGGTAATCAACGTTTGGGTCAGTAATACCGCTGTTGGTGTGGATTGTGAGCCTAGCGTTGGGTTAAACATACTTGCCATGGCAGCCCCACGTTGGTTGTCGACCAGAAAACCGGCCGCTTCTATCGCCCAAAAGGGGATAGCAGCAACAAACCCTATCAATAGCCCAATTAATACCTCCTTACCCAAAATCATTATCAGCCAAATGCCGTCGGTTTCTGCAGGCAAGCTTTGCTGATTAATCATCGGAAATATAAACAGTGCGAGTGAGCAAAGCACACCATTTCTCACCATGGTGCTGCCTAACATTTGCTTGCTCAAAATAGGCAAAAAGATGAAGCATGCCATTAACCGAGGTAACGTCAGGCTGTACAAAAATAAAGCCTGGTGTAAGTCGTGATAACTCATCGTATTTGAGGAATTTTATCCATAGCAAGCGAGGCGAAGGCGTGGAGCTCTGCCCCTAGCCATTGCGTTGTGACGAACAGCGTAATAATGACCGCGATAAGTTTGACCACAAAGCCTAACGTTTGTTCTTGGACCTGAGTTAACGCCTGAATAAGCGACACCAATGTACCAACCAATGCTGCGACTAAAATCGGCGGTAATGACAAGTACAACACTAGGGTTAATGCTTGAGTCGTGAAATGAATGATTTCAGCAGAATGCATACTTTCTCCGTGATTAACCGTAACTCAACACTAAGCCGTGGGTGAGCTTTGTCCAGCCGTCAAGCAAGACAAAAAGCAACAATTTGAAGGGGAGGGAAATCGTCATTGGCGATACCATCATCATCCCCATCGCGAGTAGGATATTCGACACAATTAGGTCAATAGCGATGAACGGTAAGTACAACAGAAAGCCAATTTCAAAAGCGCGAGTAAGCTCGCTGACGGTAAATGCGGGCAGTAAGAGCAATAAACTGTCCGACTCTAAACGGTCTACGTACTTCTGTGGCCACAATGTGCGTGCAGCATCAGTGAAGAATATGGCTTCGGTTTCCCGAATATGCTTTTTCAAAAATTCTCGATAAGGCTGTAAACCGCTTTCAATGAGGCCTTCTACACTTGCAGAATCTTCAAGGGAGATATCATGCTGCTTTACGTAGTCGTAGGTTTCAAATCCGACGGGAGCCATGATGAAAATTGACAAAATAATAGCCAATCCGTAAAGCGCCATATTCGGCGGAATTTGCTGTACACCGAGAGCGTTACGCAACAGTGAGAATACAACGGCGAGTTTCACAAACGACGTCGCCATCATGGCGATAAATGGGATCAGTGCCAGCAGTGCTAAGCTGACAATGAGATTGAGCTCGTCGGGTAACTGGATCATGCTGGCTCCTGCGTGCCACCGAACAGCTCCAGTACGCGCACGCCTAAATGTTCGTTAACATTAACCAGTTCACACTCACCAATGATTTTGCCGTTGGCACGCAATGTTACCGGCTTAGATACAGGCTGGTTTAGCTCGAATACGTACCCTGGCTGAAGCTGGTTAAGCTGCTCTAGCGTGATGGTTTGATGGCCGATATCAAACGTGAGTTCCACAGGCAGTTGCTGGTGGTCGGTTAACATTTCTGAAGTGTTTACGTCATTCATATTGGTTTCTTTTTCCATAATGTGAAGAGTTTGGTCATCCAGTTGGCAGCGCCAGAGATTCTGGTTAGATACTTGAAAAATGGCTTGTTGCTTGGCGATGTAACCATCGTCAAAAAAGATGACATCTCCCAGCTCGAGCGAATTAAATTCGCTTAACGTCAAATGGGTCCTTCCAAGACTTAACCACACAGGTAAAGCGAGGTGTCGAGCTTGTAGAGCAGCGCTGTTTGGTAGCGCATCCAACAACACGTCTGATCCTTCGCTAACCCACAAACAAAGAGAGCCGTTAGGCTTATTGAGGGTTAACATTAAAGTATGCTCTTGGGCCTGGCTCGCCTCTAACGGCTGTAGTTGACTAAGAATAGGTAACTGACCAAATAGCGCTTTGATTGCCTCACTATGCGGTTCTATCTGTGAGCTCAAAAGTGCTAACTGGAGGGAGTTAGGCAGGGACTCAAACGCAGTAGCATTTAAGGTCGATTTCAGCCAATGTTGGAGCTGCGCACGAGAAAAGTCTACTTGTAGGGTTTGCCCTCCAATCAACGTGGTTAAACGGAACCCTTCAAATGAAGGGATTTGAGCAACAGTAATCGATACGCTCTGACCATCAGTCCCTTGGAAGTGGCACTGTTTTGCACAAAGTTGATTGCTGAGCGCGATACTTTCTGCATCCACTTTGGGGATTATTAACGGCGTCATAGGTCATTCTCCGCTTGCCATTCTTCATACACGCTGCGTTGTTGGCGTGAGTGTTGTTGTTCATGTTGTTGTTGATCGAGCTGTTGAGTTTGTTCGCTGATCGCTAAGCGAAGTGGCTGCTCACCGCCGAATCGGTTTAGCCGTTCAGCAAGATCTTGTCTAGCTTGCTGGCTAATAATGGAAAGGGCATGCTCTTGTCGAATCGTCACGCTATACCCTTGAGCGTCCAACTTTATGTGGATTTCACCACCTTTTAATTGCCCTTCACTTAGAAACAGCCGAACCTCTTTGTTGTCCGATGCGGTTGGCAGAGCAACATAGATTTTGTCCACCAATTGCTGGAGTAATTGGTTTACGTCTCGCGTTGGGCTTGGTTGAGCCTGCGAAGCAACACTTTTTAGGATGACATCGCCTTGTGTTACCGCACTTGCAAAGGGTTGAGAAGGCACTTTTTCTTCATCCGTTTTAACGGCGACTAGTGCGCTTTTCGTCACGATTTTTTCAAGAGGCTTGGTTTCAGGCAGGCCACCAGTTTGGTCTGGTCGTTTGCCTGTATTCTGTAGCGACGGAGTTGCACGCTTATTGTGCGTTTTTTCAGTTTGCTTTTTCGTTAAGCCAACAATGTTAATCCCATATTGAGCGAGCTCTGTCTCTGTCGCACTTTGGGGAAGCAAGCCAGATTCAAGCGTAGAGAGACAATCCGGCGAGGTATGTTTATCCATCGGCGTCGGTTTATCATCTTTCAAATGAGCTTGAGCTTGAAAGTGAGGATCAACACGCTCGGTAGAAGGGGAGCTTAGAACTGTGTCGCCATCGCTTTTTCCATCATTTTTAAGCAATTTATTGTTTTCGCTAATTATTTCTTCGCTATTTGCTGCGTCGTCTTGCGGTTTCTCTATATCTCTCTTAGTGACGACGTCACTTTTACCTTTTAAAGTGGAGGTGTTTTTGTCAGCGTTGGCTTCTTGGTTCGATGAGTTAGGTTTCTTATCTAGACCTTGAGATGTCTTATGCCTTAGCGGTATGTCTTCTTCGCCAGTATGATTTTTTTGGGGATTCGCAACGATAGACTCCTTTCCCTTGCTAGGCTTCTTCGTCATTGCATGCTCGAATTGTGATTGAAGCTCGGCCTCCTTCTCGAGAGGCACTTGTTCCGGCGTTGATTTGTGCAGCGTATTCGATGTTTCAGTTGTTGGGGTAATGCGCATAGTGAACCTTTAGATAATGTCGACAGTGCGAAACTCTTCCTGTTCGAGTTCTTCTTGGTATTGCCTTTCTCGCGATTTTTCCGCGACTTCTTGTTGCTGCAACTGAACGAATTTTTCTTTGGTTTTATGGGCTTGTCGCGCCTCTTTTTGCTTTTCTTTAAGTGCCGAGCGTTCGATTTCAAGCGCTTTTTTTGACTCGGCCACACGTTGTTTAAGTTCGGCTTCTCTCTCTCTTAACAACGCGATTTCTTGTCTTAATGTTTCCAGCTCTTTAAGAACGAGCGTTTGTTGTTTTGCTTTAGCAAAACGTCGCTCTTCTTCTTCCTGGCGCCAAACGTGATAGTCCGCGACAGAACGTTCGGCCTTTTGAACCTGTGCTGCGGCGTTTGACACTCGGTATTCTTGACGCTTGACGGCTTTATCCGCACGGTCAGCGCGAATTTTTTTGATTTCTAATAAGCGTTCTATCATTGTTTCGCCATCCCTTTAAGTTGAGCGATAGCGCCATCAAGATCGCTTGGTTCATGCGTGCCTTGGCGTAAAAAGGCGTTTATATCATCACTTTGTGCAATGGCCATATCCGCTCGGCTATCTGCGCCATGTTGGTATTCGCCAATTTTGATTAGCAGTTCAACTTCTTCATACTTAGCTAACATTTCGCGAATATGAGCAGCAGACGCCTGATGATCGGATTCAACGATTTGATTCATCACTCGGCTTGCTGACCGAAGTACATCAATCGCAGGGTAATGGTTCATTGCCGCAAGTTTACGCGAGAGAATGATGTGCCCGTCTAGAATTGAGCGAGTTTCATCCGCGACAGGCTCTGTCATGTCGTCACCTTCCACCAACACGGTGTACAGTGCTGTAATTGATCCTTTGTCTGATTGTCCAGCTCGTTCCATCAGCTTTGGCAAAGCGGCAAAAACGGAAGGCGGATAGCCACGTCGTGTTGGTGGCTCGCCTGCGGCTAGTCCAATCTCCCTCTGTGCGCGGGCGAAACGCGTTACAGAATCCATCAGCAGTAGCACGCGTTTACCTTGGTCACGAAAATATTCTGCGATAGAAGTGGCAACAAAAGCGGCTTTGGCGCGCTCCATTGCTGGGCGATCAGAGGTAGCGACCACTAAAACCGATTTGGCCATTCCTTCTTCGCCTAGGTCATGCTCAATAAACTCGCGTACTTCGCGTCCGCGTTCACCAATTAAGGCGAGAACGGTCACGTCAACTTCTGCGGAGCGAATCAGTTTTGCCAGTAGGGTACTTTTACCCCCGCCAGCCGCTGCAAAAATACCCATGCGCTGACCTTCACCACAGGTCAGTAGCCCATCAATGGATCGAACGCCAAGAGAGATTGGCTTTTCAATCAGTTTACGTTGCATTGGTGGTGGCGCATCGCGATAAACAGGATACCAAGCGCTTGGTTCCTGACTTTGCGTACCATCGAAAGGACGTCCAAGCCCGTCAAGCGTTGTACCTAACAGGTGGTCGCCAACACCCACTTCGTGCATTTTACCCATTGGGCTTACTTCTGTATTTGAGGAAATCCCAAACATATTTCCTAACGGGGTGAGCAGAGCGTGATGCTGCTGGAAGCCAACCACTTCCGCTAACAAAGACAGAGTTTGATCGGGATTGCGCAACTCACACAGTTCACCTACACGAACGCCAGGGACGACAGCTTTGATAATGGTGCCGGTGACTTGTGTAACGCGCCCGCGAATTTGGATCAAACGCGTGTGTTTAATCGCAGATTGTTGGATATCAGTGATGTATGAGAAATCGTTCAAGGTAAAAATATGCGCAATGATTGATGCTGAGAGGATAGAAAGTATAAGAATCAATTTATAGTGAATATCAGTCGGGAGTTTTTAGAAAACTGAAAGCGCACTAAAAAAACACGTCTGATTTTGACAGCTTCAACAAAGCGCACTTTCTATAATTCGCCTGTATTGTGCGGAAGGAGTGCAAGTGAATGAGTATTATCAACAATCATATCGCAACAAATCCAAAGTTTGATGCGTCTATCCAAAACGGGTTGGAATCGTCTCGCCCCGACGTTTCACAAAAAGGCAATTATCGCGGTGAAACCGTCCGTGTTCACAATGCTACACAATCACTTTTTGATGCGATGGAAGAACTCACTTCACTCGGTTCCGAAAAAGCAGAGAAAGATCTGACTAAGCGCAAAGTGAAAGACAGTGGTGTTCGAGTTAATGAAGCACATGAACTCGTTTCGGACTATTTAAGAAAAGTCCCTGATCTTGAAAAGAATCAAAAGATCAAAGATTTGGCTACAAAAATGGCGGGAGGAAATATCTCGACCATCGCGCAATTACAAGCCTACTTGAATGGGTTTTCCGAGGAGAAAAGCCATCAATACCTCGCGCTAAAAGCCGTTAAAAAGTTTTTGAGTGCGAGTCCAGAAAGTAAACACCTACTAGCGCTGATTGACCAAGCACTTCTAAGAATCGAGCAAAACCCAGATACATGGTCTCAAATTGATACGGAAATCCGTGTCTCAAATTTTGCTGATGAATATAGCCAAGAGCAAGAGTTTAGCTCTTTGCATCAGCTGCGCGGCTTCTACCGCGATACCGTTCATAGTTATCAAGGGCTCGGCGCTGCTTATCAAGATGTGGTGGCGCGCTTTGGTGAGCAGGAGGTATCGACCGCTGTTGACTTTATGCTGCAAGGCATGAGTGCAGATCTTAGTGTTCAAGGTAGCAGTATCGATTCGGTTAAGTTGCAGTGGTTGATGTCCGATATGCAAAAACTCAAAACTCTAAATACGTTGCAAGATCGTGTGAGTCAGCTGTTCCAAATGTTTAAACCGGAAAGGACGAATTATGGCTTATCAAGTTTCTAATTTGATGGCTGATGTGATTGCGTTGGTAGAGCAGCGATGGGTAAGCAGTGATGAGATATGGAAAGTCGCCAACGCAATGGAATTGACGGCGGTAGAACAAAAAATCGATTTTTTTCGAGAGTTCCATAAGTTAGTTCGCGCAATCCCAATTGACGTATTCGCCGATGAAGAACAACGACAGAATTTAATCCAAGCGGTACAAAAGGCGCTAGACGAAGCCATTGATATAGAAGAAGAGGAAGCGTGGGAAGATGAGTTGGATTGATGCATCCGTCGATGAATTTTGCCGAGGAATGGGGCTCGATGCCGTCGATTTCTCATCAGCTGGACGGGTGCAGCTGGATTTTGAGCAAAGTGGTACGCTGCATATTGAGCGACAGGGTGAGCAGTTATTCTTGATGTTGTCTCGAGCGTTATCTTGGCATCAAACCAGTGACATGATTCAAAGTGCACTGTGTTTGTGTCATGCCGATCAAGGCTGGCCTTTCGAAATTAAAACCGGCTTGTTAGATGAACAAACTCTGGTTTTTTCAGCAAGGCTAAAAGGAGAAGAAGTAACACTTCCGACCTTAGAGCAAGCGTTTACGCTTTTGGCTCGTCTGCATAACGTTGTGGCAGGCTCATGACTCGAGTCAGCACTTTAAACGTAGGCATCGAAGCCTTTACGCATGTTACTCATAGTGAAGTTAAGGCCGATTTCCCAGAGCGATTTCAATTGCTTCCTGATGGTCAGGCGGTCGCTACACATTTAGAGAAGCTCTATGACCTCCGGCCTTCAGACCAATATCTCATCGCGTTAACTAAGCCCAAGCTGCTGCACTCAGAGTTGTTGCGTCCAGAAAAATACCGTCAACAATTTGATGAAACGTTAGCTCAGCTGCAAGTTCTTGCACAGGATTCAGGCTCCGCTTCTTTTATCAAAGCATCTGAAACGCTACAAAGTACGCAACTAGATCAGCGTTACCTCACTATGGCGCTCAATCTCCTTATTCAGGTCTAACCAACATGTTGAGATCCAAAGACATTGAACTCTTACTTGTTCACGCTGCGCTACAAGTTCAATACCAAAAGCCAGAGCATGCCATTTCTATTCTCGATGCGGTTCTAGAAATAGAACCGCAGCACAAAGAGGCGATGCAAACACTTGCTGTGGCGTGTTTACAAAGTGGTCGATATACCCGGGCGATTGAGGTGTGTGAGCACTTATTAAAATCTGACCTTCATCCTGACTCGGCAGGACTCTGGTTTTGTTTAAGCCAAGCGCGTTGGAAACAAAATGACGTCGATGGGGCACGCCAAGCGCACCGACGCTATCTGCAATCTTTAAATAGTGAATCACATGAATAAGTTGATCGATATTCTAAACAAAGTAGGGCAACGCAAAGACATCATGCTTGCGGTGATGTTACTCGCGATCGTCTTTATGATGATATTGCCACTTCCTACCGCACTGGTGGATGTGCTGATTGGCACCAACATGAGCATTGCGGTGGTGCTGCTTATGTTAGCGATTTACATCACCACGCCACTTGAGTTCTCTGCATTTCCTGCGGTGCTATTGATCACGACATTGTTTCGTCTGTCTTTATCTATCACGACAACCCGCTTGATCTTGCTACAAGGCGATGCTGGTCAAATCGTTTATACATTCGGTAACTTCGTTGTGGGCGGTAACTTAGTGGTCGGTATCGTTGTGTTCCTGATCATTACCATTGTTCAGTTTATGGTGATCACCAAAGGCTCAGAAAGGGTAGCAGAAGTTAGTGCGCGCTTCTCACTCGATGCGATGCCTGGTAAGCAGATGAGTATTGACGGTGACATGCGTGCCGGAGTAATTGACGTACACGAAGCTAGGCACCGACGATCACTGATTGAAAAAGAAAGCCAAATGTATGGCTCGATGGATGGCGCGATGAAGTTCGTTAAAGGCGACTCCATTGCGGGTCTGGTCATCATTGTGGTCAACATCTTAGGTGGCGTCACGATCGGGGTAACGCAAAAAGGCATGAGTGCTTCTGAAGCACTTGAATTGTTTGCGATTTTGACCGTTGGCGATGGTTTGGTATCGCAGATCCCGGCACTCTTTATCGCGATTACCGCCGGTATTATCGTGACGCGTGTTTCCCATGAAGACTCTTCTGATCTTGGATCGGATATTGGTGGGCAGGTGATTGCTCAGCCACGAGCTCTTCTTATTGGTGGTGTGCTTTTGGTGCTGTTCGCACTCATCCCTGGGTTTCCAAAAATCACTTTTCTGGTCTTGGCCGCCGTGGTTGGTGGTGGTGGTTTCTTCCTTTTCTATCAACAGAAAAAACAAGCTGAATCAGATAGCACCGACTTATCAAGCTTTGTTTCGCAAGGGGCCGGTTCGCCAGCAGCGAAGCCAAGCAAACCTACGCCTTCTAGAAACAGTAAAGGTAAGTTAGGTGAGCAAGAAGAGTTCGCCATGACGGTCCCGCTGTTGATTGATCTTGACGCGAGCCTTCAGGAAAGCTTGGAAGCAGTCGCATTAAATGAAGAGCTAGCAAGGGTGAGGCGCGCACTATATCTCGACCTCGGCGTGCCTTTCCCGGGTATCCACCTGCGTTTTAACGAGGGGATGCAAAATGGCGAATATTTAATTCAGTTACAAGAAGTTCCGGTTGCACGAGGACGAATTGTAAAAGACCAACTCTTGGTGACAGAAGGGAATGAGCAGATCGACTTATTAGGCGTGCCTTATGAGCAAGATGAAGATTTTCTACCCGGTATTTCTAGCATTTGGGTGGCACAGAGTTATGAGCAAAAACTCGTAGCCAGTCATGTCGGTTTTCTCACACCCGACAGGATTTTAACGTACCACTTGTCTCATGTTCTCAAGGAGTACGCACAAGACTTTATTGGTATTCAGGAGACGCGTTATCTGTTGGAGCAGATGGAAGGCAGTTATTCGGAGCTAGTCAAAGAGGCCCAGCGTATTGTTCCGTTGCAAAAAATGACGGAAATCTTGCAACGCTTGGTTTCTGAAGACATTTCTATCCGAAACCTTCGCGTGATCTTGGAAGCGATGGTTGAGTGGGGCCAAAAAGAGAAAGATGTTGTACAGCTGACGGAGTACATTCGTTCCAGCTTAAAACGTTACATTTGCTACAAATACGCGAGCGGACAAAACATGTTGCCCGCTTACTTATTGGATCAAAATCTCGAAGACACAATACGCAGCGGTATTCGTCAAACCTCAGCAGGGAGTTACTTGGCGTTAGATCCGTCAGTAACGCAACAATTTGTCAGTGATGTGAAACAGACCATTGGTGACTTAAGCCGCATGCCGAATAAACCTGTGCTAGTTGTGTCTATGGATGTACGCCGATATGTGCGAAAGCTTATTGAATCGGAATACTACGATCTGCCCGTTTTGTCATTTCAAGAACTAACCCAGCAAATCAATATTCAGCCACTGGGAAGGGTGGGGATGTAATGAAAACAAAACTAATACTCTCGCTGGCGCAAGCGGGGATCGAAGTGACGCCATACTTTTGGCAACAAAGTGAAATTCAACTTGGTTATCGAATTGAAGTTGAGGGCTTAGAGCTTGTTTTTCGGGTGGAGGACGGTGAAATCATCATCGTTCTTCTGAAACGCGTTCGTCCAAAATTGGGGTTGAGTAACCCCTTTGCCGGCTTATTTCTCTTGGCTGAACATGCCATTCAACTTTATCCCTCCGATTGGGTCATTCGCGGCAACGTCGATGTGTTACGTGGTAGCAACATGAGCAGCCAGCGATTGGCACAGTTCTATCTAAAAGCATGCGGTGCAAGCCATGATGAGCTAGACGAATGGTACTGTTTACGCCTAGCAGATTATAGACCTTTGAAAAAGTTGAAAAAGTAAAAACTCACGACTGTTACTGACAGCACCGATGAGATGACCCGCTTTAAGATAGGAATCAAGATGAAGCAACCGTTTACCGATGCGATTGAGAACGCTGAGCTTGCCATTAGAAAAGCTGAAGACAGAACCGATATTTTTAACGAGCTATTGGAAGGCTTAGGTGTTGGTCCTGTTGCGGGGGATGTTTTACTTGGCGGCATAAAAGCGCCAGTAGATACCATGAAACGTGCAGAGCAAGAGCTAATAGACGAAGTCCAGCGCCGCCGGCAACAACAAAATCAGCTACAAGGTACGTCAGGTAAACGCAGAAAGCGTCCCACAGTGATGCGCGGCATGATGATTTAGAGGTTTGGAAATGACGAATATGAAAACGACTGGCTCTACGACAGGAGCAACAGACACAGCTGCGAGTAGTGCACCATTACCCACTTTCCAACAAAACTTGATAGAGGCATTTACCCCTGTACTGGGTGAAGCAGAGACTCAGCAACTTGCCTCCCTAATCTCTTCATTGCCAACTATCTCGGGACAAACGGAATCACAAAGTATCGCGCTTTATGTTGATACGCTTGAAAACCTAAAAGCGAAAAATAACGCGTTTGCTGGTATATCATTGACCGACACCGCATCTGTCTGGATAAAGTCGCTACAAAGTTCTAACTCAGATGGCGAATTAACCACAGCTGAGTTTAATGCTCAAACAAACCAAACGCTATCAAATCAGTTTCAGGCTTGGTTTAGTAAGTTACTGACGGACAACGTAGATAGCTCGTTATCTACTGAGTTTGTTAGTCAATTTAATCTGGGCACTCAGAGTAACCAAGCGGAGCAGATCGCCAACCTCTCCGAGACAGGTCTGGCTAATGCCACCAAAGAAATTTCTCTTTTTGTTGCAGAGCTTGCTAATCAAATGGGCTCCCGTGAAGTGAGAGATGCTTCTATTTCTTTTCTTCGCAATGCCTTTAGTAGCTTAGGTTCCGTTAATCTCGCGCAACTGAAGAGCTCGGATTTTCTGTTGACTAAAGAGAGTTTCGCTCTTCAAGTCTCAGCTCAATTAAAAAGTAGTTTTCAAGGCATCGGTATTACTTTAAGCACCGATGACGCAAGTGCGCTAGCTAGCAGAATTACCTGGACTCCTGGTATTTCTAAACAGCAGCTTAAAGAAGCGTTAGATGAAATGGCCGCTCAAGTGAAAGGCCAATATAGCGCAGCTTATGGTGAGGCGAGTGGAACGAATAATCTAAAAGCAGCACTTAATACTGTCATTGGTGGAACTGAGCCTTTGACCCTTTCTAGTCTGTTCGCCAACTTCGCGGTGAGTTTAACAAATATAGAAATCGACGACTTTTACCAGGACAGCGCGATAGCCGATGTCCAAAAAACACAAATAACGGCAGCTCAAGTTAATTTGATCAAAGAAAACACCGAACGAGATATCCGATTACAGTTTGAAAAAATAGTAAAAGGTGAATCTACCGGGGCTTCATTTACTGAGCGATACGAGGCATTGCGCAAGAACTTAGGAGCATTGAAAGAGCGTCTACTCAATATCACCGATAAAGAGAAAGCGGATCGCGAGGTGAGAGCAGAGCACTCTCTAACGGCTCGTGATTTGTTGGCCGTTGTTGAGTCCAGCATTGGAGACCGTTTTGATGAGCAAGTGCTGCTTGCGCTAAATGAGCGTCGTGTTAACCGTTTAGAGAAACGTAATGACCAGAAAGAGGCATTAGAGGATCTCACAATACAGCTTAAAGTTTTTGGTGTTGTGCAATCAAAAATTCACTCTACGCAAAGTGTTGATGGGGTTTATAAACCGGGATATCCAGAAAGTAACTTCAAAGCGAGTGACTTTAACTACAGCAATCAAACGGATTTTGAAGCTTCACCTGAGTACAAGTATTTGACGGATAATAAGATAACAAACCATAGAGACTTCCTTCAAACACAAGGTATTACTATCGGTGATGGTGCGTCGTACCAAGACGAAGAGAAGTCGAAAAAACTGTCTAATTTTTCTAGTTCTGTCAGTGCTAAATCCAAGTTGCTTAACGATGAAGTGCAAATCAAAACCACTGAGCTGAACGACACCAGTTCTCAATACAACTCGACCGTTGAAGCGATGAACAAGTTTGTTCAGAAGTACCACAGTATTTTACAAGAAATCCTACGAGCCATTTAAGGATAACCAACCATGACTAAAACAAACGCGACCGATCCATCCCAAATGCAAGCAGAAGAGCTGCTGTCTTTTCTGGAAGAGGGAGGCACGCTAAAAATGTTGCACGATGTGTCTCAGGACACCATCGAACACATTTATGCCGTAGGTTACAACTTTTTCCAATCGGGAAAGATTGAGCAAGCAGCGAAAGTATTTCAATTACTCAGCATGCTTGATCATTATCAGGCGCGATTTTTCATTGGCCTTGGCGCGGCTCGTCAGGAGTTGGGTGAGTATCTGCAGGCAATAGACGCCTACAGCTACGCAGCGCTAGTGGACGTAAATGATCCACGCCCACCTTTTCACTCTGCTGAATGTCACCTGAAACTGGAACAACTGACAGAAGCAGAGAGTGGGTTTTACAGCGCGAAGGAGATGTCTGCCGGAAAATCACAATATGCAGATTTGCATGAGCGTGCAGGCATCATGTTAGAAGCGGTGAGAAATAAAAAGGAGTAATTAGACTATGAGTTCTATTGCACTTGACCGCATCCAGACACAGGTTTATAGCCCTGAATCTGGCCAAGCCACGTTAGATAACGTGCAGAAAACGGCGTCTACAGCGACGCCTTCTGTGACGGTAGAAAACGTGAAGAGTAAAGATGCAGATGTACTGAACACCGGAAAAGTAAAAGTTCAGTTAGATGCACCTAACGCAGCTGTTAGTGACAAAGTGAATGATTTGACGCTAAAAGCCATGGCACAGCTGCAAAAGATCGTCGATACCATTGCAAAATCTCTCCATGCAGTTGCAGACCAAACAGGTTCGATTGCCGTCAAAATCATCGCAGGATCTGCTGATGATTTTGAAGTAGAGCTTGCTGCTATCACGGATAAACTGAAAAGTGCTCAAAACGAGCTGAAAATTCAGGAAGTGAAGGTCGCAAAAGCTAAACACGAAAAAGAGATGGTGGAAAACCAAGACAAAATCAAAGAATCGGAAGCCGCTGCAAAAGAAGCCCAAAAATCAGGCTTAGCAGCGAAGATCTTTGGTTGGATCAGTGCGGTGGTTTCTATTGTTGTTGGTGCCGTAATGGTGGCAACGGGTGTTGGTGCAGCAGCCGGTGCACTTATGATCGCTGGTGGCGTTATGGGAGCAGTGAGCATGGCGTTGCAAGAGCCAGCCGTTCAAGATGCGCTAAAAGAAGCGGGCATAAATGTCGATGTGCTAAACAAAGTCGTAATGGCATTAGAAATCGCCGTCGCGGTTATTGGAGCTGTTGTGACGTTTGGTGGTGCAGCAGCTGGCGGTATCGCGAAACTTGCAGCAAAAGGTGCTGGTAAGGTAGCTCAAAAGGTCACGGAAATCGCTACGAAAGCCGCTGCAAACATGGCGAAAGTGGCGGATATGGGCACAAAAGCTGCGACAACAACAGCGAAAGCGATTCGTTATGGCGCAGAAACCGTCGATCTTGCCGTCAATGTGGGGAAAGGCGCAACGGACAGTGTCCATGCTGCTAACAATGCTCACGTGACAGAGATTCAGGCTGATATCACAGACCTTCGAGCCAAAATGACGTTAAGCCAGGCTGTCATTGATAAGCTCAAAGAAGAGATTGGTAAGTTGATGGAAGACTTCCAAGAGTTGATGAGCCTCATCATGCAAATGATTCAAGCGAAAAGTGAAACTATGCAAACGGTGTTAAGCCGTCCTGCAACGGTATAAGGAGTTTATTATGCTAGATAAAGTAGGCGGAACGGGTCGTGGTGAACTATACGGTTTAGGCTATACCATAAAAACCAACAAAGCAGAAAAAGCGCCGGAAACAAAGCTTGAAGCGGGCGCCGTTAAAAACCAAAGTGAGTCAGGTGTTTCTGGTGCAGCACGCTACCAGTTAGAGACACCTACAGCTCCTACAGTGAGTAACCAAGCTCAAGTTGTTGCAAACCTAATGAGCGCTCTTGCACCGACGGTGAGCTCATTAATGAGCACAACGATGAAAGCGCTTAACGGTGAGGAGGTGATCAAGTCACCATCAGATGCGGTATCACAATCGTTGACGCTATTAACATTGTTGTATCAAGTATCAAAGCTGAGCCGTGAGCAGCAAGTGCTACAACGTGAAATTGCTGTTGAAGCAAACGTCGCGAGTTTAGAAAGCCAAGCGGCAGAACTCAACAACTCGGCAAGCGCAATGATCGCGATGGCAGTCGTTTCGGGTGTATTAGCGGGTGCTACCGCAATTATTGGTGCCCTTGGTTCTTTCAAAGCAGGGAAAGAAATCAAGAATGAAATGGCGAGCAATAATGTACTGAAAACGCAAAAAGCTGGCTTCGATCAAGCAGAAGAGTTATTAAATAACAATAGCTTGTCTAAAACGCAGCAAGATCAGGTTAAGCGTGCGCACTCACTAGCGAAAGACAATATCGCAGACACGACAGCGCAGCTGACAAGTGGTGGCCGTAAGTTCGATAAGTTGATGAGCTCAAACCAAGCGAAGAACGCGATTCTTCAAGCTTTGGGCCAGATGGCAAACTCAGCATCGAATGTAGAGCAAACCAAAGCGCAAGCGCGCAGCAAAGATGATGAAGTACAAGCGACTCGCGCACAAGCAGCCAAACAGAAAGCCGATGAAAACATTGGTTTCCAAGAAGGTTTATTGAAAGAGCTACGTGACTTGTTCCGATCTATCTCAGATAGCCAGAACCAAGCGTGGCGAGCATCAGTCCCAACGGTGTAACCATCTGTTTCACTAACTACAAAGCGTTGTTTATACAACGCTTTTTTTATTTCAGCTATCTAAACTAGATACGGATATTTACTGGGTGATTTGTTTGTAAAGCAATATAACGTAGTGAGTTACATTGCATAAAAGTTACTGTTTTTGTTGAACTCAGCTCAAAGCTAACAACTTCATAGTAGCCTTGTTGCGTAAAATTAAGTTAAAGTGCCATTATTATTCACAAAAAGTGTGTTTAAGAATTTTTTGTAGTGAAGGGTGTAATTAGATACTCAATAACAAAATATGGTAGTTCGACTGGTGAGTATTTGGGAACAGAATTATATAAAACTCAACTTAATAAGTAGTCGAAGATGGAAGATATCAGTTTAGCATCAGATTTAGTGATTTATCTGACTACGGTTGGAATTTTAGGTATATTTGCTTGGTTTTTGTTTGTTATTTATTTGAAATCCAAGTGGTTGAGGTATCTTGAAGATGCTCTTGATAATGGAGTTCGATACTACACTCTGAATATATTCTTATGAGGTCACGGAGTACTACAATATGGAACTGTTTTTCTGAGCACTTTTCATGCGAAACGATATAAAATGTTAGAGAAGAGGGATAAGGTTCCAATTCATATTCAACGATTGTTTGTTCTCTCATTCGTATTATTTATTTCAAGTGCATCATGTCTTTTGGCTGGAGTTATAATTCATCATATTTATATAGAATAAAGGTTATCTAACAAGATTATAGTAATTTGACCTGAATATTTCTATCTAATAGATAGTTTAGAATGGGCATATCAGTCTAAAGATTTAATTTTCTAGACTGTACGGTTTACGCTTATATAGAGCCTTATATGATGGCAGAATATGCCGATAAAATGGTGATTACTAAGCTAACCGCCAAGGATGAGAACTCAAACGTTATCAAATTGTTAACGATTGCTATACTTAAATGGTCATCAACACAAGTAAAAGGGATGTTCAATGTTTAAGTTTAAGCAAATCGCACTTGCGGCTTCTTTGGCGGCACTCACAACAGGCTTTTCTGCGTCTGCGGAGGAAACGTTTGTCACGATTGGTACCGGTGGAGTAACAGGGGTTTATTATCCGACTGGTGGCGCTATTTGTCGCTTGGTTAACAAATCGCGAGAAGATCACGGTATCCGTTGTTCGGTAGAAAGTACTGGGGGATCGATTTATAACATCAACACTATTCGTGCTGGTGAATTGGACCTCGGTATCGCGCAATCAGACTGGCAGTATCATGCTTACAAAGGAACCAGTAAGTTTGAAGAAAGCGGGCCTTTTAAAGAGCTACGCGCCGTATTCTCCGTTCATCCAGAACCGTTTACTGTCGTTGCACGTAAAGACGCGAACATCAAAACTTTTGATGATTTGAAAGGTAAGCGCGTTAACATTGGTAATCCTGGTTCTGGTCAGCGAGGTACTATGGAAGTGCTAATGAACCAGTATGGTTGGAGTAACGACGACTTTAAGCTTGTCTCTGAGTTAAAAGCAGCAGAGCAATCAAAAGCACTTTGTGATAACAAAATTGATGCGATGATTTATACCGTTGGTCACCCAAGTGGAGCGATTAAAGAAGCCACTACGTCGTGTGATAGTAATATCGTAACGGTAGCTGGACCTAATGTAGAAAAGCTGGTTGCAGACAACAGCTTCTATCGTGTCGCAAATGTCCCGGGTGGTATGTATCGTGGCACAGATAGTGATGTTCAAACCTTTGGTGTGGGCGCGACGTTTGTTTCTTCTACTGCGGTACCAGAAGATGTGGTTTATAACGTGGTTAAAGCGGTATTTGAAAACTTCGATGATTTCCGCCGTCTCCACCCAGCGTTTGCAAACTTGAAGAAAGAGGAAATGGTAAAAGACGGTTTATCTGCGCCTCTTCACCCAGGTGCGCTCAAATACTACAAAGAAGTAGGGCTGATTAAGTAAGCGTTACCTTCTCTTATTATTGATGTAAAACGCCATCTTTCTCGATCAATGCCACTCGTTTAACTGCGAGTGGCATATTTCTATCTCTCGTCATCCTGTACAGCGACGAAGGAGCGTGATACAGGATCTTCCATCCGAGCACTTTGTGATCAAAATGGTTTCATTAGCCGCTCAGTGTAGTGCTATTAGATTCCTAACCTCGCTGGAGTGACACAAAAAATCGTTAAGCTATCTGCATTAATCTTTCGCGCTGGTGTTTTTGTAGGAGTGTTATCCACTTGTACAAGTTTTGCTTAAACATAAACATCAATGAAAAAGTAGATAGTGATGAGAATAGAAGAAAGAGCAACAAACCCTTTAACATGATTAGGATTCAGTTGACGAGAGACACGAGCTGCAAGATACCCACCTACCAACGTACCGACCAAAACAACACTACCTGTGTGCCAGTCAATGGAGCCATTGGCAACAAAAATCACGATAGCAATGAGTGAAACACACGTAGATACGAGCAATTTCAAACCGTTCATTAAATTAATGTCTTGGTGGCCAGCTACTACCAGATAGCTCAGAACAATAACCCCTAAACCTGCGTTGAAAAAACCACCGTAAGCAGAGACACCAACAAGTAGTAAACCCAACGCGATTGCTCCGAGTATGCCAGCATGTTTGTGCTCTTTCGCGACAGTTTTGATTAGCATTGTTAAACGAGAACCGGTGAGAAAAAGCACGGTGGCAAATAAGAGTAACCAAGGGATAGCTTCCATAAATAGCGATTCTGGCGTGTTGAGCAACAGATATGCTCCGACAGCGCCGCCGACTAAACTGAATGAGACTGTGAACAGCAGTTCATGCTTGTTCTTCATGATCTCTTCTCTGAACCCGACGGCTCCACTAATGTAACCCGCACATGAAGCATATGTGTTTGTTGCGTTAGCCATAATAGGAGGAACACCAACTGCCAATAGAGCCGGAAAAGTAATAAAGCTTCCGCCTCCCGCTATGGAGTTAATGATCCCACCAATTACGCCAGCAATGAATAAAAGTGAGAGTTCTAAAAGCATAAACAATCCTTGTTATGTTCTTTTTTATTGTTAGAGCTTCAGATGATCTAACCTACATGCTCTAATGTTCTGATATGAGGTTTACTTTACCCGCTCTAAAACAAAATTGTTCAGTTCTGTAACGTTTTTGATGACATGAACGGCTTTACTTTGAGAGTACCCTTCGAGGCGATACATAAAGTCATCATTCCAGAATGCGGGGCATTGCTGAAGAACTTTGTAGCTTTGTAACGTTCCTTTCAGTACCGAACTACCATCAGGCCAACCTTCAGGTTTTATGAATAGTCCTTTAAGGAGACGTTTCGTCACAAACCAATAGCTTACGGAGTATGGTAGATCAATATAAATGAGAGTATCGGCTGCATCTAAACGAGCGTTGAAAGAGCTGATCGGTCCAAGGCCATCTATAATCCAACGATCTGAGCTTAGTATATTGCTATGGGCTTCATCAAAAACGTTACGCTCAACGGGATCACCGTTTGGTTTATAGACTATTGAATCTAATTGATGAAGAGGAAGACCGGTAGCCGACGCGATTACTTTACTTACCGTCGATTTTCCACTACCGGGTTTACCAAAAACTGCTATTTTTTGCATTGTGACCGCCTCCAAGAGAGCTTTTCCCATACGGTAGAGACAGAAAACCCACCGCTATGGGTGGGTTCGATAAATACTGAGCGCATCAAAAAATCCCACCATTCCTATGGAATGATGATAATTCGTTGGTTAAGTTGCGCTAAGTGTGTGTTCATACAATCACCTTCATATAACGACAGTGATTTGTCAATACCATCTGTACAACAAGCGAACGATTTGGAAGGGGGAAGATAAAGCCATCACGATGGATGGCTTTATCTAGGTTGAAAGAGACAGCGATTACTGCTCAACGCTGACTGGCTGTGCTTTAAACTTTTGAATCAGCTTTACGATTAGTGGACTTGCCAATACCAATACAGCTAAAACAGTAAAGGTAAGGGTAATAGGACGCTCCCATAGGAAACTCAGTTCTCCATCTGAAATCATTAATGCGCGGCGTAAGTTCTCTTCCATTAATCCTCCAAGGATGAAGCCCAGCAATAAAGGTGCGAGCGGGAAGTTAGCGAGCCGAAGTGCAATGGCAGCCATAGCAACAATCAGCATCACGAACACATCCATAGTGTTAAAGGAGACCAAATAAACCCCGGTGATTGAGAAGAATAAAATCATCGGTAGAAGCACCGTTCTTGGAACCGCCAAAAGCTTTGAAATGTACGGAATCAACGGTAAGTTCAGGATCACAAGTACGATGTTGCCGAAGTACATGGAAATGATCACTGACCAGAACACATCTGGGTGTTCAACAAACAGGCGAGGGCCAGGTTGAATACCATAAGCGATCAGAGCGCCGAGCATTATTGCTGTTGTACCAGAACCCGGAATACCAAGCGTTAATAGCGGTACAAATGAACCACTAGATGCTGCATTGTTCGCAGACTCTGGCGCAACCAAGCCACGGATACTGCCTTTACCGAACTCATCCTTTTTCTCTTTAGGTGCGAGGTTGCGCTCCATACCATAGCTTAAAAAAGCAGCAATGGTTGCCCCTGCGCCAGGAAGAACGCCAGTGAAGAAACCTAATATTGAAGAGCGAATTGAAACAGGCGCAACATCTTTGATTTCTTCCTTGGTCACTTTCATTGAGCCAATGTTGCTCAGCTTTTCTTGTTCTTCATCGCTGGTGTCTTTTGATGGTTTAAGGATGCCCATCAGTGTCTCACCCAGTGCGAATGTCGCCATTGCAAGCAACAAGAAGCTAAAGCCATCCATTAAATCCGTTAAACCGAAGGTAAAGCGTTCAACGCCTACGCCTTTATCGATTCCAACTGTAGATAGCATCAAACCAAGAATGGTCATCATCCACGCTTTGATTACCTGACCTTTCCCCGCAAAAGCCGCGACTGCTGATAACCCAAGTAGCATCAACGCAAAATAGTCCGACGATTGGAAGCTAAGGGAGACGCTAGCCAATGCTGGTGCGGCAACAAGCAACATAATGGCAGATAGCGTACCGCCAGTGAAAGACGAATAAGCTGCCAAAGCTAATGCTTTACCTGCCTGGCCTTTTTGAGCCATTGGGTAGCCGTCGAATGCTGTGACCACGGTTGAAGAACAACCCGGCGCGTTAATTAAAATCGACGATGTAGAACCACCAAATACCGCACCGTAATAAACACCCGCCATTAAAATAAGGCCAGAGGAGGGCTCTAGGCCATAAGTAATTGGGATCATCAAAGCAATGGCTGAGATCGGCCCAAGTCCAGGTAACATGCCGATAAATGTACCGACGAAGCAACCAACGATCACCATCATAATGTTCATTGGCATTACTGCGGTGGATAAACCTTGTAGAATTCCATCTAACATAATTCAGTCCTTTCTTTGACTACCAGATGGTGAAAATCAAACCCGGTTCGAGATAGATGTCCAAACCTTGAGTGAGTAATAAGTAGAACGCGATCACGAATGGAAACGACGCGCCAAACAGAACGGGTTTACGTCTTTCCCCGAGCAGATAAAAGCCAGCCAATAAAAAGAAGCCAGTAGCTATCACAAAACCTAGATAAGTCAGGCCCACGCCGTAGAGCGCCATTAAAATTAAAAAGGCAATCAGTAACTTCCAATTGAAGGTCAGCACTGCGCCACTTTGTTTATCTGGTTGTCCTGTCACCAGCAATAGCAAAGAAAGGCCGACACCAACGTAAGTCAGGATGGTTGGCAGAGTACGTGCGGTGAATGGTTCATACTCATCACCTGGAAACAATGGAATTTGTGAGGTTTGATAACCGTAGCAAAGACAGAAAAGTAGAAAGATCATTGCGCCGACGCGGTCACGACAGAGCAAATACTCTTTGGTGAAAAAGTTGGTTGAACGAGGCATATTCAACTCCTAACAAAAGTAAAAAAGACCGCATATGGACGTCAATGAATAAACTAAACCATTAACAATTAAGCATTTCGCTGCTAGTCGAGCCGCTTTGGGTATATAAACAAAGGAGTGTGCATGTCGATTGTCGACAATGTCCATATGCGGTGAAACTTAGAGTACAAATACAATGGGGAAATACCAACCTACGTTATTCATTGAGGTTGGTATCTGAGGGACCCCAATTCGATTGTTACTTCAGGAAGCCTAACTCGCGCATTAAGTCACCCATCTGCTGCTCTTGATCTTCAAGAAACGCGAAGAATGCTTTATCCGCTTTATAGTTGTCGATCCAACCATTGCGGTCTCGAACGACTTGCCATTCGTCGGTGTTATACATTTTAGTAAATGCGGCATTCCATTCATCTAGCTTTTCTTGGCTTGTGCCTGGTGCTGCAAAGAATCCACGCCAGTTAGCAAAGACAGTTTCATTACCATATTCGGTGAGAGTTGGAATGTTAGGCGCAGCTTCTAAACGTTTTGGTGCTGTAATCGCTAACACTTTCACTTGCCCAGACTTAGACATTTCGAGTACTTCACCTAGCCCTGTAGAGAGCAGTTGTGTTTCGCCTGAAAGTAGGGCAGCCATGGCTTTTCCACCTGCATCATAGGCAATGTAACGAACTTTGCGCGCATCAAAACCTTCACCTTTGAAAGCCGCTGCTATAACCAAATGATCCATAGAACCACGAGCAGAGCCACCAGCAACCTTCACTTTACGAGGGTTTTCTTTAAAAGCTTTAACGACATCTTCCCAAGAGTTGTAAGGAGAATCGGCTGATGTAACAATGGCGCCATAATCGGCAACCGTTGCGGCAACAGGAGTCAAGTCGCGGAAAGATTGTGGGAAGATCCCACTGAGCGAGCGAACGACGATCGGTGTTGAGTTCACCATGAGTGTATCTTCTTGACGATCAGCCGTTTCAATCAAATGTGCGATTGCTTTGCCACCGCCGCCACCAGATAGGTTTTGAAATGATACGGTTTCGACGATGTCTGACTTTATTAATACATCACCAGTACCTCGGGCGGTCATGTCCCAACCGCCACCGGCACCTCCAGGGATAAGAAAGTGCATTTTTTCAATATCTGCAGCAAGAGCGTTGAATGAAAATGAAGCTGCGATGATTGAAGCGGCGAGCGTTGGTTTGAGTACCTTTAACATGTTCACGTTCCTTATGTTAGCGACTCTATTTAGTTGAGCCTTATTGTTTTTGCTCAGTTGTCATGCCTTGTAAGCGTTAAAGCTGAACTTGGTGTAAAGGTTAATTAAGTGTTAAATATCTGTCTGTAAAAGAGATATAAAGAGAATATTGAGCATTTCGGTTATTTTGTTCATAAAGTTCACGGCGAGAAGTTGGTGTTAGGTCACGCGGCTTTACGCTTTGGTAGGCCATAATAAAATGACGGAAAATGAACGAGGAAAAGAGAATGAAAGGGAAGTGTTTGTGCGGCGCAATTGAAGTCATCGCTGAGGTTAAAAATGAGGTTAGCCTGTGCCATTGCTCTATGTGTCGAAAATGGTCGAGTGGCGCACTTCATGCGGTGCATTGTGGGCCTAACGTGACGTTTAAAGGTGGCGAACCTAAACGTTATCAGTCGTCAGACTGGGGAGTGAGGGGGTTTTGCGGTGAGTGTGGCACAAACCTTTTCTACCATTTGTTGCCGACAGGTGAGTACATTCTTTCCGCTGGTTTGTTCGATAACCCAGATTTCAAACTCACTTTAGAGATTTTTACCGATGAAAAGCCAGCTTATTATGACCTCAATTCCGCTTCACAAAAGATGACTTCGCAACAAGTCTTTGATCAATTTGTACCTAAAGAATAGTTTTTTATCCGATTATTGTTCGACAGCTGAGCTTTTAGTTTTTAGATCATAAGCTTAAAGGTTTACAAGTTGTCGACAATATGAGTTCCCCATTCTTTATTTCTGCTAAAAACGGCACTTAATAGGCATTTTAGGCCAATTTAAATTACGACCTTAGTCTAAATTGTCGACAATTTACTTGATTGTCGACACTTTGATCGACTACTTTATATTCAGGTTAAGAAATTGTAGACATTTCGATGTCGGTAACAAGAGTATCTGAATATGAACTCTGAGTTGAAAGCTCGTTATAAAGTGCTGGGTTCTGAGAAAGAACACACCAAATCCGAAACGCTGACCGAAACACTGATTGAAGTCATTGTTAATGGCGATGTGAAGCCTGGCCATAAGATATCAGAGCCTGAGCTAGCAAAGAAATATCAAGTCAGTCGTGGGCCTTTGCGTGAAGCATTGATGCGCTTAGAGGGGCTAGGGCTCATCGAGCGAATTCCTCATGTTGGGGCTAGAGTGACCACTTTTTCTCCGGAAAAGCTGATAGAACTTTATGCCGTTCGAGAAGCATTGGAAGGCATGGCGGCAAGGTTAGCTGCGCGACACATTACGCAAGAAGAGCTCTTAAGCTTGGAAATGCTATTGTCGACACATTCCAAGCATATAGACCAAATGGAAGGCGCGTCTTACTTCCATCAACATGGTGACTTTGATTTTCACTATCGCATCATCCAAGCGAGCAGAAACAGTAAGTTAATATCTCTGCTGTGTGATGAACTCTATCACTTATTACGGATGTATCGTTACCAGTCGCCACGTGCGCAATCTCGCCCGAATGAGGCGCTCACCGAACACAAATTCATTTTGGAAGCCATTCGCAATCGCGATGAAGAGCTTGCAGAAATGTTGATGAGAAGACACATATCAGGAAGTCGAAAGCTCATCCAATCTCAAATTATACATACAGAAAGTTTAGACAAAGACTAGAAGGAATTCGTCATGAGCTTAACACCGGGAGCGAAATTCAGACTCGCCATTGAACAAAATAATCCACTACAAATTGTCGGCACTATAAACCCGTATTGCGCCATGATGGCAAAAAACTTGGGTCACCAAGCGATTTACTTGTCTGGTGGCGGTATCGCAAATGCTTCATACGGATTGCCGGATCTCGGTATCACAACATTAAACGACGTTTTGGTTGATGTTGACCGTATTACTAACGCATGTGATTTGCCTCTTTTGGTTGATATCGACACGGGCTTTGGCGGTGCATTTAACATTGCTCGCACGATCAAAGCGATGGAAAAAGCGGGCGCGGCAGCGGTGCACATGGAAGACCAAGTCGCACAGAAACGTTGTGGTCATCGTCCGAACAAAGCAATAGTCAGCCAGCAAGAGATGGTTGATCGTGTAAAAGCCGCGGTTGATGCACGCAATGATGAAAGTTTCGTGATTATGGCTCGTACTGACGCGTTAGCTGTTGAAGGCATGGACAGCGCAATCGAGCGCGCGATTGCGTGTGTGGAAGCTGGCGCAGACATGATCTTCCCCGAAGCGATGAACAAGCTGGACCAGTACCTTCAGTTCTCAAATGCGCTTGAGCAAGCGACCGGAAAGCACGTTCCTATTCTGGCGAATATTACAGAATTTGGCGCGACACCGCTGTATGGCTGCGATGAGCTAGCGAAAGCAAAAGTGGACATGGTGCTTTATCCATTAAGTGCGTTCCGTGCCATGAACAAAGCTGCTGAAACGGTCTACAAACATTTGCTAGAAGTGGGTAATCAGGAAGCACTGGTTGATTCGATGCAAACACGTAAAGAGTTGTATCAGCACCTGAATTACCACGACTATGAAGACAAACTTGACCAGTTATTCTCTGAAGGGAAATAGCGGGGGAAAAGCAAAAATAAACGGAAGCCCAAGAAAAAGATAATCGGAATTTATCTCATCTAATAACGTGAAATTCGTTTGGCTAAAAACACCCCAGAGAGGGAAAAGTCAGACAGAAAAGGAGTTCAAACAATGTCTCAAACTGCAGAAAAGAAAGCAGAATTAGGTGGCGCAGGCCTTCGTGGTCAAAGCGCAGGAAGCACAGCTTTATGTACTGTCGGAAAAACGGGAACTGGTTTAACTTATCGTGGATACGATATTACTGATCTTGCGAACAACGCACAGTTTGAAGAAGTGGCTCACCTTCTGTTACGCGGTCACTTGCCGAATCAACAAGAACTTGATGCGTACAAGACACACCTACTCAGCCTTAGAGGTTTGCCAGCCGAGTTAAAACAAGCTTTAGAGTTGATTCCTGCAAGCGCACACCCAATGGACGTAATGCGCACGGGTTGTTCTGTATTGGGTAACCTAGAGCAGGAAATGAGCTTTGAGGAGCAACTGAAAGCAACCGAACGTATGCTAGCCTTGTTCCCTGCCATCATCTGTTACTGGTACCGCTTTAGTCATGATGGCGTGCGTATCAACACCGAGGATCAGACTGAAGATTGCATCGGTGGTTACTTCTTGCGATTACTTACAGACAAAGCGCCATCTGCGCTGCACAAACAAGTGATGCATTGCTCGCTCATTCTTTATGCTGAACATGAGTTTAATGCTTCTACATTCGCAGCACGCGTTTGTGCATCAACGTTGTCAGACATCCATTCTTGTATCACGGCAGCAATCGGTACGCTTCGTGGACCACTTCACGGCGGCGCAAACGAAGCGGCGATGGAAATGATTGAAGATTGGCAAACGCCCGATGAGGCGGAAGCGAACATCATGAAAATGCTAGCCAATAAAGACAAGATCATGGGATTTGGTCATGCGATTTATCGTGAAAGTGACCCTCGCAACGCCTTAATAAAACGCTGGTCCAAAGAGTTATCGAAGCAAGTTGGTGATACACATCTATATGCGGTTTCTGAGCGTGTTGAGTCAGTGATGAAGCGAGAGAAAGGTCTGTTCTGTAATGCGGACTTCTTCCATGCATCGGCTTACCACTTCATGGACATTCCAACCAAACTATTTACCCCAATCTTTGTGATGAGTCGTTTAACGGGCTGGGCTGCACACGTTTATGAACAGCGTGCCAATAACCGTATTATTCGCCCAAGTGCTGATTATACGGGCCCAGATCATCAAGAATGGGTGCCTATCGAGAATCGCTAGCGCGAAGGTCAACGAGAGCATTATATGCTTTGGTTGACCACCTCCTTCCTTTGTCATTCTCTCTAACAGAGGAAGGAGAACCTCTCATCACTGTGTTTCTGGAGCAATGGAAAACCTTGATGAAGGCAAGATGTAAAGACTGAATGGAAGCAAACCATGAACACAAATATTAATACCCAATATCGTAAGCCGCTTCCGGGAACTCAACTGGATTATTTTGATGCACGCGAAGCCGTCAATGCCATTTCTCCTGGAGCCTATGAAACACTCCCTTATACCTCTCGCGTGCTAGCTGAGCAGCTGGTCCGCCGCTGTGACCCGAACACATTGACAGATAGCCTGAAACAGTTAATAGAACGCAAACGCGATCTTGATTTTCCTTGGTATCCAGCACGCGTTGTTTGTCATGACATTCTTGGTCAGACCGCTCTAGTCGATTTAGCGGGTCTGCGCGATGCCATTTCAGATCAGGGCGGTGATCCTGCAAAAGTGAACCCAGTGGTTGAGACACAATTGATCGTTGACCACTCTTTAGCGGTTGAACATGCGGGCTTTGACCCTGATGCCTTCGACAAAAACCGCGCGATTGAAGAGCGCCGTAATGAAGACCGATTCCACTTTATCGAGTGGTGTAAAACAGCGTTTGAAAACGTCAGCGTGATTCCGGCTGGGAATGGCATCATGCACCAAATCAACTTGGAAAAAATGTCTCCTGTGGTACAAGCAAAGCAGGGCATTGCCTACCCAGACACCTGTGTGGGTACGGACAGTCACACGCCTCACGTAGACGCTCTTGGTGTTATTGCGATAGGTGTCGGTGGTCTGGAAGCAGAAACCGTCATGCTTGGCCGACCATCAATGATGCGTCTACCAGATATTGTCGGTGTCAAACTGACGGGTAAACGTCAACCGGGCATTACCGCAACGGATATTGTCCTCGCGATTACTGAGTTTCTGCGTAATGAGCGTGTGGTATCTTCATATCTTGAATTCTTCGGAGAAGGCGCACGTGATCTAACGATCGGAGACCGCGCAACGATTTCAAACATGACACCAGAATACGGCGCAACAGCTGGCATGTTTTATATTGATGAGCAGACCATCAATTACTTGAAACTAACTGGTCGAGATGAAGAACAAGTTGCTTTAGTAGAAAATTACGCAAAACAAACCGGTCTTTGGGCAGACGATCTTGATAGCGCAGTTTACGAGCGCGTACTTGAGTTCGATTTATCATCAGTTAGCCGTAACTTGGCTGGTCCGTCAAACCCTCATCGTCGTTTACCAACTTCTGAGTTGGCACAGCGCGGCATTTCTGGAGCGTGGGAAGAGAAAGAAGGCGAGTTGCCAGATGGTGCAGTGATCATCGCTGCTATTACCTCATGTACGAATACCAGTAACCCAAGAAACGTGGTTGCTGCTGGCCTTGTGGCGAAGAAAGCCAACGAACTTGGTCTTGTACGTAAACCTTGGGTGAAATCGTCTTTTGCTCCGGGTTCTAAAGTTGCACGCTTGTATCTGGAAGAAGCGGGCTTATTACCAGAGCTAGAGAAGCTTGGCTTTGGCATTGTTGGTTACGCATGTACAACTTGTAACGGTATGAGTGGTGCGCTGGATCCAAAAATCCAACAAGAGATCATCGACCGTGATTTATATGCGACAGCGGTGCTTTCTGGTAACCGTAACTTTGATGGTCGAATCCATCCGTACGCCAAACAAGCTTTTTTGGCTTCACCACCATTGGTTGTCGCTTATGCGCTAGCGGGTACGATTCGTTTTGATATCGAGCGCGATGCATTGGGCACGGACCAAAACGGCAAACCAATTTATCTCAATGATTTGTGGCCAAGCGATGAAGAGATCGATGCAGTTGTCGGTACTCATGTTAAACCTGAGCAGTTTAAGCAAGTTTACATTCAGATGTTTAAGCTGAATGATCAAGAGCAAAATCCCAACCCGCTGTACGACTGGCGTCCGATGAGTACCTATATCCGCCGACCACCGTACTGGGAAGGTGCGCTAGCGGGAGAAAGAACATTGTCTGGCATGCGTCCATTGGCGATTCTGGGCGACAACATCACCACTGATCACTTATCACCATCCAACGCGATTCTCGCAAGCAGCGCAGCAGGTGAATACTTAGCGAAAATGGGTGTGCCAGAAGAAGATTTCAACTCTTACGCGACTCACCGTGGTGACCACCTAACGGCGCAACGCGCGACCTTCGCTAACCCAAAGTTGTTCAATGAAATGGTGAAGGAAAACGGCGAAGTCGTGCAGGGATCTCTGGCGCGTGTAGAGCCAGAAGGGCAGGTTGTACGCATGTGGGAAGCGATTGAAACCTACATGAATCGTAAACAGCCACTGATCGTGGTGGCTGGCGCGGATTACGGTCAGGGTTCATCTCGTGACTGGGCAGCAAAAGGCGTTCGATTGGCTGGTGTAGAAGCAATCGTTGCAGAAGGCTTTGAGCGTATTCACCGAACTAACTTGGTTGGCATGGGCGTGTTACCACTGCAATTTAAGCCGGGTGTTAATCGCAATACATTAGAACTGGATGGTACTGAACTGTATGACGTGGTTGGTGAAATCAAGCCGGGTGCAGATTTAGCCTTGGTTATTAGACGTAGCAACGGTGAGAAAGTCGATGTTCCGGTCACCTGTCGCTTAGATACCGCTGACGAAGTGCATGTGTATAACGCAGGTGGTGTTTTACAACGCTTTGCTCAAGATTTCCTGGCGCAATAGGGAGTAATTATGGAAAACAGTACTCCTAGCAAAATGAGCCAAATCAAAGTGCCTGCGACGTACATGCGTGGCGGCACAAGTAAAGGTGTTTTTTTCAGCCTTGAAGATTTGCCACCAGAGGCACAAGTCGCAGGTGCAGCGCGTGACAAACTGTTGTTGCGAGTTATCGGCAGCCCGGATCCTTACTCGAAGCAAATTGATGGCATGGGGGGCGCGACGTCAAGCACCAGTAAAACAGTGATTGTTTCGCGCAGCAGCAGAGCCGATCACGATGTTGACTACTTATTTGGTCAAGTGTCGATCGACAAACCATTCGTCGATTGGAGTGGTAACTGCGGCAACTTGTCTGCGGCAGTTGGTCCCTTCGCCATTCATGCTGGGCTGATTCCACAAGACCGCATTCCAGAAAATGGAATTGTGACGGTGCGTGTTTGGCAAGTGAACATAAGCAAAACGATTTTGATTCACGTGCCAATCGTCAATGGTTTCGTCCAAGAAACCGGAGAGTTTGAACTCGATGGTGTCACGTTTCCAGCGGCAGAAATTCAAGTGGATTTTGTTGATCCTTCCGATGGCGAAGGAAGTATGTTCCCAACGGGTAACTTAGTTGATGATTTGGTGGTGCCGGATGTGGGTACGTTCAACGCGACCTTTATTAACGCGGGCATACCAACCATTTTTATTGATGCTGAATCGATAGGATATCAGGGCACAGAGCTGCAAGACGATATCAACAACGATGACACAGCATTAGCGATGTTCGAATCCATCCGTGCATATGGCGCGTTAAAAATGGGCCTGATTTCTGATTTAGAAGAAGCTCAAACACGCCAACATACGCCGAAAATAGCGTTTGTTTCTAAACCGAAAAGTTACCTGTCTTCAAGTGGTAAAGCCGTTAATGAGTCGGATATTGATGTGCTCGTTCGCGCGCTGTCGATGGGCAAGCTACATCATGCAATGATGGGAACAGCAGCCGTTGCTATCGCTTCTGCTGCGTGTGTGCCCGGAACGTTAGTGAATTTAGCCGCTGGTGGCGGTGAAAAAGAGTCCGTGACTTTTGGTCACCCGTCAGGAACGTTAAAAGTTGGGGCACAAGCGAAGCAAACTGAGCAGGGCTGGGTGGTGCAAAAAGCCATTATGAGCCGAAGTGCGAGAATACTGATGGAGGGATTTGTGCGTGTACCCTTCTATGTCTTCGATTAAAAGAGACGATCTTTGGATTAAAAGAGCGATCTTTGAGTAGAACGAGAGCAATGTCAGGACATACTGGAGGAAGCAATATGTCTTCATACGAAAAAGAATACTTATGGGCGAAGAATGAACCGGAGAGTTTTTGGCGCGCTCAAGCGGAGAATCTCGATTGGTTTGAATCTCCTAAAACTATCTTGAAATCTGATGAAAACGGCATAGAACGTTGGTTTCCAGATGGTGTAATGAATACGTGCTGGTTAGCATTAGATTACCATTGCGAGCAAGGACGCGGTGATAATACTGCACTCATTTATGACTCGCCAGTGACAGGTCGTAAAGCCACGTACACCTATAGCGATCTACGTGACCAAGTAGCAAAAATTGCTGGCATGCTGTCTGCTCAAGGTGTTGAAAAAGGCGACCGAGTCGTTATTTATATGCCGATGATCCCAGAAGCCGCAATGGCGATGCTTGCCTGCGCGCGTTTGGGGGCGATTCATTCCGTAGTATTCGGTGGTTTTGCACCTAATGAGCTTGCTGTACGAATTGAAGATGCAGAGCCGAAAGTGATCATGACGGCGTCGTGCGGGATTGAGATCAACAAAGTCATTCCATACAAACCAATGGTAGACAAAGCCATTATGGACAGCCGTTGGAAGCCTGAGAAAGTGTTTGTTTTCCAACGTCCAGAGTGCGACGCTGAGCTAAACCAAGAAAGAGACTTAGATTGGCAGCGAGAGTACAAACAAGCGCTGCCACATGGTTGTGTTCCGGTGTTAGCAACCGATCCGCTCTACATACTTTATACATCGGGCACGACAGGTAAGCCGAAAGGCGTTGTGCGTGATAACGGTGGCCATGCTGTCGCGATGAAGTACTCCATGAGCGCAATCTATAACATTCCTCAAGATGGCGTCTTTTGGGCGGCATCTGATGTGGGCTGGGTAGTAGGGCACTCTTACATTGTTTACGCCCCACTGATTCACGGTTGCACTACTATCCTATTCGAAGGCAAGCCTGTTCGAACACCGGATCCTGGCGCATTTTGGCGAGTGTGTGATGAATATAAAGTAGATGCGTTGTTCTCTGCACCAACGGCGTTTCGTGCGATTAAGAAAGAGGACCCGGAAGGCGAGCACTTAAAACAGTACGACTTGTCGAATCTGAAAAACATCTTTATGGCGGGAGAACGCCTTGACCCTCCGACACTGGAGTGGGTTCAGAGCAAAGCGGACAAGCCCGTTATTGACCACTGGTGGCAAACCGAGACGGGCTGGGCCATCGCTGGCAACCCGACAGGTGTCGAAATGATGCCAGTTAAAGCTGGTTCTTCGACGAAGCCCATTCCGGGTTATCAGGTCGAAATTCTGAATGAACTTGGAGAGGCTGTCGGGCCTAACCAACAAGGCTTTGTCGCATTAAAACGTCCGCTACCACCAAGTTGTCTGCCAACGGTTTGGCGTAATCATGACCGTTTTGAAACTGGTTATCTTAGCCAGTTCCCAGGCTACTACGTGTCTGGTGATGGTGGCTATCTGGATGAAGACGGTTACCTGTTTATTATGGGACGTATTGATGACGTGATTAATGTCGCGGGACACCGATTGTCGACAGGTGAAATGGAAGAAATAGTAGGAGGCCACCCAGCGATTGCAGAATGTGCGGTGGTCGGTATCCACGATGATCTAAAAGGTCAGCTTCCACTTGGTTTTGTTGTACTGAAAGACGGCGTCAAAGTGGATGAGCTAGACCTTGAAGGTGAGCTTGTTGGCAAAGTGCGTAGTGAGATAGGTGCAGTTGCTTGCTTCAAGCATGCGTTGGTTGTAGACCGTTTACCGAAAACACGTTCAGGTAAAATTTTGCGTCGAACTATACGTCAAATAGCTGATGGTGAAAAATACACCGTTCCGTCAACGATTGATGACCCAAGTAGCTTGAACGAAATTGAGCGAGTGCTACGACGCTGAGAAAAACTCAATTCTAACTAACCCCTGATCCTCGAACTCTGTTGGTTGGTTCTGCCTCTGTACGTTTATTAAGTGCAGGGGCCTTTTTGTTGTTCAAACAGTACAAACGTATCGTGAAAGCATTTGTGACTTGCCAATACGACGTTTTCCTCACAAACTACAGCCATTCCATTTTTAGTGACCCTTTGTATGACCACGTTTGCGATTAAACCTGCGTGTTTTAGCGACCTAGAGTTGCTCAACGATCTTATGTTCGAGCTTCATGATGAGCATCATCTTCAATCTCCTGAGCTTTTCAAAACGGCAGAGGAGATAGAACAAGAAAAAAGCATTGCTCGATATATTGACGACCCTGAGTGCCTTGTTTACGTAGCAAAACAAGGAGATGAAATTATTGGCTTTATCTCTGGTCACTTCTGTGAACTTATTTCTACCGTCAGCCAGCCAGTTATGATGGGAAGTGTGGATGAGCTCTATGTGCTGCCTGAATATCGAAAACAAGGTACGGCGCAGGCATTGATTAATAAAATTGAGTCAACGTTCTCTGATTACGGTGCAAAACAGATGTTTGTTGAAGTATGGCATTTTAACCAGGGCGCAATATCTTTGTATGAAAAACAAGGATTTGCACATCATATCCACTATTTAAGAAAACCGCTGAACGAATAATCGTATTTAACTTTAATATTGTGATTTAGGTTCATTCGAATTGAAATCATTCAGTTCGTCAATAGACTTTTCTCTATAAGTTGCTCGCAATGTTAATAAATTGATATGCACCCATATTGGTATCGGCGTTTTTGTCTGCTTGTTTATTAGTAGCACGAGGATCGTGCTTACAAAAACAAGAGGACAATATTTTGAAACTAACAAAATCGTTACTTGCTTTAGCCGTTTTGCCAATGTTCGCAAGTGCTGATGATTTGTCACAGACGCAAAATCACACTATCCAACCCCAGATCGTAGGCGGAGTAACTGCCGACCCACGTGACTGGAAATTCTACACCCAAATTGTTAGTCGTTATGGTAACCGATCGTATTGTGGGGCCAGTTATATCGGGAATGGTTACGTCCTGACTGCTGCACATTGTGTTGAGGGTGATTCTCCGAGTCAGATTGCGGTTAAAATCGGTGGCGTTGTTTATAACGGTAGTGATGGTGTTCGTGCAAACGTCAGTGAGATCCATATGCACCCGGCATATCGCCGCGCGACGCTTTCTCATGACCTCGCGGTATTGAAGCTCGACTCTGTGCCTCAAGGTGTTTCTTCAGTTGAGATTGCGAATGGTAGTCTAACGCAATACGCGAGCATCGGAGATTGGCTTAGTGTTGCTGGCTTAGGGCGAACTTCTGAAGGAGGAAGCTCTCCGTCTCGATTGCAAGAGGTTGACGTCCCACTTGTGTCGGATATGACTTGCCGTCAAGCCGGTGGCAACTACACAACGGTTGGAGAAGTGTCATTCTGTGCGGGTATTCCTCAAGGTGGGATAGATTCTTGTCAGGGAGATAGTGGAGGTCCAATCGTCATTAATCGCAGTGGTGTAATTACTCAACTTGGTGTGGTCAGTTGGGGAATAGGTTGTGCTCGTCCTGGTATGTATGGGGTTTATAGCGATATCGCTGCTATGCGCAATTTTGTCGATGGTGTTATCGGAACAGCAACACCACCAAAAGAGAATGTTTCTGTTGGATACACCACTGAACAGACACTGGCATCATTTAATGTTGGGGAGTTACAGCAACATAGCTTTGTTATCCAGAATTCAGGGAACACCACGTTCACTGTGGAAAATGTTCGCGCGTTTGCTTCGGGTGTTACTGATGCAGCTGTTATTGCCAATGATCAGTGCTCTCAGACGACGTTAGCAATGAATGCAAGTTGTCGTGTTGATGTTGAATTTGGTGCTACTCAGAGCGGAGAAGCAAGAGTGGCTTTGAACTTCAACGTTGATAAGACCAGCACACAATACCAAGCGTTAGTATCCGCTCAAGCGAAAACGGTGACAACGCCTCCCACAGATAGCTGTAAAACTGTATGGCAAGCCAGCTTAGTGTATCTCAAAGGAGATACGGTTACTTGGAATGGTAAAGTTTGGCAAGCGCAGTGGTGGACTCAAGGTGATAATCCAGCAGACTCAGGGCCTTGGGGTGTTTGGCAAAAAGTAGGCGATGCGAATTGCAAGTCTAACTAACGATCGGGCCAGTGAATTTGATTCGTTGACCATGAGATAAGATTCATTCTTGGTTTCAACGATCAGTACATAGTTATTATAACTGGGGTTTATTGTTTGCGAATAATAAGCCCTTTTTTATTGTGTCAACTATGAGAACCCACAAAATGTGTATGACTTTGTCCTGACGTTATCTTTATATAACTGGCAGAATTGCGATCAACATTTTATGTTTTGTCTGATCTTTGTCAGGTTTGCATTAAATTATTCTCCAGTGAGCGTTGAGATCGGGTTTTACGCGATCAACTCAGTTTGGCATAACTCGTTACTTAATTTTTGTCGAAAAAGATAAGATTAACTGCCATGATTCATTGGTTATCATTATGTTTATTTAAGGTCATATTTTGTGTTGAGACAGCTGTTATTACTCATCCTTTGTTTTATTTTGTTACCTGTTTCACCGATCTCTACGGCTAAAGCCACTGCGAGCGAAGTTAAAGGAGCGCTCTGTATTGTTCGCGCTGATGACAAGTTAGTGCTAGTTCATGAAGTATTAACGGATAAGATTTCTCTACCTGGCGGAACCATCATTGATGGTGAGTCTCCACAAGTTGCTGCTCAACGAGAAACGTGGGAAGAAACCGGTATAGTGGTTACGGTTGGAGAGGAGCTTGGCAGAACGGACACTGCGGTTTTTTACGACTGTATATCAGACTCTGACATTATCGCTTTTTCTATGAATAATTCTTTAGGTGGAAATGAACTGCCTATTTGGTTTGCCCCTCATTATGGAGTAGAAGTTGCGTCAGCGATGTTGCTTAGCCCATCTGAATTACCATCATCTTTATATCGTTATCCTGAGCAATGGCCACAAGCCACTCAGTTTTTTGATCAAGCTACCAAGCAATCAGTATCTTATGTGACTCAGTTGATCGAATCCGCGCCTTCATTTCGTCAGGTTGAATTGGCGTGGCTGATAGATTTACAGAGTTGGGTAGGGGCGTTGTCAGAAGCGAGTTACGAGGTAGCTAGTCAGATCTCGAAACTGGTTATAGACCTGACAGAACCGACGGTACTACTCTTTCTATTTCCTTTTGCCATGATGCGCTTTGGTAGCCGGTTTGTGTACCGACTCTTTTTTGCAATTAGTGCAACGTCGCTTATGGTGCTTGTCGCTCAACAAGGCTTTTCGTTACCGCGCCCACATGTCTATATACCAATGATGGAGTTAACGCACAGCTTTGGCTTTAGTTTTCCTAGCTTGCCTATCGCTGTGTGGTTTTGTGTTCTGACGTTCTTGTTTCATAGAACCCAGTATTTCGGTTTGAATGGAACAACGGCAGTCTTCGTGTTCATCACTCTTACAGTGGTGTTAGGTAAGTTTTTCCTCGGCAGTGCCTTTATTTTAGATATGTTATTTGGCGCGCTGTTAGGTAGCTTGGTGGCTTGGCATGTTCTTCGACTGGAGACAAATCAAGATGTGAACGTTGATCAAATTCTAAGCTCAAAAGGCGTCTGGTTCATTATGACTGCGGCAACAGCGGTCATCTCCGTCATCTGGCCATTACCTGTGTTTGGTCGCTGGCTAGCAATTTTAATCACTGCATCAGCGTTGGTCATGACATTTAAAGAGTCGAAAGCACATTTAGATACTCGGCAGATGATCTTTGTAACGCTGGCATTGTTGCTTGTTGATCAACTCTATTTGTACTCGGCTAATATCGTATCGTTTAGCGGTTTGTGGTCATTAGTCTTGTCGACGTTACATTATCCATTATTAATGTTGTTATTTATGCTGCTTGCAAGGAAGCTGACTTGTGAAAACCAACCGAGCAAAACGTTGCTAGATTGATGGCTGTATTTGTTATCTATTAGTATTTAAGTAAAAACAAAGCCTTGCATTACAGCAAGGCTTTTACACGTTTAGTCCACGAACAACGCAGCTTGCCTATCTTGGACGGCTAGGGATGTTAAACGTAAGAAGCTTAACGCAACAGACATGGCGGAAAGGGCTATGCATTGAGCACGAACTTTTCTATAGCTTTAGCGACACCGTGCTCATCATTACTTGCCGTAATGTAGTCAGCGATTTGCTTGGTTTCTTCCATTGCATTTGCCATCGCGATACCAAGGCCAGCGTATTTCAGCATGTGGTGGTCATTTTCTGCGTCACCCATACAGATAACTTCTTCCGGTTTAATTCCCAGATACTCGGCAATTGCGGCAACACCAATACCTTTGTTGCTCGCAGGGTTAAGAAACTCAAGGAAAAACGGAGCGCTTTGAACAACCGTAAACGCTTCGCGCATTTCAGCTGGCAGTGCTGCTATAACTTCTGTTAGTTTGCTTGGCTCTGCAACCATCATAGCTTTGATGATTGGATGATCGTCTTCTAGTGATTCGAAGTTCATCTCGGTGACATTTAAGCCATTTATCTTTGCTTCAATATCGGTGTAAGGGTTGTGCTCGTTGGTGATTAAACCATGAACTTGACTAAAAGCATGGACGTACGCACCTAGCTCTTCGGCTTTTCGCGCCACCAATTTTGCAGCTTTACCATCTATGATTTGCTGGTGGATGATGTCGTTTGTGCCTACGTTCTTGACCATCGAACCGTTGTAGTAAAGAACAAAATCTCGATCGGAATGGATATTCAGTTCGTCGAGCTTGTCTTGCATTCCTTCTAATGGGCGACCAGAAGCGAGAACGACAGTAACGCCTGCTTCTCGAGCTTTTGCGATCGCTTGTTTGTTTTCTTCAGAAATGGCTTTATCACTATTGAGTAGCGTGCCATCCATATCTAGTGCGATCAGTTTATACATCATTTCTTACCTTAAAGTTTTTTGGGAGCTGTCAGTGAATAAGGCTTGGTTTAACGTTAACCAGAAACCTATATTCATTACGCTATGAAACTACAAAATGGTCTATTTTAACAATTAATTTTTGGTTTAAATTGACCTAGACACGCGTGTCCATTATGGTCTTCGCCTCGAAATGTTATGAGTTGAGTGAGTTCTGCGTTGTATAAGCTAAATGAGATGTTTGAAACCATCCAAGGGGAAGGGGTTTTTACTGGAGTCCCTGCTGTTTTTGTTCGGCTTCAAGAGTGTCCGGTTGGTTGCTCATGGTGCGATACCAAACAAACGTGGTATGCAGATGAGAATGATCAACGTCAAATAGGCGATATTCTGGTGAAAACGGAAGATTCTCCGACGTGGTGTGTTGCATCTGCCGAGAACATCGTAGAGCAATATCAACAACAAGGCTTTAATGCTAAGCATATCGTGATTACTGGTGGAGAGCCTTGTATTTATGATCTGCGCCCTTTAACAAAGGCGTTTGAAGATATGGGGTGCCAATGCCAAATTGAAACCAGTGGCACATCAGAAGTGATTACTTCAGAAAATACGTGGGTGACAGTGTCACCAAAAGTAGCAATGAAAGGTAAATTACCAGTGCTTAATAGCGCATTAGAGCGGGCAAATGAGATTAAGCATCCAGTCGGCACCCAGAAAGACATCGACCACCTTGATGATCTTTTAGCAAATGCGAACGTAGCGGCTGAGACTATCATTGCACTACAACCAATTAGCCAGAAGCCTCGTGCTACGCAATTGTGTATTGATACGTGCATTGCCCGCAATTGGCGTTTGTCTGTTCAAACTCATAAATATTTGAGTATTGCTTAGACGAGAGACTCGTCATCATTCGAGGTAGCTTTTCTATCTAATTCCGGTTTCGCGAGTAATGCCGTTGGTAGCTTTGCTATCGAAACATTGTCGATATATCTAAACAATTTATAGCGTTGTAAAAGCTAAGCAGTGTTGGCTGTTGTGGTGTGGTGCTATCTTTGGTTCGACAATCGTTTCGCATTTAATTGATGCCACCAATCTGGCGGCATCAAAATGAAGCTCTGTTGGCTGGAGTTTCACGCTGAGATAAAACGTTTAGAAGCTAACGCAAAAGGTTTTATCCCAGCGCTATTACCGCTAACAAAGACTATTTGCTCGCTAAGTATTCTTCTAAGCCGCTTTGTCGCAGTAGGCACGCTGGGCATTCACCACAGCCTTTACCAACGATTCCGTTGTAACATGTTAAAGTATTGTTTTGAACAAATTCCAACATATTATGCTTATCAGCTAGAGCCCAGGTCTCGGCTTTAGTAAGCCACATTAAAGGAGTCTTAATATTGAAGGCTTTATCCATACCTAAATTGCAAGAGAGATTTAGAGAGCGAATAAAGTTGTCTCGGCAGTCAGGGTAACCACTAAAGTCTGTTTCGCAAACTCCCGTAATGATGTCTTGAATGCCAAGCTGGTAAGCATGGATACATGCGTAAGTAAGAAAGAGAATGTTTCTCCCTGGAACGAATGTATTGGGTACGTTAGCGTCGCTTAAGTCATTAGATACCGGAATGTTGTCTCTTGTCAGCGAGCTTATCGCTAACTCATTAATTGATTTTACATCCAGGACTTTGTGGCTTTTGATGTTAAGTTGCTTACCTAATTCGATAGCGATATCTATTTCATCTGAATGACGCTGGCCATAATCAAACGTTATAGCATGAACTTCATCATATGTATTTAATGCATCGATTAAGCAGGTCGTAGAGTCCTGCCCACCGGAAAAAACCACAAGTGCTTTTGTTGTAGCCATGTTGAACCCTTAGTTATGCTCTTTGATTCTTTGGTATTGATACGTATTCTTAGGCGTTTAATCCCAATTACGTACTCGACTTGTTCGTGACGATTGCGTCCGCAATCAACTGGGCTGTGCTCTCAAGCACTCTTTGCTTGTCATCATTTGACAGCTTGTGGAGATTCGCAGCAAGTTCAGCGGTGATTTCATCTTCACAAAAAAAATAGTTTAGAGGTACGTTTAGCTCATCTGCGATAAGTTTGAGCGTTTTTACGTCGGGAGTATGGCGCTCCCTTTCGTATTGATTCATCCTTGCACTTGCAGAACTATCATCCATGCCGATACGGATGCCCAGTGCTTTTTGGGATAGATTCGCTTGTTTACGCGCATGCTTAAGGCGGGCTGGGAGTGGATTATTAAACAACACTTAAAGTTCATACGAAGGACTTGGATGACTAAGATTATCTTAGTTTTTCTGATTTGTGTATACTAAGTAATGCTTAGTTATTGCCGAGGTCGCCAAGGCCGTGTCTGTATAACTAAAAAAGATTTCGTATCTTTAGGTTGATTAAGTGACGTTGAATCTACTTCTTCAAAAACTGCCGTATGAAGGAGCGAGTAAGGGCACGAGAAACCGCAGCGATTTGTAGAGCAGAATTTGCTCTTCACATAAACGTAGTCGTCTAAGTTGAAGAGCAATATTGTTCTTGATGATCAACTATATACTTAAGTAAATAACTGTGTCGCACAATAGATCAGAGCTGCTGCTAAGCTCATATTTATGACTTTGCCATATCTCTGGAATTGCGATTGAAGTAGCTTTCCTGCAACGGCCCAAACTACGTTGCTAAGGAGTGCGATCAAAGCAAGAATGAGGCTAGTCGCTAAGATCCAGTAGATATTCTGAGTGTGGGGCAGTACGAACGTAGAAATAGAGGTAATTCCATAAAGAATGATTTTCACATTAACGAACTGCAAACCGAAACCTGTTAAGAAACTGATACCTTTAGAATTATCCGATGAAGTTTTGATCTCACTCGTAGCAAGCCCCCAAGCCAACCAAACAATATAAGCTGCTCCAATCCATGTTAGCCAAGGTGTAATCACGGGCAAGAGGCTGATCATGTTATACGCGAAAGCGCCACAAAGTAGTATCAAAACAACATAGCCACAAAACATCCCCGAAATCACTTTTGTTGAGCGTTTTAGTCCATATTGCGTCGCGATGCTGAGCGATAAAATGTTGTTTGGCCCTGGTGTAATTGAAGTAATGATTACGTAAGTAAAAAATGCGGTGTAGATGGCTGTCATCTCTATCTCTCCTGTTTTTACTGCACTATACTTCGCTACAACTGATTAAAAAATTGAATAAATTAAAACTTAGACTTTTAATTTATTGAACTGTTGGTTGTGGAGTCTAGTCATGAATCTAAAACGCTTTCTTACTTTTAAAGCTATTGTTGAAGAAGGATCGTTTCTAAAAGCGTCACAGAAGCTTTATTGCACGCAATCAACCGTCACCTTTCAAATCAAGCAGTTGGAACAAGATCTGTCTCTGCAGCTGTTCGAAAAAATAGGGCGTAAGATGGTTTTGACTCAAGCAGGAGAAAAGATACTGCCTTACGTCTATGAACTGGCGCGAGTGATGGAAAATATTGAGGGAACAGCACAGCAAGAAAACTCGGAGCCGACCGGTGAATTGAAAGTGCTGGTTGCTGAGACTCAACTTGCTTATAAGATGGCTAATGTTTTAAAAGAGTTCAGGATCAGAGCGCCCAATGTCAGACTCTCTCTGCAATCACAAAATTGCTATCAGATTCGAGATGAGTTGATAGCGGATAAAGCTGATTTAGGTGTGTTTTATCGAGTAGGTAATGACGATACGCTCAAGGTCCACGAGTTTGAGCACGAGCCACTGGTATTGGTTGCTTCACCGCTTTTAAAAGGGCTAGATTTAAAGAAGAGAGAGCAACATATTGATTTAGGGTTTATAAGCAATGGCCCTAAGTGCCTTTTTCGACGGATGTTTGAGAGCATTATTCAGGAGCGTGATATTAGCATCGACAACATGATCGAACTTAGCAGTATTAATACGATCAAAAATTGCGTTGAGAGTAATATTGGTATCTCTTACTTACCTCGTTTTACGGTTGAAAAAGAGTTGCAAGAGGGCAGTTTACAAGAGCTTGAGTTCACCGAATTTTCACAGATGATCAAGCCACTCTGCGCTTATCATGCTGGGAAGTGTGTGACGCCGGCGATGGAAGTCTTTATTGATTGTATGCGTAACGAGTATGAACGGCTTTCTACTCAGAGTCGGTGATCTTTAATATGTTCTATCTGATATAGTTTCGTTTTTACTCCTTTTTATTTTTTAAGTGGCTACTTCTAATTTATTGATTTTTATTGCTTTGTTTTGAATCCGACTGTTGTGGGATGATAAATGGGATCTGATGTGAAGAGCTATTTATTGACGGAAAGAGATAAGATATAAAAACGACGGCGTGTGATAACTAGATTAGATAAGGTTACATAATTAACAGTGTAATAAATTCCATTCTTTATGGATTATTTTCAACGAGACTTAATTGTTACGGTTCGTTATTATTAACTCGTTAACGCATCCATTGCTAGGAAGTTAACTTACGCATATTGTTTTTTTCATCATTTGCAGCAAATATAATTTGCTGCTTTTTTTTAACCAAAAAAGTTCAAAGCTTGAACTACAAGCTATGAACTTTTATTTATACTTAGTGGTTTTCTACTTTAATAAGTAAAACACCGTTTAAAAGTATCGCGTAACCTAGTAACTCTAAGCTTTCTTCGACCAAGTTTTTCACGTCTCTATTGTATGAGTTCCCCATAAACTCGACCCAAAAATCACCATACCCTGCAAAGCGTGAGAATAAGAAAACAATAAAAAAGCCAATCGTTAATGTCGTGAAGCTAGAATGAGAAATGAAAAGTTTTACCTCATTTTTTATGTTAACTATGTTATTAAAACAAAAATAACAGACCGAGACTATTATAATCCAAGCAGGATACTTCCATGAACCGTGAGGGAAATACTGCTCTATGTGGTAGTCCATTTCTCTAACGAATATAACCATAAAAAATGAAGACATTATTACTAATATGTGTTTGAGTTCAAGATATTCCTTAGATTTATACAAACACATTAACGATGAAAAAAGCACAAATGCTATTTGAGTCATTTCTATAAGAGAGTTCTCCGATGTGCTTTTGTCCATTTGTACGCTAAAATAAATCGTTGCTAACGTGTAAATAACCAAAAAAATAAGATAAGATATTTTATATACTAACAAACTAGTGACCGAGGTGTGTTTTTCTTTAATATACATCGTAACTTGTATAGGTGATGGATTTGTTAGTATTATAAATCAAGAATGTTTTATATTTAGTGAATTAAGCGCCATTTAGAATGGAACTTAATTCACCTAACATTAAACTCCTATGAATCTTAAATATTCCTGTTTTAACTTATTGATTTTATTTGATGTTTTATTTGCTGTTAATTTTTGGTTAAATAGAATCACCTAGCTTTTATTGAAATGCTTTTCCCATATTGGTGGTATGCCAATTTCTTCTTGAACGATATCAATGAATGCCCTAACCAATGGTGATTGCTGACGGTGTGAGTACATGGCATAAATATCACCAAAATCTTGAGTTTCATATTCTGGTAAAAGTTGAACTAAATTAGAAGACTCTAGGTTGTTAGGGAGCATAAATTGACCTATAAGTGCTGCGCCCAGACCTGACTTTACGCTTTCAATTATTAGCTCAGCTTCATTTACCATGTATGACCCTGATATTGGGTATGTATCTAAACCATCTGATTTTGCTTTGTCGTAGAATTTAAGTTTATCGACAATAAAATTACCATTTGAATAAATAATAAAAGGTAGCTTAACTAACTCATCAGGCGTTTCTGGGTTACCATGTTTTTCAATTAAATTTCGAGAAGCAATGATTGCAGTCGTATTTTTTGCTAATTTTCTTGCTACCATTGATGAATCCCTCATAGGTCCGATTCGAAAAGCAATATCAAAATTACTTCTAATCACGTCTACATGAAGATCATCTAGCATTAGTTCAACACTTGCTTTTGGGTACTTATGTAAAAATTTCTCTATCGAAGGTTGTAGATAGAGTTTTCCAAATAATGTTGAGCTTGAAATTCGTACTTTCCCTGAAGGCTCAGTCTGAAAATTCTCCGCTATTTGTTGAGTATCATCAAGGAGTTGAGATATTTGGTCTGCTTTTTCTACTATTTGCTGGCCGACTTGTGTTAATGAAAGAGAGCGAGTCGTTCTGTTTAATAGCCTAACGCCTAAGTGCTCTTCTAACTGCTTGATGTGTTTAGACAAAACAGAGCGGTCGATATTCATCCCATCTGCTGCTTTTGCAAAAGATCCAGCTTTAGAGACTTCTAAAAGCAGGTGTAGTTTATTTGCTAAATCCACAATGTTTATCCAAGTTAGATATTAGCGTATTAGTTTCATGTATAACTACTGCTCTGTCTAGAAATTATTAATATACTTAATAACCAAAAGAAAAGGGAGCAATAGCTCCCTTTAGTATGAATTTAAATGAGTATTTATATTATGGTTATAGTGTTTGACGTTTTTTGTTTCGACTCACTAACATGTAAAAAACAGGTGTGAGTAGTAATCCAAATACCGTTACGCCTACCATACCCGAGAATACGGCAATACCCATTGCTTGTCGCATTTCCGCTCCGGCCCCTGTACCAATCATTAATGGAATAACACCAGCGGTAAATGCAATTGATGTCATTAGAATCGGTCGAAGACGTAAACGACATGCTTCCAAAATCGCTGATAAGGTATCTTGGCCATTGTCTTTAAGTTCTTTAGCGAACTCCACCATCAAGATGGCATTTTTACACGCTAGAGCCACAAGGACAATCAAAGCAATTTGTGTGAATATATTGTTGTCACCACCAATGAACCAAACACCTGCTAGTGCAGAAAAAATGGTCATAGGAACGATCAAAATGATAGCGAATGGTAGTTTTAAACTCTCGTACTGCGAAGCTAGCACCATGAAAACTAACAAAACAACAAGTGGGAATATATACACCATCGTGTTACCAGCCAAAATCTGCTGGTAGGTTACATCAGTCCATTCATAAACCATTCCCTCTGCTAGGTTTTGATCCAGTACTTCCTCAATAGCCGTTTGGGCTTGGTCAGAACTGTAACCAAAAGCAGGACTGCCGTTTAGTTCTGCACTAGGGTAGCCGTTATAGTGCATCACGCGGTCAGGCCCAATAGTGGGTATGATCTCCAGTACAGCGCCGAGAGGAACCATTTGTCCGGCAGCATTTCTTACTTTGTAGTTAAGTATTTGGTCAGGTTCGAGACGATAGTTCATGTCTGCCTGGGCATTCACTTTGTATGTTCTACCAAACATATTGAAGTCATTGACGTATAATGATCCTAAATAAACTTGAAGCGCATCAAAAACCTGCTCTAGAGGAACACCTTGCAGCATCGCTTGTTCACGATCTATTTGGATGTCCATCTGCGGCACTTGTATACGAAATGTGGAATATAATCCCATCAGCTCGGGTCTTGTTGATGCCTCACTTATTACCAAGTTCAATTGCTTGAAGAGCTCATCAAACCCCTTGTTCGCACGGTCTTCGATTTGAAGTTTAAAGCCGCCAGTAGAGCCAAGTCCTTGGATTGGTGGTGGTGGAAAAATCGCAACGAAGGCTTCATCAATGATTGAAAAGCTCTTATTCAAAGATGCAACAATCGCATTTGCTCCGAGAGTTGGATCATTTCGTTTATCGAAGTCCTCAAGCGTAACAAAAACGATGCCACTATTCGGACTGTTAGTAAAACCATTGACCGATAAGCCTGGGAAAGAAATGGTTTGTGCTACGCCAGGTGTTGCCAGCGCGAGGTTTTCCATTTCTTTAATAACGGACTCTGTTCTATCTAAACTTGCTGCATCTGGAAGTTGGGCGATCGCAACTAAATACTGCTTATCTTGTTGAGGAATGAATCCTCCAGGAACCGCTTTGAATAGAGAAACCGTTCCCCCGAGTAACGCAATGTATACCACCACAACAACAAGGCTAAAGCGAATCAGCTTCTTGACCAGAGCTTGATATTGGTTCGAGCTGTACTCAAAAATTCTATTGAATGGCGCAAAAACATACTTACCAAAAACCGCATCCAATAGCTTGGTTAGCCGATCGGGTTTTGCGTTCTTATCTTGTAATAGCAGTGCTGATAAAGCAGGCGATAACGTCAACGAGTTAATTGCTGAAATAATCGTCGAGATCGTAATTGTTAGTGCGAACTGCTTATAAAACTGACCGGATAACCCTGTAATAAAGGTCGTCGGGATGAACACCGCACATAACACTAAAGCAATTGCAATAATTGGCCCGGTAACTTCGGTCATTGCTTGTTTCGTTGCTTCTAGTGGTGCAAGACCATTATGGATGTTCCGTTCCACGTTTTCGACGACGACAATGGCGTCATCGACGACGATGCCTATGGCGAGAACAAGTCCAAACAACGAAAGCGTGTTAATCGATACTCCGAGCATTTGCATTACGGCGAACGTACCGATTAATGAAACAGGCACCGCAATGATAGGGATGATAGACGCGCGCCATGTTTGCAAAAACAAAATGACTACAACAACAACTAGTACAATTGCCTCTAGCAGAGTATGAACCACTGCGTCTATCGATCCACGAACAAAGACGGTCGGGTCGTAGGCTATTTCATATGAAACTCCAGCTGGAAAGGCTGCTTGTAAACGGTCCATGGTTGAGCGAACCTGATTAGATAGCTCAATAGCATTAGCACCAGGGCGCTGGAATACGGGCATCGCCACCGCTGGTTTACCATTTAACAAGGCGCGCAGTGCATAAGAGTTTTGACCTAGCTCTACGCGTGCAACGTCTTTAAGACGTGTCAAAGCCCCTGTTTCGTCAACTTTTACTACAATGTCGTTGAATTCATCAATATTCTCCAAACGGCCCTTTACGTTCAACAAAACTTGGAATTGGTTTTCATTAGCGGCTGGTTGCGCACCTAATGAGCCTGCTGCCACCTGTTGGTTTTGAGATCGGACGGCGGAGACAACGTCCATTACGGTTAGATTTCTAGAAGCGAGCTCATCTGGATTTAACCACAAGCGCATTGAGTACTCGTCACCACCGAAAAGGCGCACATCACCAACGCCTCCGAGCCGAGCTATCTCATCTTTCAAGTTTAAATTAGCGTAGTTAGCTAAATAACTGACTTCACGGCTAGAATCTGGAGAATATATATGCACAACCATGGTGAGATCAGGAGAGGCTTTTTCGGCAACAACTCCTAACCGTTGGACGGCTTCTGGTAATCGGGGCAAAGCTGTAGTGACGCGATTTTGAATTTGAACCTGAGCTTTGTCCAAGTCCGTACCTAAAGCAAAGGTTACGGTCAATGTCATTCTGCCGTCACTGGTTGCCTGTGAAAACATATATAACATGTTTTCTGTACCATTAATTTCTTGCTCCAGAGGCGTAGCAACTGTTTCTGCGATTACTTTTGGGTTCGCACCAGGATAGTTTGCTGTAACTACCACTGTAGGAGGGACAACCTCTGGATATTCACTCACAGGCAACTGTAAAAGTGAAATTGCGCCTACTATTAATATCAATAGCGATAACATAGAGGCAAATATGGGTCTTTGAATAAAAAAGTGTGCAAATTTCATTCGGTTGTCTTCTTAGTCTTGAGCTAAACGTTTATTTGGCAACGATGTTGAGTTTGAAGCCATAATCAATGAGGTGTTGCTAATATCTAGCGTGACATTTTTTGGTGTGATTTTGCTATTTGGGCCAACTTTTGCTGGGCCATTTACCGCAATAACTGAGTCGGCGTTCAAGCCATTCTCGATGGCACGAAATGTTCCGTAACGTTCGCCTAAGGTTACGATGCTGTATTGCAACGTATTCTCTCCATTGAGTGTTAATACAAAGCGGTTTTCTAGATCTGTGCCAATAGAACGCTCTGGAACGAGAACTCGTTCAACTGGTTTGGTTGTTGATATCTGAACTCGGCCAAACGATCCCACTTTTAAGTTTGATTTTGTTGCATCGAATACCGCTCGAACCTGCAAAGTACCGGTGTTTTCGTTGATGGAGTTGTCGACGAAGTCAACGCGTCCAAAAAACTCCTGCCCATTTTGTCCAGATAGTTCAAGACGAGTAGGTAAGTTAGAGTCGGCATTGATTGTCGAGAAGTAACGGTTCCAAGTTCGCTCATCGACATCAAAGTATGCATATACCTGATCGTTAGAGACAATGTTTGATATAACGCTTTGATTTGCGTTTACATTGTTTCCTTTAGTAATGAATGCTCTTGAAATAGTGCCGCTAATAGGGGCATATATCTTCGTAAACTCAAGATCTAACTTTGCGGATTCTAGCTGAGCACGCAAAGCCATTAGTTCTGCAGAGCGTTGTTTTACTGCGGTATCTCGGGCCTCTGCTTGTTCCGCTGAGATGGCTTTTCGCTTAACAAGTTGAGCTGCCCTCTTTTGTTCGTTTGCTGCTTGCTCTAGCGCCGCTCGAGCACTCTTAACTTGCGCTTCAAGTCGTGAGACCTGAGCTTTGAAGGTTCGATCATCAAGAGTGACGAGTAAGTCGCCTTTGTTGACACTCTGTCCGTCTTTGAACTCTACCGTTTCAATAACTCCGGAAACGCGTGGCATTAAAGAAACTTTCTCTGGGGCTTGAAGCCTTGTTGTAAAGGTGAACCACGATTGAACGGGCTCATAGATGACTTTGGAGACGTCTATCGTAGGTAAGGGAGTATTAGGTTGTTTGGTTATCTCTTCGTCTGCACAAGCAGCTAAAACGGATAAAAGGCCAATGCCGAAAACTTTCTTTAACATTTGTCGCGCCCTAAATGATTCTGTTCATACTAAAAGGAACGGCATTGTATTCATTGTACCTATGGGTAAATAGGCCCTCAGCGAACATAGAGTAGTGATAAAAATGCACGATTAAATATTGGTCAAAATGCTCACTTTTTGGTTTGAAAAAGGTCAGTTTAGGGTTTTAAAGACGTGGAGTATTGTTAAATGTAATAAGCCATAATAGATGGGAATAACTAAACAGAAGCTAAAGATAGCGACGAAAATTAAAGCGTTTTTAATTCGTGCATTATTTGCAATTCACTGATGCAATTTGAACCATAAAAAATTGAAATTAATTTTGTAAAATCCATTTCCCATCACATAAAGAATAAAAACTAAATAAGGAATTGTGCAGTGGATCTCGCAAGCCAACTTGAATTACTACTGGATGTCTCTGAATACGGAACTTTTGCTAAGGCTGCTGACAGAAATCATATAGATCGTTCAGCTTTGTCAAAACAGATCAAAAAGCTAGAGGATGAATTGGGCTTACGGCTGTTAAACCGTTCCACGCGTTCGCTATCCCTGACCAATGCAGGTGTTGAGATGGTGGCGCAAGCCAAGAAAGTAAGAGAGGTTCTAACCGAAACTCGTAGTATTGCTGCTACATTTCAGGATGAACCGAAGGGTAACTTGAAAATATCAAGCTCCACTTTCTTTGGCAGAGCATACTTAAATCAGGCAGTTAAAGAGTTTATAAAACAGTACCCAAACATTAGTGTAGAGCTGCTGCTCGATGATAATCGAGTCGATGTTATCCACGAAGGTTTTGATGTTGTGTTTCGTATCGGACCAATCCGAGAGTCCAACATGATAGTACGTAAGTTGGCAAGCAATAATATGGCACTGGTTGCATCGAAGAGTTTTATTGACAAGTATGGAACCCCGAGCTCTCCAGAAGAGCTTATAAAAATGCCAGCAGTAATATACTCTAATGCTAACTTTAAGGCAGATAAGCTACGTATAGCGCCAAGCCAGTCATCAAGCGACGTTAGAACGTATAATATCAATGGGCAGTACTTCGTGAATGAAACTGAGTTAATGCTCGATGCCGTAAAATCTGATCTAGGGTATGCTTTAATAGGGCAGTTCTTTCTTCAGGAGAGTTTGAGTAAACAAGATCTTGTACAGTTGCTTCCTGATTATAATCTTCCCGCGATAGGGGAAATATATGCAATGTATACTCACCGAAATCAACAACCATTAGCCAAACTGTTCATTGATACTGTTCAAAAAATAATAGGGACGCCTCCTGTTTGGATGGATTATCTCAACTAATATGAGTACTAGGACATAATGTTTTAGATTGAGGGCTTGTTTATATTTATCCATAGAATATGGTTGAATTTGCACTTTAAAAATAATTGCCACTGTTCATAATTTCACTCGATTCAAACAACACAAGTAGTGGTAATTAAATGAAAATGATAAGAACGTCGATCGCAATCGCTGCACTTTTTTCTGCAAGTGCTGCAAATTCAGACGTAGTTTATGAAGATCAAGAATCAGTATTAAATATTCATGGCCGAGCGCAAGGGATGTATTATTTCTCTGATGATAAAAATGCAGACGGAGATAATAGCTACATTCGTGTAGGACTTGCAGGTGAGTCTAAAATAAATGAAGATCTTTATGCCTTCGGCTTATATGAGTTGGAATTTAAGTCTAATCGCAGAGATGCTGATGGGATTGAAGATGATGAATTTGATATCCGAAAAGGCTATGTAGGAGTTGGTGCAGATTACGGAACAGTAAGTTATGGACGTCAATACGGTGCGGTCACTTTAGTATCTGACTACACGGATATTTTCCCGGAGTTTGGTAATGAAGCTGCTGGCGTAAGTGCGGATCTATATGGTACCGGTCGCTCCGATTCAGTATTTAAGCTAACGACAAGCTATGAAGGTTTGAATATTCATGTTAGCTATCAGGCTGAAAACGATGAAGTGTCAACAGATGCAGCCTCTTATGGTGCGGCGGCGGACTACAAGTTGCCATATGGCTTCAAAGTTGCGCTTGGTTACAACGAAGGTGAAGGGCAATCGGGTGCAGAAGATGCAGAGCTGCTAACGGGTGCTATTGCATTTGAATACGACAAGTTTTATGCCTCTGTTTTATACAGTGATGGTGAAAACTGGGCTAAAGATGGTTCTGAAAGTAATATTGATTACACCGGTATTGAAGCAGTTGCCACTTATGAAGTAACAGATAAGCTTTGGGCACTAGTTGGCTATAACAATCTAGAGCGTGATGATGAAGATGTCGTCGATTACTACTCACTAGGTGCAGAGTACGATTTGACTTCTAATTTTAAAGCACTAGCAGAATACAGAATTACAGATGTAGACAATGAAGACGATATTCTTGCAATAGCTGCGAGATATTCATTCTAAAAAATTAATAAATATAAAAAGCCTGAAACTATTTTCAGGCTTTTTTATTTATCGGTGTGATTTTATAAGTGCTGATTTTCATCCATATATAATGGATTATATTGATCGTTACTTGTTAAAGTGTTTTGGATATAATTGTTTTGTTAGCTAGTCCACTGCTAGTTTTCATTTTCATATTTTTTGAATGATGATTTTTTCTTTGGCAACAAGAAGTATCTTGTTGCCTTTTTTTTACGTCTTATGGTTAATTAAAACAAAAAGAGTTTTTTATATATTGCTATAAATGAGAAAAATATAACGACAATTGTCAATCTTAGGTTGAGTTAATCTTCATAAAAAAGTGAACTCAATTTCAAGGGTCTTTTTCATTTAAGTGATGTGGAATCCATATGGCGAACCAAGTGAATGATAAAGCGCCAAACGACGAAATGTATCTCAATGAAGATTGGAAAAATTATTTTTATGTAAACGATAGAGGTAGGGATTGATACTGTTTATGTAAGGAGAGAGCGATTTATGAAAAGCAGTCGTTTCAATGTGATTAGACACCTTTACTTTCTTAAAATAGGAAGGGCTCTAAGAAAGTAAAGGTGCAGATGATTTTTTAGTTTTTACCGCCATCACTTGTTCTGAAGTGATAATCGAAGTTTATGATTGCACGATATTTAACTTCATCACGGTTAAGTGCGTATTCTTCAACTCTCACCTTACTATCATCGATTGCAATATCACGAGGGAAACCGCTTCCAATGATGTTTAGACGATTTCTAAGTTCATGTTTTGATAGCGTTTGGTATTCATCGACAAGATCAAACGCAGAGCTATAAGCGGCATCTTTTGTCGTAAAGTCATTGAGAACAACTTTGTTTGTAGAGTGTTCGACATGAATACCAGCAGTAGCAGATAAACTGAATAATAATAGTGATGAGAGCGTCATTAGTTTTTTCATATAGTCACCTTTTTATTTGTATTACAAAGTCAAGATGTCCAACGAATCCTTGTTAATATCTCTCGACAAAGGTGATAGTGCCATTATAGAAATGTGCTGTACATCACATTTGTGACCATTGACTATGGAAGAATTGTCAACAATAAAACTCAAGCACTTTTGACATTACGGTCAATGTGAAAAAGCGAATATCTGTATGGTTTCGTTAATAATTAAACCACTCTCGGAAACGCTGACTATTCAGTCAAAGCGTATGTTTCTTGTCGTTATAGTGACCTGCCTACAACTTAATCACTTAATGCATGCAATTCAATTGCAATGGCTTGGTATAGATTTTCATTCAGATCTTCCAGCTTAGTAACGATCCTACAAATTCTAGTGATTAAAAAGTCATTATTTGTGGTTTTTTATTCTATTGTCGTGTATAAAAAAACTTTACAACAAATGATAAAGGAATATCCATGAAAAAGTTATTGTGTTTTGCTGCACTGGGGTTAGCTGTTTCGACGACGGTTAATGCAGACCCAATTTTAGACGATATCAAAAGTACAGGGGAGCTAAAAGTCTGCTTTGATTCTGGGTATATGCCTTTTGAAATGACAGCAAAAAATGGGCAGTACATTGGGTTTGATATCGATTTGGGTAAGCAAATGGCGCGTGCCATGGATGTTAAGTTTGTGCCGGTAAACACTTCATGGGATGGCATTATCCCAACACTGTTGACTGGTAAGTGTCACATGATTATGGGCGGGATGACTATCACACCTATGCGAAATACTCAGGTGAATTTCGCTGATCCCTATGTGGTTATTGGTCAATCCATTCTCGTAGATCTCAAACATGAAGGTAAAGTGTCTAGTTACCGTGATCTCAATAGTCCAGAATATGTTGTTGCAACTAAGCTTGGGACAACGGGTGAGCAAGCGGTAAAACGATACCTTCCGAAAGCTAAGATAAATCTATACGAAACGCAGTCTGAAGCGGTACTTGAGGTTGCCAACGGAAAGGTAGATGCGTTTGTTTATGACTTTCCTTACAACTCTATTTATGTGGCGGAAAACAAAGGGCAGTTAATGCACTTGGCTAAACCGTTTACTTACGAGCCTTTGGGTTGGGCTGTGCCGCAAGGAAATCCAGATACGCTTAACTTCTTAAACAACTATTTACGTCAAATTAAGGGCGATGGAACTTACGATCGCATTTACGATAAGTGGTTTAACGACGATAAATGGTTAAAGCAAGTTAAGTAATCATTTTGTTATTGTAGAGGAGCGGCTAGCTTCTGGCTCGGTTCATCGCCAACCAAACGGTTCGTGCTGTGAAGCTAACGCTTTTCTTTATTCAAATACCCAACCAACTTTAATCAAAGTCATTCTCGGAATCACATGCAAAATAACTTTAAATCCCTATTGTGGAACGCTGTTTTTGTTCTTGTTTTGCTATCAATTTGCGGCCTTGTCTATCTGTCAGGTAAGCGAATCGATTACAGCTGGAATTGGGAGCGTGTCCTTCCTTATATTGCCACTAACGCTGCTTCATCCATTACCGCGCCTGTCGATGGGAACATCATTCTCGACGAGAATAACCAACTGGCTCTGGAGAGTATTCATGGTGATATTGTTCTTGAACTAAGCCAATATAAGTCTGTCGACGTCTATGAAGGTGATCTTATTTTTGAAGGAGATACCTTAGCAACTATAAAAGAGTGGCGCTCTGGCCCAATTTTAGATGGTGTTGTGACGACCATTAAAATCTCGCTCTGGTCACTTATCATTGCTCTAGCGTTGGGCTTAGTTGTTGGACTAATGCGCATATCCAGCAATCCGGCATTAAAAAAGCTGGCGCTTGTGTATGTCGAGGTCATTCGTGGAACGCCTCTTTTAGTACAGATTTTTATCGTTTACTTCTTTATTGGTACTGTGCTTGACCTTGAGCGTTTTACTGCGGGAGTGATAGCGCTCTCCGTGTTTACCGCTGCTTATGTCGCAGAAATTGTGCGGTCAGGAATCCAGTCAATCCCAAGAGGACAAATGGAAGCGGCGCGTTCACTAGGAATGAATTATCCCAAAGCGATGATTTATGTCATTTTACCTCAAGCGTTTAAGCAGACATTACCTCCCTTAGCCGGGCAGTTTATCAACCTGATAAAAGATTCCTCACTTGTCTCCGTGATTTCGATTACTGATCTGACAAAAGCGGGCAGGGAAGTCGTAAGTGGTAGTTTTGCCCCATTTGAAGTTTGGTTTACCGTAGCGGCCCTTTATTTGCTTCTGACTAGTACCTTATCTTGGGCAATACAAACGTTAGAAAAGAAATTGGCAGCAAGTGATTAATGGTGGAGTCATTAATGGAATACATTATTTCAGCAAAAACAATTAATAAAATTTACCCTAATGGCTGCCATGCGCTCAAGGACGTATCGGTAAATGTAGAAAAAGGGGAAGTGATTGTCATCGTAGGACCGTCAGGTTCTGGTAAGTCAACATTCTTACGGACGATCAATCAATTAGAGACAATAAATAGTGGGTCTATTATCGTAGATGGTATCGATATGTACCACAAATCTACGGATATCAATAAACTACGCGCTGATGTGGGCATGGTATTTCAAGGCTTCAACCTTTTTCCACATAAAACGGCGATAGAGAACGTCATGTTGGCACCTTTAAAGGTTTCTAAACGTGACCCTGAATCGGTGAAGAAAGAAGCAAAAGATTTGCTTTATAAAGTCGGTCTATCGGAGAGAATGGATAATTATCCTAATCATTTATCAGGTGGGCAGCAGCAGCGCGTCGCAATCGCTCGTGCGTTAGCAATGAAGCCCAACATTATGTTGTTTGATGAACCCACATCAGCACTAGATCCTGAAATGGTTGGAGAAGTTCTTGATGTGATGAAAGATTTGGCCAAGGACGGAATGACGATGGTCGTGGTTACTCATGAAATGGGTTTCGCAAAAGAGGTCGCTGATAGGGTGTTGTTTATGGAAGATGGTGAGCTTTTGGTTTCTGACTCTCCTGAGCGATTTTTTGATAACCCCACCAACCCTAGATTGCAGAAGTTTTTATCTAAAGTCTTATAATAAAAAGAAAATTTGATTGAGGGCGAGTCCCTCAATCACTTCATGCACTATTGTGGCTCGTAACGTTCGCCTCGCCGAGAGACATAGATAATGGGCTTTTTACTCGAAGTTAATGGCGATAACATTAGCTTGGTCCGAATGAAAGGTCTGGTAAATACTAAAGTGTTTAATCAGCCATTAAGTCTTTGTTCACTTTAAACATAACAATTTCATTTTGAATTGATAAAAATTGTGTTTGAATAGAGCTTATGGATGTTTGGCGGTATGGATGTCTAAATGAAGAAAGTAACAATTTTAGATGGTGGCATGGGGCGAGAGTTGAAACGTATTGGCGCCCCTTTTTCTCAGCCGCTTTGGAGTGCACAAGCGCTAATTGAATCACCACAACATGTAAAAATGGCCCATGAGAATTTCATAGACGCTGGCGCAGAGATTATCACTGTTAACAGTTATGCATGTGTCCCATTTCACTTAGGCGAGGAACTCTATGCAAAACGGGGGACTGAGTTAGCAAAATCTGCAGCTAAAATTGCCAGAGATGTAGTCACTAGCTCTAACGATAGAGTGCTCGTTGCGGGCTCTCTTCCTCCTGTAATGGGGTCTTACAGGCCTGAATTATTCGAGCCGAAAAGGGCACTGGAAGTGGCTTCTGAGTTATTTGAAGCTCAAGATCAATATGTTGATATTTGGTTAGCTGAGACCGTGTCTAGCCTCGCTGAAGTTGAAGTTCTATCAATAATTTTAGCCAAAACAGATAAGCCCAATTATATTGCTTTCACCTTAATGGATGAGCCTAACTCTTTGCCTCGCCTTCGCTCAGGGGAATCTCTTAAAGTCGCGGTTAATACGCTGTTGAAAACAAATGTTTCAGGTATCTTTTTCAATTGCTCTATTCCTGAAGTTGTCGAGCAAGCGATCATAGATACACAAGCAGTATTGAGTGAGTCAGGTAGAGAATTGACGATAGGTGTTTTCGCAAATAGCTTTGCTCCGATAAAGCAAGCGCACCAAGCCAACGAGACCATTCAGGAAGTTCGTCATTTCTCTCCGACTGAATATCTTGAGTATGCTAAAAAGTGGCATGCGCAGGGAGCAAGCATTATTGGTGGTTGCTGTGGGATTGAACCACGTCATATTAAATTGCTAGCGACTTGGAGAGACACTCTCGAAAACGCCTAATTTTGGTGAAGCGCAGGGAAGTATGGCAAGAGGTTTTGTTTTTCATTCATCGTTATAGACAAAATAAAGGTCTTTCATATCTGGCAAAGTAACAAGATGCTTTAACTTGCTCATTACTTTGCCAGTTTGCCTCGAGATCTTTATTAATTACTTTTGGTTCAGATTAACGACAATCTTTCCAACTGTTCTCTGATTTCGCATGTCCAAGAGTGCGTTACCTACATCCTCTAAGCCGATGATCTTCAGTTTCGGTACTTCCAATTCTCCATTTTCTAATAGCTCAGACACTTCCTTTCCGGCATTAACGATACTTGCAAACCCTCTCTCGCCAAAGACATGACCAGAGCCCAAACTTATTTGGTGGAAGCCCAAGCCTTTTAAGAAGGCATCTGGATATTGAGAAGGGTCGACAGTCTTGACGAGCTCCACCATTTCTCCCTCAAAGGTTAACACCGAGGCTGCAATTCGGTCGTTATCACCGCCTACACAATCGAGTGCAACCTCAACGCCATGATTTCCGGTAATGTCCATTACTCGCTGAACTACATCTTCATGATGATAATCAATCATATGGGTTGCTCCTAACGAGGACAAATATGCGTGATTAGCTTCTGAACTAGTAGCAATGATCTGTTCAACACCAAATGTCTTTGCTAACTGAATAGCAAAGCTTCCAACGCCGCCAGCACCTCCGGCGATAAAAATGCTGCTTCGATTTGAAATATCGAGCTTGTCTACCAAAGCGCGATATGCGGTCCAGGCTGCGCAAGGTGTAGATGCTGCCACTTCAACCGGAACCTGAGGGTGCTTTATGAGCGTTCTTGAATCATGGATAGCAAATTCAGCGAATCCACCGTGATTGCGCCTCATGTTTCCGTGATACAACACTTTATCGCCAACCTTCCAATCAACGACCGCATCGCCTACAGAGACTATTTCTCCTGATACGTCTAACCCGCCAACAAAATTGTTATCCATGTTAGTGACCATGTCTGACCAATAATGAATTTTTGCATCGACAGGGTTCAAACCAACAGCGTTAACTTTAACCAATACATCAAATTGGGTTTCTAGTTTTGGTGTAGGTAATTCGGATAAAGAGAAAGTATCGTTATCTCGTTGGTAAGTTATCGCTCTCATAGGTTTTCCTTATTATTAAGAATGGTCGAAAGTCATACTAACTCAGAGGGTGCTGCTGCAATAATTATGGTTTTTTCTTATTTTGATAATTTTAGGTTATGTTTGATAAAAAGGATTCGAGATGCTCTGAAATTATCATCGACAACCAGTCTGCATAGCTAACGACATGTAACTTTATGATAAGTAATGACTAGTTTTATTATTCCATTTTTATGGAAATATTTTGTTGATCTTTTGTTTTATGATTCTATAATTCCAGAAATATCGAAATTAAGGCTTATCTATCAGGTAAGCTTGTTAGCGAAAAATGACGAGGAGAGTAAATGTGAATACAGAAATTATAACAATGGTTAAAGAAGCGCTGGATATGTTTGCGTTTCTAGCAACCGAACTTATCATCTTATTTCTGGCAATTAGCTACATTGTCGGTGTGTTGCAAGATTTTCTAACGCCAGAAAAAATTCAATCTATTCTCAGCTCGAAAAAGGGTAAAGGTTACTTCATTGCTGCGTTGCTAGGTTCGATTACGCCTTTCTGTTCGTGTTCGACCATTCCTTTCTTAAAAGGCTTGTTGCGTGCAAGAGCAGGTTTTGGACCTATGATGGTGTTCCTATTTGCAAGCCCGTTGCTTAACCCAGTGATTATTGGCTTGTTTGTGGTGACTTTTGGTTGGAAAGTTGCGGTATTTTACTTTGCTATCGCGATGTCAGTATCAGTGGTAGCAGGCTATGTACTTGAAAAACTAGGGTTTGAACGTTACGTCAAACCAGAAGCATATCAAGCGGTAGGTTCTTCTTCGTGCGGTACTTCTTGTGGCGATTCAAGCAAGAAAAAAGAAGAAGCGAGACCAGCATCAATCTGTGGTACCAGCGCCTGCAATGAACCTACGCCAGTTGCGGCGAAAACATCTTGCTGTGGTGATGCACCAAAACCTGAACCTAAAGTGGAAGTGTCTTGCTGCTCATCAGACGGTAGTGCAACAGCGACAGTCGTGGAAGAGAAAGAGCCTAGCCGCTGGGCACGTATTTGGCAATCAACTTGGAAAGACTTTAAGCAAGTGTTCCCTTATCTCATGATGGGCATTGCGATTGGTTCATTTATCTATGGCTTCATCCCGACGGAGTTCATTGCGGAGTTCGCTGGTGAAGCGAAGTGGTACGCGATTCCGGTCGCAGCAATCATTGGTATTCCATTGTACATCCGTGCAGAGGCGGTCATTCCACTTAGCGCGGCACTAGTACAAAAAGGTATGGCTCTTGGATCTGTTATGGCGCTTATTATTGGTAGTGCTGGCGCAAGTCTTACAGAAGTGATTTTGTTGAAATCAATTTTTAAGAACCAAATGATCGCTGCCTTCCTAATCGTTATCTTAACGATGGCCATGGGAGCGGGTTACTTATATACGTGGGCTTTTTTATAAAAATAACCCTCGGGCGATTGCTCGAGGGCTCTGTTTTTGTCGCCATATAGGGAAAGGGAAGTTTCCTATACCGCGCAGGCTATAAAAAAATAGCGAGGTTACTCGTAAATACTATAGGAGAAATATTTGCTGGCGATGGTTTTATGCTTACCGCTCTGGATCAATTTTTGTATTCCGCTATCGAGTAATGCTTTTAATTCTTTGTCTTGTTTTCTCACTGCTACGCCAATGCCACGGCCGAACCACTTTTCCTCTGTAAACGCTGGTCCAGTAAAGTGATAGCCTTCACCTTGTGCAGTTTCAAGAAAACCAGCACTTAAACCGATTGAGCCGCCAAATACAGCATCTAACCGTCCATTGAGTAGATCAGTAAATGCCTCATCGAACGTACCATAACGACGAATATCAATATCTGGATACAAGGCCGAAAGGTACTTATCACCAATTGTGGCTCTTTGAACTCCAATAGATAAACGATTTAGGCTGCCGTCATCCATGTTGATTTCTCTATCATTTTTCATTACAAAACGAGTCGGTACTTTTGCATAAGGGACGGTGAAATCGACTTTCTTTTCTCGTTCTTCTGTGATTGTCATTGCAGCAATAATCGCATCGTTCTTGCGACTAAGGAGAGAAGGGATGATGCCATCCCAATCCATTTTTGAGATAACGCACTTTACTTCTAACTCTTTGCATAACGCGTTAGCGAGGTCGACTTCAAACCCTTCTAGCTTTCCCTCTTTTGTCGTCCAGCTAAATGGAGGGTAAGCCCCTTCAACAGTGAAGCGAATTTGTTTCCACTCTTTCGCATGGCTGAAAACTGAAAACAAGCTAATAAACAATACGACTATCCATTTCATAAACGTTTCCTTGTAACTATTTGGAAACCAATGTTTAACACAAAGTAAGCAAATATCAATGAAAGTGCATATATGTGTGACCTTTCGCCCGCATTGTGTGAGTGAAAGGTTTTACGTGTATTACAGCTTATCTTCAATAGTTACGAGGGGAACTCTCGTTGAGACAGCGTGAAGTGCAATGTTGTGAATCATTTCATCGACCGTGGTACAGCTATCGATTAAGATCGAAACATCATACTTGTCCGCAGATTTTGAGATAGCAGTATGTGTCACGCAGTTTTGTGTCATCATTCCACATACAAGTAACTCCGTTACATTTTTGCTTGCCAATACTTCTTCTAAACGTGTTCCTTCAAAGCTATCTGCGAAGTGCTTTACCACGATTTCGGAATTCGGTGCTAAAGCAAGAACTTCTGGGTGAATATTGGCACCGTCGCTGCCTTCATTGAAGAATGGGGCAATACCCATGGCAGGGTCGGCAATATGCTGAATATGAATCACAGGAATGTTTTGCTCATTGGCTTTAGTTATTGCTCTCTTAACATTGTCTAAAGTCGATTCTGTATTCCATAAAGGAAACTTTCCTTCCGGGAAATAGTCGTTTTGCAAATCAATTACAAGTAGGGCTTTTTGAGTCATTTTATTTTCCTTTTATTGAGGATCATTGCGGTACGAATAATATAAAGACTTTTAGCCACCTTCTTTAGAGTCTAAAATGACACAAAAGAGTCAAAAAGCGACACTTGAAGATAATTGAAAATGAAAATAGCACTCGTTAATTACCCAGATAGCTCGCAAGCCTCCGTATATGGTTTAAGCGAACTCTTCGAGATGGCAAACCGTGCTGCGGCTAAATTGGGCGTTGATGTGCACTTTGAAGTAGAGATATTGGATCACTGGCCAAACACGCACTTCGATGTGAAAACAGCGGTAATGATTCCGCCTAGCGGCACTGGTCAATATTACTTAGAACCAGAGCCAGAGCTACTCGACTGGTTAAATGTCCAATATAGTAAAGGTGCGATTTTAGCCTCCGCCTGCGCTGGTACTTTTATTCTTGCTCAAACCCAGTTGTTGACCAATAAGTCTTGTACAACACACTGGGGCTTAGCTCCTTCATTAGCGAGTCAGTTTCCCGATATCCACGTAAGACAAGAAGCCATCCTTATTAACGAAGGAACGATCATTACGGCTGGGGGTATGATGTCATGGGTGGATTTAGGTTTGGAGCTGGTTTCCTTATTTGCGTCACCGGCAGTAATGCGCCTGTTAGGCAAAATGTTGGTTATTGATACTGGTCCGAGAGAGCAACGCTTTTATCAACAGTTTACCCCAAACTTCCAACATGGTGATGAGGTAATTGTTCAACTACAGCACTATATAAACGATCATTATCAAGGAAAACTGAGCAATAAAGAGCTTGCAGAGTTGAGTTGTTTAACAGAAAGGACATTGCAGCGACGCTTTAAAAAGGCGACAGGTTTCAATGTTAACCAATACATACAAAGCTTAAGAGTACAAAAAGCTTGTGATTTACTTGAGTCGACAACCCTAACATTTGACGCAATATCATTTAGAGTGGGTTACCAAGATGTGAGCGCGTTCAGGAAAATATTTAATAGGATCGTAGGTTTAACACCGAAGTCGTTCAGATCTCGGTTCTGTTCATGAACGCCAGAAGTAAGATAATGTTGGTATTAAACATTTATAACTCAGAAGCAAACACACATATTTTTACAAGCTGGCTTAGCGTGATGAAAAGGGATAACAAGCTAAGCCAACCGTAGCGATCTTCTAAGTATTGAGAACTTTTTAGGATGCTTAAAGTGTTCTCAAATTACAACGACTTGTATAGGCCGCTGTTAATCGAAAAGCTATGTGATTTCCAAAACCAGTTTCCCAGTATGTTGCTTGCGTGAAAATACTTCTTGCGCTTGACCTATCTGGTTCAAGGGAAATGACTCCGCGACTAAGGGACGAATTGCGTTCTGTTCGATATAGCGAACCAAGTTACCGAATACTTCTGGTGCCAAAACGGTACAACCAAATAACGCTAGGTCTTTAAGGTAAAGAGTTCTTACATCCAGCTCGACAATTGGGCCGCCTATGGCGCCGGAAACAGCGTATCTTGATCCTGGCTTTAGTACCTGAAGAAATTGTGGCCACTGCTCTCCTGCGACCAAATCAATCACTACGTCAACGCTGTTTTCTCCGAGAGTCGCCGGCAAATTTGCATCGCGAGGGATAACTTGGTTTGCTCCTAATGCCGTGATCTGTTCATTTTTTTCTGGGCTGGCGATAGCAATGACGTATGCTCCACGCGCCTTCGCCAGTTGGATTGCGGCAGAGCCAACACCGCCGGATGCCCCTGAAATCAGTACGGTATCGCTCGCTGTGACATTAGAGCGGACAAGCATGTTCTCGGCAGTTGAATAAGAACAAGGGAAGGAGGCCAAATCGATATCCGATAAACTACTATTCACAGCATATGCATGTTTACTGTCAACAACAGTGAACTGAGCAAAGCCACCATCACATTCTGAACCGAAGTACCAAGGCGAGCTAAGTGCTTGACTGTGGAAGCGCGTAATACATGGTTCGATAAGCACACGCTGGCCGATTCGTGATGGGCAGATATTCTCACCAACAGCGACGATGGTACCGCATACATCGGCACCTTGGATTCGAGGGAGAGATAGCGCGTCTCCTGACCAGCTTGCATCCATGCTATTGGCGTCGTTTTTAGAATACCATGCTGTTCGAGTATTGATGTCGGTGTTATTGACTCCGGCGGCGGCAACTTGGATCAATACATCATCAGGCGAGGGGACTGGCACAGGTATATCATCGCGGTAACGAAGCATATCTGGCCCACCATGACCGATAAGTTGGACGCCTTTCATGACTTTCGGGATTGTGGTCATTGATTGTTCTCCTTCATTAGTTCTAGCAGAGTGTGTTCAGCGGATGCAAAGGCAGCGTGACCGAGAACCGGCCATGCGTTGGATAAACCTTCATGTAACAAGAAGAGTGTGGTTGCGAGGTCTTCTCGCTGACTTAGTTGGAGCATAAGCTGACGGACCGCCAATTTGTGTTGTTTTACTGCTTGATTAATCGATAGATTTTCTGGATAGGCTGCTAATGCATTGATGGACATGCAGCCATTCGGTGCAAACTCCTTCATCCAATCCTCGAGGCGAGTGAATAGGTGTAATACAGCCGGTGTTCCATTGGCAGGGGCGTCTTCGAGCAAAAAACTCAAATACCTTTGATGGCGATGCTCGAGAGCTGCAACAATCATCGCTTCCTTGGAGGGGTAGTATTTGTACAGGGTTCTCAGGCTGACTTCGCAGGCGTTTTTGAGTTGGGGTACGCTCGGCTCGGCGAAGCCATACTGACTGAATGCTTTTTCTAGGCTTGCTGCGATTTTTTCTTTCACTATTTGACATACCAGGTAGAACGTTTGTTTTACCTAAGGGTAGAATAAACTTTCTACCTCAGTCAATGGTGTATTTAAACTCTGTATTGAAAGCCCGACGTAATGCCGGGCTAACTTAAGTGATTTTTATCGATTCGGAACGTGAATCAGTGTGCCGTTGCGTGCTGCTCTCGACGCTTGTCTAGCATTCCGCTGAAACGGGTTAGTAGTAGAGCACCTAATACTACGATCGCGCCAATCCAAGGTGTGTGCATCAGCCCAGCATTGGCCACGATAAGGCCACCGCCCCAAGAACCCAGTGCAATACCTACGTTAAATGCAGCAATGTTGAGACCAGAAGCGACGTCGACTGCATCAGGTGAATATTTCTCTGCTAGTTTGACAACATAAACTTGAAGTCCTGGAACGTTACCAAAGGCAAAGGCACCCCAGACAAGAATGGTCACTACTGCAGAAATTGGATTAAATGCTGTGACACTAAACACGAGCAATACCACAATTAGGCCCGAGAAAATCGCTGTCAGAGCTTTGATTGGCCCCATAGAGTCGGCCATCTTTCCGCCCCAGATGTTGCCGAATGCGACTGATACACCATAAACCAACATAATTAGGCTGATAGCGCTAGAGCCAAACCCCGATACTTCTTCCAAAATAGGAGCCAAGTAAGTGAAGGCTGTGAACGTACCACCGTAACCTAGCGCGGTGATTGCGTACACCAAAAGTAGACGAGGCTGAGTCAAGACTTTCACTTGCGATGACAGCTTGGTTGCTGGTGGTTGTTTCAGATTACTCGGCACTAGCAGAGCGCTTCCTATCAGTGCGATGATTCCAAGGATCGCGACGATTAGGAAGGTTGCCTGCCAACCAAATGTCTGGCCAATCCAGGTGCCAAGTGGCACGCCCGTCACTAGAGCTACGGTGAGACCGGTAAACATAATAGCAATTGCGCTAGCGGCTTTTTCTTTTGACACTAGGCCAGTGGCGATAGTCGAGCCGATCGAAAAGAACACACCGTGTGCAAGCCCGGTCAGTATCCTTGCTGTAACTAGTGTGTTGTATCCAGGTGCTTGCCAGGCTAACAGATTGCCAAGAACAAACAGTGCCATCACAGAAAGCAGAACGTACTTTCTTTTCCAGTTACCAGTCAGCGCTGTTAAAACGGGAGCACCAACCGCGACACCAAGTGCGTACAGGCTAACTAAAAGACCCGCTGAAGGTAATGATACGTTGAGGTCGGAGGCCATAGTCGGTATCAGACCGACAATTACAAACTCCGTGGTTCCAATAGCAAAGGCGCTAAGCGTCAATGCAAGTAAAGCTAAAGGCATAACAACTCTCTCTTATAATCATTGAATATGAATGGATAAACGAATAGCCCGTCTCCATGTCGTGTATTATTAAAGAGTTATTCGTTGCGAAAAATGGTGTTTATTACAAAATACTTTTGTTATAAGTGAAGGAAATGCGCAGTTAGGAAAGGGGATGAAATGTTAACCCGATCAGATGAATTAGAGATTCTTATGGCAGTTGTGGATAGTGGTGGATTTTCTTCCGCTGCTGATGCACTAGGTATCCAAGTCGCTAGGGTATCTCGTGCGGTTAGTAAAGTTGAATCACAGTTGGGGGTAACCTTGCTGAATCGCACGACACGCAGAGTGGAAGTTACTGAGGAAGGGCATCAGTTTGTTGAAGCGGTTCGCTTAGGTTTACTACAAATACAGCAAGCTGAAGAAGAGATCATCACACGAGGTGAATTACCCAAGGGGCGCTTAAGAGTTGATGCCGCTAGCCCATTTGTTTTACATCAACTCGTGCCGTTAATTCAGCCATTTAAAGAGGCTTATCCTGATATTCAGCTCGATCTTACCTCTAATGAGGGTTTTGTGGATCTATTGGAAAAAAGAACCGATGTGGCGATACGTATTGGACGATTATCGGATTCAACACTGCATGCTAAACCTTTAGGAACAAGCCCACTATTTATCGTTGCCACGCCTGGTTATTTATCTAAACGAGGTTTCCCTGAAGCGGTGAGCGATTTGCGCAGTCATAACTTGATCGGTTTTTCTGGCGCTAAAGTGTTAAATCAGTGGCCATTACGAGGGTTTGAGATGATAGAGCCTGATATCCTATCCAGCAGTGGTGAAACGGTTAGACAGTTAGTGCTGGCAGGGAACGGCATTGCATGTTTATCTGGCTTTATGGTGAAAGATGATCTTGATTCTGGACGGTTAGTGGCATTGTTTGAATCGGAAAAAATCACAAATACTGGACGAGAACAGGTCAATGCTGTGTTCTACAAATCTTCTTCAGTCTCTAAGCGTATTTCCGCGTTCATCGACTTTATTCAACCAAGACTTACTTTAAAATAACACTATTATTGTTGTTTTAACAAAAGAGTTTTGTCGTTATTGCGGCTTTTGTTTTTCCAACTGCCAAGCCTAGCGTGCCACCCCTTAGTAAGGTGGCACATATTTTTATTTGCTCTTAGTTAAAGCGTGGCAACACGTACTGAGCGATCTGTTCCATTGATTTATCAATTGGTTGGCTATTACGACGGAAATGCAACCCGATGTGATTGACTCCTGCTTCTTGCATTTTTTCTAGCTCATCGCTCAAGCCATTGACTCCGGCCTGGATACCAAAATGATGCCGAACGACTGGTGCATTTGGGTTATCGACTAAATCAAGATGAATAAAGCTGGCGTAGGGTTTGTTTCCCGCTACGGAGCGCCAAAGTGCAACGCGGTGTTCATGATCATCAGGTGTGCCTGGGTAGGCGAGCCAGCCGTCTAGGTTTTCTCCTATCCATTGTGGACTTTGCTGCGCTAACCCTGCGACATAGATAGGAATATCAGCAAACTCGGGTAATAACTGTAGATCGTTACCCAGCTTATCATTTTGCGTATCTTTCAAAATCTCTACACTTTCTCGAAAAGCTGAGCCACGGCTGTCAAAGTTGGCATTAAAAACGGGATATTCACTAGGGCGGTCTCCACTAGCCACACCGAGTATCAGGCGGTCACCACTTAACTCGTTGATGGTCGCAGCGGCTTTTTTCACTAGCCAAGGTTGTCTTAACGGTAATACTATCGCTGCTGTCCCTAGTAGAATGTTGTCGGTGCACGCAGAGAGATAGCCAAGATAACTGAACGGTTCATAAATTTGTGCCGCGTCTCCAAAGTTAGGGTCGTACAACGGGACATCTCTCACCCAAGCTACGTTAAAGCCTAACTTATCGGCTAACATAATACGCTGTTTATGTGCACTCATGTCTGGTACGCCGAACGGTTTTCGTTGGAGCAGGCGTTTTTTCTGGCCTTCTTGGGTCCAGTCATTATCTAGGGGGAGCTCAACCCCGATGGTGAATCTGTTACTTAAATCTTTATGCATTATGAAGCCTGACTATTACTGTGAGTACTAGGAGGCAAGGTGCCTCCCTGATATTCAGGACACTATGAGATTTTTGTTGTGAGAAAAAGCGGCAAAAAGACAAAAGTGTTTTGCCACAAACAGCGGTGGTCTTTAAAGGAACTGGTGGTTCTCTACCTTGATTTCTTGCTTGATGAAGTCAATAAAAGAGCTGATCCGGCGTGAGGTACTGGCATTTTTGTAATACACCGCATGAACGGGCTGTTCGACATTATGCGTGTGTTCACTAAGCACGCCCACTAAGCGACCAGCTTGTCGGTCAGAGTAGGTCATAAAGTCAGACAGGCAAGCTATCCCCGCACCATGTAAGGCTAAACATCTTAGCGTCTCGCCATTATCAGATCTTAGGCTACTCATAATACGCAGAAGTTTGTTCTTATCATCCATGATCGGCCATTCCTTAAGATACTCCGGCTTGTTGAATCCAAGTAGCTTGTGATTGAGTAACTGATCTATTGAGGTTGGAGTACCATGTTGTCTTAAATACTCTGGACTCGCGACGATTCGAATCCGACTTTTACCAAGAAATATCGCGCGCATGGTTGAGTTTTGTAGCTCACCGATACGAAAAGCAATATCGGTTTTTGTTCCCAAAAGGCTAATATTTTCCTCATTGGAATTGAGATCGATTTCGACTTCTGGATACAAGCTCTGATATTTAGCAATGTGCGGCGTTAGTACGTGCAGTAAGAAGGGGGTAGCTGCGTTTATTCGTAGGAGGCCAGAAGGCTTATATTTCTGGCTTTTCAGTTGTGCTTCGGCATTCTCTACTGCTTCTACAATATGTCTGACTTTATCGAGGTATATCGTTCCTTCATTAGTAACATCTAACTTACGGGTTGTGCGATTTAACAAGGTCGTTTCGAGTTTGGCTTCTAGCCGAGATACCGATCGACTCACCGCCGAGACGGTCATCGATAACAGTTCAGCCGCAGAGCTGATTGAACCCGTATCGACCACGGCCATAAAGGTGCGCATTTCATCTAGAGTAGCTTTCATTGTTGAATATATTTCAAATTAGATTTGAGTATTGTTAACTTTACGGAAAGTTTCTTGCGGCGTAAAGTTTTGCTTCGAATCAACTATAAAATCGATAATTCAGGAGATTTAGATGAAAGTACCATCATTTGGCGTCGGCACGTTTCGTTTAGAGGGTGAAGTAGTTAAGGATTCAGTCCGTAATGCGTTAGAAGTGGGTTACCGCGTAATTGATACTGCACAGATTTACGGTAATGAGGCAGAAATCGGTGAAGTATTGACACAGTCCGGTATTGCACGTGATGAGCTATTCATTACGACCAAGATCTGGGTTGATAACATGAACACGGAACAACTCATTCCAAGTCTAAAAGAGAGCTTAGAAAAGCTAAATACAGATTATGTGGATTTGACCTTGATCCACTGGCCTGGCAATAACAATAACTTGAACGAATACATGGCTTCATTACTTGAAGCTAAATCGCAAGGGTTAACCCGTAATATTGGCGTATCCAACTTTAATATTGACTTGTTGCAACAAGCGATAGAAGTGGTCGGTAAAGAGAATATTGTTACTAACCAAATCGAGCTTAGCCCTTATTTGCAAAATCGTAAGTTGGTCAGCTTCATGCAGGAAAACGATATTCAGGTAACGTCTTACATGACCTTGGCATATGGGAAAGTACTTGGGGACCCAACTATTGCAGGTATTGCTGAGGACTATCAGGCCACGCCAGCTCAAGTCGCGCTTGCTTGGGCTTTGTCAAAAGGTTACGCGGTGATCCCGTCTTCAACTAAACGAGAGAATTTAGCAAGTAACCTGAAAGCACTTGAACTTAATCTGAGTGAAGAGGCGATTGCAAAGATAGATGCGTTGGAAAGAAATGGCCGCGAAGTAAACCCTGAAGGGCTAGCGCCTGAGTGGGATGATTGAGTGAGTTTCACGGGAAATCATTGCCTAAATGACACCTCTGCAATCGCTGACTTCCTCAGCGTTTGACGGTAGTACAACACCATAGACGATAACGGCTCGCTTGTCTGACGATAGTGCGAGCTTTTATCTTTTTGGCCTATTAGTTTACTGTATTCTCCCGGCCTTCAATTTGGCCGGGAGACGTCATTTAGAGAACAGTTACCATTCGATTGTAGAGCCATCAAATACGCGGAAGCTTCCGGATTGCTCAAGTGTTAGCTGTTCTGCGACCGAAACAATGCCTGCAACACTTTCCTCGGCAGAAAAGGTTGCGTCCTCACCGCCCATATCGGTTTTTACCCAGCCGGGATGAACTGCGACAGTTTTTACTCCTCGCGATTCGAGATTGCGTGCTGCTGATACTAGAACCTGATTAAGCGCTGCTTTAGATGCTCGATAACTGTACATGTTACCTGAACTGTTATCGCTTAAACTCGCAACTCGGGTTGAGATTCCCACGATGGTTTTGTGCTGACTTTTCGCAACGTTGTCTTGTAGGGCTTGAATTAGCAGGGCAGGTGCGACGGTATTTATGTTTAGTACTTCTAGCCATTTTTTCTGGGTCATTTCGCCAAGCTTTGCACACTCTTCGCCTAATACACCTGCATTAAGAATTAAATGATCGAGCGGACGATCCGCTAATTGAGTGGCTAACTGATCGATATCTTGTTGGTTAGTGACGTCTAGAGCCATCAGTTGAAGTTGATTAGATTGGGTTACTAGTTCATTGAGCTGCTTAGCATTTTCTGGTGAACGACAAGTTGCGATAACTTGCCAACCTTTTCCAAGGTAGTGGCGGACAAATTGCAAGCCTAAGCCACGGTTAGCGCCGGTGATTAATACAGTAGACATCGCTTCTCCTACGTTGTTGAGTTGAACAACGACCATATTAGAGGCGACGTATAAGCATGTAATCAAAACAGTATAAAAATGGCCTAGGATTCGACATTGTCAAATCTTAAAATTTGAGAAAGATGCTGGCAAAGTGTTTTAGCCTAGTGACCGTCAGTTCGGAGGCAGCACCGCTGACACCTGCAACAGCAACGACCTTACCATCCAAGTAAAGGGGGATCGCTAAGCAATTGAGGTTTGGCTCTGCCTCTTCTAAATCGAGTGCGTAACCTGATAATACAACCTGATTAAGTTCAGTTTCTAACGTGGGGGATATTTGGCTTTCAAGGCGCAATGTTCGGCGAAGCTCATCATCAAAACTAAGAAAAGCCTTGCCGATCGCAGATGTTGTGAGTCCTTCTCGTTTCCCTCTCGGGCTACGGATAGTAAGAGGGTTATCCTGCTCTATAGCATCGATATACAAGTACTCTTTAGCGCCACTTTGTACAGCGAGGTAAGCAGTGTTGTTAGTCATTTGGGCCATTTTTTTCAGCAATGGAACAAAGTGTTGTCGGATAGCTTCGTTTTTTTGTTCAATCGGCTTAGACAGTTCATAGCATCTAAACCCTAGGCTGTAGCTATGGTTGTGTTTGGATACATATCCAAGAGAGTGTAGAGTCGCAAGTAACCCGTGAACAGTCGTCTTATTTAACTGGATCGCATTACTGATCGTCTGTAATGATAGGGGAGACTCACTCATCGAGAGCAACTCGAGGATTAGAAAACCTCGCTCTAGAGACTGAATGTTTTTTCTTGCCTTGGGCACAAAGACTCCTTGATGATGGTGTTGCATCTGAATGGCTTACTGATGCTTCCACCTATAACAAACCACTACGCTGGTGGTTTGGTTTTATTAGAGAATATACTCAGCACTTAAACTGATCGGCTCGTTGTATGCGTCCACAAGGGAGTTTTTTCCTTGCTTCTTAGCATTGTATAACGCTTGGTCTAATATCGAATAGAGCTCATCAAAGTTGGTGAGTGGCATTGAGGTTGATAGATAGGCCAGACTCGCAGATATATTCAATTGATGGTCATTAAGCGAATGTACACTCTTTTCTGAAATTGTTTTATGCAGACTTTGTATTCTAAAGGGAACGTCAATCTCATCGACGTTTTTCAATAGCAAGATAAACTCTTCTCCACCTAAACGACCCAAGTAATCTCCCTTATTAAGTTTAGCTTTAAGCGCTTTGCATACCTGTTGTAGTACTAAGTCGCCAGTTGGATGACCGTACTGATCATTAATCGCCTTAAAGTCATCTAGATCGATTAATGCTAGAACGTAGCGGAAGTCTCCTTCCGCTTTGGAGGTTTGGCTTTTAATCGTCTCTATAATTGCCGCTCTGTTTAATGCACACGTTAAGCTGTCTATTTTGGCTTTTAAGCGTGTTTGTCGCTGAACCATCAATGCCAGAGCGAGGAGAATCAATAAACAGAAAACAACAAAATTATAAGTGCGTTGTTGGTCTGTGAGTTTTTCAAACTGGTACTGACTTAGAAGAGTTTCGTTGTTCAACTGCGCGACTTGTAGATCATATTCATACTCTTTTTTAGAGAGATCTAGTGCCTCTAACGCCTTGATATTACTCGCGTCTCGGTTCGTTAGTTCAATCGTCGAGTAGGCCTTGTGATGCTCCAGTGCCTTTTTGTAATCATTTTGAGCTTGGTATGCTTTTGCGAGGAGTAATTGGGCTTGCGCTTGCAATAAGGGCCTAGCGTTTTTTACCGCTAATCTTAACGCTATTGTAGTGTGTTCAATCGATTTTTCGGGTGTATGGTTCTTTAAATATGCCAATCCAGCAGCCAAATGACCCTCTGTTTCAAGGTGCGTATTCTCATAAGTTTGGGCAATGTTTAATGCTCTTCCAATGTAATCTACCGCGGTATCTAATTGCCCAGAATCGGCCAAAGCAGCAGATAACCCTAAATAGGTCAACCCTTGCCCGTATGGGTAATGAAGTTGTTCGAGAATCGTTAATGCATTTTTGTAGTGGCTGATGGACTTATCGAGTTCTTTGGATTTTCTGTACATCGCTCCTAGACTATGTTCGACTTGTGCAACTTCAAGAGGTGTCCCTTCATCTTGGCGAACCAGTAGGGCTTGAATGAGATATTGCTCTGATTGTTCAAATTGCCCCAGCTCTGCAAGTAAATTGCCGACGTCATTGTAAATCCCTGAAGGATCGCTTTGCGTCGACATGTTGGCCATCAACTGTCGATACAAACTTAAGGCTTTTTCATAGTCACCGCGGTAATTGTAGTTATTTGCTACCACGCGCAAAGCAAGATCAACAGGGAAGTTTTCTTGATGCTTATGATTTAAGTGGCTCTCTAAGGATGAGCAATAAAAGTTTGCTTTGTGATAACGACCTTGTTGATTCAGCGTATAACAAAGTTGATAGTTCATCAGAGCCTTGCCTTCGGAATCGGATATTTTCTTCATTGTCTGTCGCAAAGAAGAAAAGCTATCTACTGAGGCCTCGTAACTACCATGCTTACGTTCATTTAACGCAAGAATATATTCTGATTCTAATTGAGAAAAAGGGTTGTCTAAGACTTGACTGCTGCCATAGTAAGGCTGATTTATGTTTGACATATATTCATAAATCAATCCACTTACGTAGAGCTTTTCGCTGTCCGATTTCGCTGTATGGTAGCGATCTTGAAGCATGCTCAATGCCGACTCAGGGTTGCTTCGTAGTGTGGTTTGGTAGACAGAGTGCCACTGTGTGATATTTTGGTTTGGTTCAATATCTTGAGTGTCGCTTGCATATACTGGAGTGAGCAAAAGTGACGCAAGCAAGGGATAGAGCACGCGCATGTTTAAACGAGCCTTTAATTTAAGGTGCCTTTAAAGTTGAGTTATCATAGCGCTTTTAACGCATCAGCGTTGTGATTAAGTTGGGTGTACTAAGAAAAAGAGTAGTAAAACTATGCACTTGGTCGAGATATTGAAAGAAGAGGCATAAAAAAGAAAGACCTCAACATAAAGTTGAGGTCAGAAATCTTTAATCAATGTAAAGCTTTGCTAGATCTTGAGGCTCCATTTCTTTGCCTTCTAACTGATCGTTCCAGTTAGTTCCAACAAGAACACCATCTTCAGCAAGAGTCAAAAGCCAATCTTCAACAAAGATATCTAATGGGATTTCTAGTACAGTAAAATCTGCCCATTCTTCAACATTATGTGCTTCTGCATCTTCTTTAGAAGACCAGAAAGGCATGACTTCGCTGTTTTCGAATTCAGTTGAATCGCAAGATAGCCAACCTTCTTCATTGCGTAAACCCCAAACCAATTGGTTTTCTTTCGTTTCTGCAACAAAAAGGTCAAGGTTCGCTTGGATATCTGATGTAAGTTTGCTCATTTCAAAACTCTCGTTGTTATGACGTGGCTAGAGTAACACTAAAGTGCCGATTCCTAAAGCATAATACGGTTGTCGAAATGAGTAAAAATAAAGGAGCCGAAGCTCCTTTTCTGAGGTTAAGTATTCACTCGTTTTTGTTTGCTTTGTGCTTGCAGAGCAAACAAAAACAGGTACTTTACCTTTCTGGAAGAGTTGTGAATATTGTCCACTCTCTTTTTATCTCGCCTTTGTAACCAACGACTGATGCGGTTACTCGACGATTTAAAGCATGGCTGACTTCATCGGTCCCTTGCTGTGCTAAGTGAGTGTCACCAAAACCAACAATGCGGACTCTACTCGGTTCGATGTCGTAGCTTAGTAGGGCTTCACGGACATTGCGTGCTCGTCTTTCAGAAAGATCTTGGTTATGCTTTGAACCACCAACTTTACTAGCATAGCCGTGCAGCTCTATCGAAGTAGTAGGGTACTCTTTTAAAAAGTCGGAAAGCTCTCGGACTTGTCTTCTGAAGACTGGATTGATCTCATCAGAGTCGTTAGCAAAAAGTATCCGCACTTGCATGTTATCTGATGCTTTAATGTATTCTCCACAACCGTCGTTGTCGACCTCTGAGCCTTCAGGTGTACCTGGGCACATATCTCGAGCATTGATGACACCATCGTTATCGTCATCTTGCAAATCTGCTATTTGTTCTGCATTTGGTACAGGACGATACTCATATTCGTCTTCAGCAACAACGTGTTGAGTGATGGCGAGCATACCCAATGCAAATAGAATCTTCACTGGTTTCATGATCAGTACTCCACCTTTTCATTCCATTCTGTAGGTACATCGACACGCAAGGCATTTAACAATTGGCCAGTCGCGTTCATAACGCGGTACTTGGCGTACTGCTCTGAGTATCGAGCATCCAAGTAGTTCTTTCTTGCTTCGAAAAGTTCGTTTTCAGTATTTAACAAGTCCAGCAGAGTGCGTTTTCCAATGCGATACTGCTTTTCGTAGGCGATGACAGTTTCAGAGGCCGAATCTACGTGATCCGCTAGGAACTCTTTTTGTTGAAGTGTTAAATCTAACGCACTCCAAGATAGACGAAGACCTTCTTCTACTTGGCGGTATGCACGTTCTCTTAGGTCTTTTGCTTTATTTAGTTGGTAGGCAAAACTTTCAGCGTTGGCTACGTCACTACCACCGTTAAAGAGGTTGTAACGCATACGTAACATTGCTGTTGTCTCTTCGCTGCTTCCTTCGATACCGCTTGCATCATCACGCCATGTTTGAGCCGCTTCTACCGATATCGTTGGGTAGTAAGTTCCCTTAGATTGCTTGTATTGGAACTTTGCAGAGTCCACATCAGCTACCGAGATTTTGATTACTGGGTGTGACTCGAATGCCAAGTCAATCGCTTCATCGATGGTGTAGGGAATAAAGTTTTGGTCCGCTCTTGGGAAAATCAATCCTTGTGGTGACTGTCCGACAAGGCGTGTAAAGGTGGTGTGGCTGTCATATAAGTTGTTCTGAGCTGCCACCAAGTTACCATGAGCCTTTGCTAAACGAGCCTCTACCTGGGTTAGGTCTGCTGTAGAACCGATACCTGAGTTAACTCGCTTTTTAATGTCTTCATAGATCTTCTTATGCACTTTCAAGTTATTCTCGGAAAGTGTCAGAATTTCATAAGCTTTTACTGAGTCTAAATAAACTTTCGCGACCTCTAGAGCGGTGTCTTGGGCATCAGCTAGAAGTTGATAACGGACCGATTCAGCATCAGCTGCTGTTCGATCCATATCATTAAGTGTCGCTGAGCCATCCCATATTAGCTGGGTTAGTGTCACGGTGGCTTCTTTTCTTGTCAGATCGGTTGAATCTCGCCCTGACTCTGCAGGTTTGATTCCTTCGTAACCGATACCGGCATCTAAGTCTACGGATGGGAGGTAAGCACCACCAGATGCTTCATTCACATACTGCTTGCTAACGAATTCATTGAACGCACTTTTGATGTCAGGATTGGTTTTTAATGTGTTTTCAACCGCTTGCTCTAGCGTTTGCCCAAAAGCATGACTAGCGGTGAACATACCAATACAAAAGGCGTTGGCACGAGTCCACTTCACTGTGATTCTCCTAGATAATGGTAAAAATTCTCGAGGTGATAGGGCTTATAAGTGGAATACTTATAAGGGCGTCAATAATTTAGCGCACAATAACATTAATATGCGATGAAGTAACCTGTTGATTCGCTGTTCATTTGTTTCAATTTTGATAAATCAACCTACTAAATCTGCCTGAAACTTGAATTAAGATCTCAAATTAAAGATGAAGGTAATAGCTAGGAACGTGTGTCCAGATTTTAATAAAATAAAACACTTATGCATCTGGATTCTTATTGATGTATGACACATAATTACTTTATTGAGCATCAAATTGCTGTTATTGCACTATATATTCGGGCAATATATAGCAAATTAGTATTGTTAGTCAAAAACTTGACAGTTATTTAGGGTTAAGGTTTATATGGATCGTACAGCATTAGTGCCACTCGGTAATCAAGTCGTCGTAATAGGTTTGGATGGGCAGCTGAGAGTCCTTGCAGAAGGACAGCAGCCTCTACCAGGTGAAGTGATAGTGGCAATGACAGATGCTGCGCCTCAAGACCTGAAAATTCAGCTTGCTCAAGAGCAAGGTTTAAAAGATATTTCAGACGATGTAGCACAGATTATTAGTGCTATTGAGCAAGGTCAAGACCCTTCTGCTATTGATGAAGAACTCGCACCTGCAGCGGGTGAAAATAGTGGCTCCAGTTTGCAAAATAGTGCCACGATTGTACGAGATGGTACTGAAGTGCTAGCCTCAACAAACTTTGAAACTATTGGCTTAGAATCCCTCGGCTTATCTGAAACTCAAGCGTTGACCTTAAATGACTTCTTCACAACAGGTATCGAGACAAGTGGGGATGGCTCAAGTAAGCCACTTACTAATTCTCCAGTGACATTAAGCGCTGTTGAGGAAGATAGCGATCCAATCACGATAACTACTGAAGAATTACTATCGAACGTCAATATTGATGATGTCGATACTCTTGTCATTACAAACGTCACTATTGAGAGTGGGAATGGCACCTTAATTGATAACAGCGATGGATCTTGGACTTACATTCCAGAGGCTGACGATGACACTGAAGTGTCATTCTCCTATGACATTATTGATAACGATGGCGGTGTTATTAATGGCACTGCTAACTTAGATATTACGCCTGTTAATGACGCGCCAATAGCAACTAATGATGCGATTCAAACTGACGAGGATTCCCAGGTTGTAATTGATGTGCTCGCTAACGACAGTGATATTGAAGGTGATGATTTAATCATTACCTCTGCTTCTGTACCAGAAGAGCAAGGTATCGTTGAGATTATCGATGGTAAGCTTGTTTTCACTCCGGCTGAAAATTTCAACGGTAATGCAACGATTAGCTACACCATCTCAGATGGTGAGTTAGAGGATGAAGCTCAAGTTTCGGTAACAGTAAACTCAGTTAACGATGCGCCTATTGCCTCTAATGATACAACAATTACAGAGGAAGATAGCTCAGTAACGATTGATGTCCTGCCAAACGACACCGACATTGATGGCGATACGTTAAGCATTGATTCGGCGTCCGTGCCGAGTGACCAAGGGAAAGTTGAAATTGTTGATGGCAAACTGGTGTTCACACCGGCCGAGAACT